>SVOP01000134.1 GCA_015066325.1 Oscillospiraceae bacterium
CACAGAAAATGAAAATGGTGACAGAGTACAATTCTTTGATTTTACCATTAACGGCGATATGGTACATCACAGTTTTTATTCCTCAAAAAGTTTTACAAATGTTTTTATTGATATTGCGAAAGGTAAAACCGACTTCGATAATGAATTTGAGAATGTTGCTGTTGCTGAGCTTGTAAAAAAAGGCTATGTTCTTAATGATAACGGTAAACTTGCAGTTAATGTTCCTGTGTTCACAAAAGAAGAATTTGAGCAATTTTTGAGTCGGTTCAACTCTACTGTTGAATTGGTTGAACAAAATGCTAATGCAATAATGAACGACGCATCAAAGATAATTAAAAACTATATACCTGTCCACTTGAAATCTCAGGCTTATCAGATGGCATATTTCAGAATATTTGAGGAAGCAATTTCAATGCCTGTTGGTACTCTTGTAGAAAATAACATTTTGTTCCCCTATAATGGCAACGGGGTTTTACCTACAACCTATATAATTTTGAAATAAAAAGATTGAGGCAGAGAGCTTTCGCTCTCTGCCCATTCTTTATGCTTTGTTATTGGCTTTCTGTGCCTTTAACAAGGCTTGTTCATGTTGCCAGGCGGCATACTCCTTGCGTCCTTCTTCACTTTGGAAAAAGGCTTGAATCTGTGGCAAGAAATGCCTTGCGAGGATTTCAAGTTCATGCTTTGGGAGACCGCTTTTAGTTCCTTTATAGGAACCACAGCGGTTATTTATCGCCCTGAAGATTTCTTTACATACTAAGCTGCATGCTGTCATCATCTTCCTGAGTTTGCTTTTTCTTATGTTTGTTTTTGCGTTCCTTAACATATTTCTTCTTACCTCCTTCCTTATCAGTTTCGCCTATCATTGCAAGGTCAGCAGCAAGATACAAGCCACTGACGGCAAGGTTGCCCCAATCAATGCCCATTTCACCTTGCTTTTCCAGTGAGTCAAATCGTTGGCTTTCAAATCCATCAGCATATTCCGAACCTCGTCTCGAACTAATCTCCTCAACGAATCCGTCTGCTTCGATAATTCGTTCGTCACTGAATACTCCATTGAGTCCATTTTGCCTGTTGCCGAATCCATCATTTTCCACAGATAAGATTTCATTGTTTCCTCTACTATCTGATCCAAAGTTTCTTGGGTCGGCAACTTTGATATCGAAACCGTGTTCTCTGCAATGGCTTTCCCAGTCAACGAAATGTGCTTCGCTATCAGATTGTACTGCTCCGGTTTCAGCATTAAGTACATCGGTTGTATCGGTTCTGTCAATGATTTCACCGTTTCTTTCGTCACGGATTCTATCGGATTCAGTTGTCTTAATTTTTTCATATCCATAATTAAATAATACCTCCATGTTTGATTTTAAATATTTATTTTCGGGTAAACGATTATCTCTGAATCGTTGTCCATCAGGCGTCGTGTAGGTGATGTATTTGTAACTATCAACCCATTTCACACCATATCCAAGCTTGCTCATTTCATCAATGAACTGTTTCTTGGTTCTGCTCACAGCAACCGCATAATCAATTGCATTTGCAAGCTTTAATTTTTTACTATTACCACGAAGAGCTGCTCTGTATTCTTTTTGATTCATAGAGCGTTGCTCTGGTTTTTCGTATGGCTTTAGTGTTTCCAAACCATATCGCTCGCATATCTCATCTGACTTGCGACGCAGTTCTTCTAACCCTTTTTCGTTAATTTGAATTTTGTAACCTGTTTCACAGTTTACAGAATTCACTACGAAATGATTGTGCCAGTGGTCTCGGTCAATGTGAGTTGCAACCACAACCTCGAAGCCATCAAAGGCTTGCGCTAACTCCAGACCAATCCTATGTATTGTCTGCGGAGTAACACCACAATCGGGTTTAAAGGATTGAACATACTGTTTGAAAAATACACCCTTAGCTTTTCCAAAACTGTTTTTGGTTGCCATGAATTCCTCGTATGCTGACTCGGGAACACAGTTCTGACTGCTTACAAGATTAGCTCCGTTGTAGTTGGTTTTCTTGTCCTGCATAACATAATTCAGCACTCGTTTCATAGCATTAGCTGTCTGTGTTTTTTCAGGAATTGCAACGAAGGTAGCCATTAACAACACCTCCTGACAATCTCATTCAGAACAGCTAACATCTGAG
This sequence comes from Oscillospiraceae bacterium, assembly GCA_015066325.1. Taxonomy (GTDB): domain Bacteria; phylum Bacillota; class Clostridia; order Oscillospirales; family Acutalibacteraceae; genus DTU089. The sequence goes on from SVOP01000134.1 coordinate 2,140, forward strand.
TATATTTCTGCTTTACTTCTTGCAGGTCAGGGCAGGTTATCTTACCCATATTGCAGAGAGTAGTCAGCTGATTTATGTTCCTACCGATAGCTTTCTGCTCTTTCAACACTTCGCTCAAACCATCGATAACAACTATCTGTTTATCGAGAGCTGATAGTGTTACAAACTCGGTGAAGTTCATATTCACCTTTGTTGCTTTTTTCTTAATTGCTGCGTAATCAGATTCTCTGAATCTCATAGCAATTACTTTTGTTTTATTAGTCTTAATTTTGAACCTCGCTTTCTGTGGCATTTAACCACTACTTAATTAAATTTCGTTTTTCTTTGCATACTTTCTTTTTCCGTAAAAAGAAAGTATGGGGGTTCGGGGCTCACCCCGACAAGCTGTTTGTATATACAAACAATATGCTTGCCTATCCTTACAGGATAGCTATATCGACTTTGAGCCATATTTATCGTCAACACCTTTTTAATATTATTTCTGTGATAAAAAACAAAATGAGCCCCACAGATAAAGCTTAGTTTGAAAACCAGTTTCACTTAAGCTCTAGCTGTAAGACTCATAAATTTATTATGTTTGGAATGCTTTTTCAAGCCAGTCTCACGAGTGTGCTGAACTGTTCACACACTTCGATATCGCACCACCTTCTCCAAGGGTGGACTGTTATATTAGCGCGGATTATATTTTTTGTCAAGGCCTAAAAATAAATTTATTTTTCACTAAACGAACACATAACACAAGATAATTCATTGTATTCTTTTTTTCCTTCAAAAAATTCACAATAAATACACTCATCTTTTTTAATAACATTGTCGGATTTAGGGCAATCATCCATATCCGGAACCTTAAGAATATATTCAGCCATTATCTTCACCTCCTCATATCAATTTGTTTTTGTGTTTTAATTATGCGATACACCTATAAAACAGATATGGCTTTCTACATAGGTAATCTTATGTATTCAACTGTTTTTTCATATCAATATGTACGCTATTACATAATTGTAGATTTTTGGTATTTCTCCAAAAAGTCTTTTTTGGAAATCTCCTCACTATTATTTTCTATATATTTTTTTCTGAAGGCGTCTTTTCCGTTTCGCAGTAATTCAGTCGCAACAAACACGAAAATTTCTTCTAATTTTTTATAGTACTTTTTGGTTTCAGACTCTTTTCCTTTTAGTTCCAAAGGCTTGGAATAAATGTAAAAACTATACTCACTATAAAAAGAATAAAAGTCCTTTTGTGGAATAATATTTGTCAATTT
>SVOP01000031.1 GCA_015066325.1 Oscillospiraceae bacterium
TCAGTTGATGGCGATGAAGAGCAAAATATTTCAACGGCTTCAACAGATATATTGATTCTTGCATGGCGATTCTTTCAAGAGCAACCAAAACAAGAATGGGCAGAGCAATTAAGCCTGAGTTTGAAGAGTCAACTCACGAAGAATTTTGCGGCAAGCCCGATTGTATAACATCTGAGGAGGATTATCTTCCCCACCTTTTCTATGAAACTGCAGATGGCAGATTGTTCTGCAAATACTGTGGTGAAGAATTAGTGAAATGAGAAGGAAAATTTTAATTGTTAAAGGCTCTTGCCGAAAGGGAAGCATAACAAACTCAATATGGAAAGAAGCGGTAAAAGATATCAACAATATCGATGTGGATATTTTTGATGCTTGTTCAGAAAATTTTGCTTTCTGCAATGGGTGCAATTATTGTGAAGCCAACGGAAAATGCGTTCACAGAGATTTGGATGAGTTTTTCAATGTGTTTGAAACTGCTGACATTATTTTATTTTCAAGCCCTGTTTATAACGGCAGCTTTTCAGCGCCGGTTAAGGCATTGATTGACAGATTTCAGGTTTATTACACCACTTTTTATAAAAATGGGAAAATGCAACCCATAAAAAAACGCAGAAAAGGAATTCTTCTTGTTGCCGCAGGTCGCAATGGTGAAAATGCAGCTGCAGATATGGAGAAAAATCTGAAGTGCGCGTTTACTATTTTAAATATGGAGTTGGCAGGTTCTGTTTTGTGTTCTAACACAGATACAGAGCCCGATTATGAAGAAGCTTTAAATGAATTGAAAATGATTCTTAAAAGGAGTTTATCAGATGAATAAACGAAAGGTGAAAATAATTGTTGTTGCAATTGTTGCGGTAGTTATAACTGCCGTGTTATGCGCTGTGGGTATGGCAAACAATGTAACAGACGGAATGTTTAATATGAACACTCCAACAAAAATCACCAAGAATTCAACAGTAATAGGAACAATTGAGTCAAGAGATGATTATGAGGCTTATGTGTTTGATGTTGAAAGAGACGGCGCATTAAGTGTAAGGCTTGACCACGATAATATGTTGGATTCAATTAAATGCGGTTATGTTGTAACTCTTTATAAAATAACTGATGGCGAAACAAGAGAATATAAGGAGATTACATATTTTGAATCTTTCTGGAGTGATGTTACATCAGACTGGGGAGAAATAGGTGTTTCTCCAGGTACATACTGTGTAGTTGTTGACCCCGGGACAGATATTCTTCACGGAGAATTCACCTTGGTAACAACCTTCACACCATCTCAGACCTTTGAAAAAGAGCTTAATGACACAAAAGAAACTGCAAATCCTTTGGGTATAGGTAAAGCTTTGTATGCTTCATCGTCACAAAAAACTGATGGCTATGATAACGATTGGTTTGTTTTTGAACTTACTCAGGATAGTTGTATAAATATCTCGTTTGTTCACGATGACCTTACTTTCCCAAAAGCAGGTTGGAATATAAAGCTTATTAATAAAAATGATGAGGTTATCTGCGATTTTACCTCGAAGCTTACAGATACACTTATTAAAACAGGCAAAATCGGTCTTAAAGCAGATGTTTATTATATTCAGGTTGAAAATGTTTCTGCTATTGCTGATACATATAGCATTGTTTTAGGTTCTCAGAATGCTGTTAATAATGAATTTGAGCTTAATGACACACCTGAAACTGCAACAGATTTACCTCAGAATATTGAAATAAGCGGTTCTCTTGCAGACCGACTTTTAAGTCTTGATAAGGACTACTATAAAATCAATGTTCCTGCAGAGGGTGTTGTAGATATTATTTTCTCTCATGAGGAGCTTGAGGGCGATAAAAACGGTTGGAATATCCGACTCCTTCAGAAGCAAGAGGACGGAACATATCTTGAAATAATGAAGAAAATTTCGAAGTGGAACAGCTCAGGTTATAATTTGAGTAATATGGGTCTTTCCGCAGGTGAATATTATATCGTTATTGACGGGGATTCCTTGGCATATAATTCGGCAACTTATACTTGCCAGTGGACATTCACCGAGAGAAGCGACTTCGAAGTTGAACCTAACGGCAGTATGGAAGCTGCAAAATATATTCAGGCAAATACCTATTATTATGGTGCAATTATTTCCTCGGATGTTGATTTCGATGAGGATTATTACAAATTTGAAATAACAGAAGAGAGAAATGTAAGCCTTGAATTGTGGCATGAAAAGGTAACGGACAGTTCAGTTACCTGGGTTGCAAGTATTGTTGATGAAAACGGAAATGTTGTTAAATCCGTGGACTCTTCCCTCAACCAGGGTCTTGTTTCAACAGGTGTTATGACTCTTAAAGAGGGCACATATTATGTTAAGATTGAAACAGGTATGTATGGTTCAGAGTCACCCTATTATTTCAAATTGGTAAGGTGATAATTTTTGAAAAAGCTTATGTGTGTGGTCCTTGCATTAACTTTGCTGATTTTCAGCGGGTGCGCAGGGAACACACCCAAAACTCAAGAGGGTAAAATAACTGTTGCAACGTCATTTTATCCCGTTTATATATTCACATTAAACCTTTTGAACGGTATTGAAGAGGTGAATGTGGAATGTATGGCAGAGCAAAGTGCAGGATGCCTTCACGATTATACCCTGACCGCAAAAGATGCCAAGCTTTTAAGCGATGCTCAGGTTCTTATAATAAACGGGGCAGGTATGGAAAGCTTTCTTCAGGATGCTTTAGAAGGCGTTGGAAATCTTAATGTAATTGACTCTTCATTGAATATTGAGCTTATTTGCGATGAAGAGCATCATCACGAAGACGAGCATAATGAGCATCACCATCACGAAAATTCTCATATATGGCTTTCGGTGAAAAACGCAAAAAAGCAGGTTGAAAATATCAAAAACGGACTTGTGAAAGAGTTTCCCCGGTATAAAAACAAAATAGAAGAGAATTATTCGGATTATATTGAAAGACTTGATGCTCTCCAAGAAGAACAAAAAACAGTTCTTTCTGGTTCAAAAGCTTTGAATACAATTTCTTTTCATGGTGCATTTGAGTATTTGGCGTTGGATTTAGGGTTTAATATTTCAGCCACCATTGAAAGCGATGAAGGTTACGAGCCTTCTGCAAAAGAGCTTGCGAGTTTAAGCAATAAAATTAAAAATCATAACATAAAAGCCTTGTTTATTGCCCCGGATTACAGCGGTTCTTCCGCAGAAATACTGGGTAGGGAAACAAACACAGAAATTTATGTTTTAAATCCCTTTATAAGCGGTGAAGAAGAGCTTACGGCTTATGAAGACATAATGAAAGATAACTACAGAATAATTTTGAAAGAGGTGAAATAATGGCTTCCGAAAACGGCTGCGGTCTTTGTAAAATAAAAGTTGATAATATCGGCGTAAAAAAAGGCGGCGAGGTCTTGCTTTCGGCAGTTTCATTCCACCTTCATTGCGGAGAATTGACCGCCCTTATCGGTGTTAACGGTGCAGGTAAAACAACTCTTGTTAAATCAATTCTCGGCGAAATTCATCACGAGGGTACAGTTTCTTATGAATCCCACGATGGTGAAAAAATAAATAATATAACAATCGGTTATGTTCCTCAGCATCTGGATTTTGACCGTTCAGCACCAATAAGTGTTGAGGATTTTCTTCTTGTGGGAAGAACAAACAGTCCTGTTTGCTTCTTTAAAAACAAGAAAATAAAAAAAGAAGTTGATAATGCTCTCGGTATGGTTGGGTGCAAGGATTTGAAGCACAGAAAATTAGGCTCTCTTTCAGGGGGTGAGCTTCAAAGGGTTATGCTTGCCAATGCTTTATATCCACTTCCCGAGTTATTGCTGTTGGATGAGCCCGTTTCGGGTGTGGATGCGGCAGGTAGCGAAAAATTCTATGAGGTTATCAAGGATTTAAAGCAGAATTATCATATGGCAATTGCTATGGTTTCTCACGATTTAGGTATTGTGAGAGATTTTGCCGATAATGTGGTTCTTATCAATAAATCCGTTCTTAAAAGCGGTAACGCAAGGTCTGTTTTCAATTCTCCCGAGTTTAAAAGCAGTTTTTATAGTTTAGCTGAAGGGGAGGCGGAATAATGAATTTGATTTATGATTTATTAAGCTCTGCTTTGCCGTTCTCTTGGGCAGATTATATATTTATGGTTAATGCCTTTATTGCCGTTCTTCTGATTGCACCTCTTATGGGTATTTTAGGAACGATGGCAGTAAACAATAAAATGGCATTTTTCTCCGACGCTCTGGGTCACAGCGCCTTTACGGGAATTGCCCTGGGTGTACTTCTGGGAATAAAAAATGAAATGATTTCCCTTGTGGCGTTCGGAGTTTTTCTCGCTTTGATTATTACAAGAGTTAAAAATAAAGGTAATACATCTTCTGATACGGTTATCAGTGTATTTTCTTCAACCTCTATTGCAGTAGGTTTGCTGGTGCTTTCTTACGGTGGCAGTTTTTCAAAATACAGTTCTTATCTTGTCGGTGATATTTTAAGCGTAACGGAAACCGAAATTCTGAGTTTGTTTATCACCTTAATAGTTGTAATAATAATTTGGTCACTTATCTATAACAAGCTTCTTGTTATATCCGTAAACAGAGAGCTTGCCGCAAGCAGAGGTATTAAAACTGCTGTTTATGAGAATATTTTTGTTATAGTTGTTGCAGTTGTTGTAATGATGTCAATAAAATGGGTGGGTATTCTTCTCATTAACTCATTGCTGATTTTACCTGCGGCAGCGGCAAGAAATATTGCAAAAAACTCCCGTCAGTATTTATTGTCTTCCGTAATAATATCTATTGTTTGCGGTGTTTCGGGACTTCTGATTTCTTTCTATGGCGATACTTCGGCAGGGGCTACCATTGTTACTGTTTCTGCGGTAGTGTTTTTCACAACATACATTTTCAGAAAGAATAAATAAAAAAATAATCCGAAAGGAATGTATATAAATGTTATTTTCACAGGATATAGGCGTTGACTTAGGTACTGCCAATACACTTGTTTTTGTTAAGGGTAAGGGTATTGTAATCAGAGAACCCTCAGTTGTGGCAGTTGATGAAAGAACAAATCCTAAAACAGTTGTTGCCGTTGGCGCAGACGCTAAAAAAATGATTGGCAGAACACCGGGTTCAATAACTGCCGTAAGACCTCTTAAGGACGGTGTTATTGCAGACTTTGATATGACCTCCGATATGCTCAAGGCATTTATTAAAAGAGCAATCAGCGGTTCACCTTTCAATAGAGCGAGAGTTATGATTTGCATTCCCTCAGGTGTAACCGAGGTTGAAAGAAGAGCTGTTCACGATGCGGCTAAAAGTGCAGGTGCAAGATATGTGAGCCTTATTGAAGAACCGATGGCTGCGGCAATTGGTGCAGGTCTTCCCGTTCTTGATGCAACAGGCAGTATGATTGTTGACATTGGTGGCGGTACAAGTGAGGTTGCAGTTATTTCCCTTGGTGATATTGTTACCTCAAAATCCGTAAGGGTTGCAGGTGATACCTTTGATGATGCAATTATTTCTTATGTAAAAAGAACCTTTAATCTTCTTATTGGTGAGCGCTCTGCAGAGGATATTAAAATAAAATTAGGCTCTGCTTATCCTTATGAGGGCGAAGCAGCAATGGAAATTAAGGGTAGAAATCTTATTGATGGTCTTCCCAAATCTGTTGAAATAACAAGTGAGCAGGTTCGTCAGGCGCTTGCAGACCCTGTTGACCAGATTCTTGATGCCATCCGCTATACTCTTGACAGAACTCCACCTGAGCTTGCAGCAGATATTATAGAAAGAGGTATCACCCTTACAGGTGGCGGTGCACTTCTCCGCGGACTTGATAAGCTTATTTCTTCTGAAACAGGTATGCCCGTTAATGTTGCAAAGAACCCTATTGACTGTGTTGTTAACGGTACAGGCATCTGTCTTGAAAAAGACCTTTTAGGCTTCAGGGCGAAATAAGCTTCCGACTTAAGAAAGGCTAATGAAATGAAAAGATTTTTCCGTAGCAAAGGGTTTAAAAATCTTGTTGTTATTGCAGTTGTAATATTCTTGGGTGTGCTTACTGCAGCGTTTACTCATAATGCTTCGTCACCCATTACATCTGCTTTGGGAACAGTATTTTCTCCCTTGCAGAAATTATCTGCGGCGATTTCCGAAAATTTAGGTGAGCTTTCAGTTTCTTTTGAATCTGCTTCCGTTTATGAAGAGGAAAATAAAGAATTGAAAAAGGAATTGGAGGAATATCGCAAACAGCTTGCAGATTATAACGAAATGAAAAAGAAAGTAGATTCTTACGAAGAGTTCTACGGTGTGAAAAAGCAAAATCCTGATTTTGAGTTTAGCTATGGCTCTGTTTTATCCCGTGATGCAGCGGATGCCTACGGCTCATTTACCTTGAACATTGGCTCAAAGGATGGGATAGCGGTTGATGACCCTGTTATATATGGTGAATATGTAGTGGGTATTGTTAAAAAGGTTAATTTTTCTACCTGCGTTGTTTATACCCTTATTGACCCGAGAGTTAATATAGGTGCTCTGGAATCCGGCACAAGAGAGTATGGTTATGTTTCAGGTGACGCCACCCTTTATAAAGATGGTTTATGTAAATTATCGGGTCTTGATGCTTCAACCTCCGTTGTTGGTGGCGGTGTTGTTTGCACTTCAGGTGCAGGTGGTGTTTTCCCCGATGGTCTTCTCATAGGTCAGGTAAAAGCGGTTCATAACGATGATGTTTCTTCGGGTTTTTATGCAGATATTGAGCCCTTTGCAGAGCTTTCGAAGATTTCCGATGTTTTTGTAATTACATCCTTTGAAGGTCAAGGCGAGGAATAAAAAGCCTATTAAATAAAAAAAGGAAAGAGGTGATACCCTTGAATTACGGTGATAACAAGCCTAAATATATCAGATGGGCAATTTTCGGCGCATTGTTGGCTATTTCTGTTTTATTGCAGAATTCTGTTGGCGGTTTGTTAGAGTTTTTTGGTGCAAGGGTTTTAATCTGTGTTCCTTTTTGTGTTGCAATTGCAATGTTTGAAAGAGAGGTTCCTGCAGCAATTTTTGGTGCATTAGCAGGAGCCTTATGGGATGTTTCAAGCGGTGTTGACGGCTTTAATACCATTGTCTTAATGTCTTTGTGTGCTGTTTGCAGTCTTCTTATAAGCCACCTTATGCAAAATAATCTTATAACCGCTCTGGTTTTAGGAGCAGGAAGCGTTACCGCTTATGAAATTATTTATATTGCCGTAAGATTCTGGGGTGCAGGAAATCCCTTGAGGCAGATATTTACATTTTACTTGCCATCCCTTATTATTACGGTAGTTTTTGTTCCCGTTTGTTATTTTATAGTTAAAGCTATTTACAATTCTTACAAGATTGCTGAGTAAAAAATTATGTCTATTGAATTGAGAAAAAACAGAAGAATTGCAGGTACGGTAATTATAGGTTTACTCTTTTTGTTTTTGGTTTTCGGTCTTGTGAAAACCCAGCTGATTGATGCAGACCAATATAAAGCCGCGGCGGATAGCCTGGCAGTTTCCAGCAGTTCCGTTAAAGCCTCAAGAGGCGAAATTCTTGATACAAACGGTAAACCCCTTGTCACAAACAGGCAGGGTAATTCTGTTGTGTTCAAATATTCCGATTTTCCGTCCTCAAAAAAGCAGAATGAAAGAAACGATTTGATTTTTTCTCTTATAACTCTTTTTGAGAAAAATGATATAGAATGGCGTGACCCTCTTCCTTTGAAATATAAAAAGGGGCAGCTTGTAATTGATAAAGAAAAAGAAACCGAATTCGAATATATGGTTTCAGAAAATATGCTTGAAATGGAAAAGGGTGAAAAATCAACGGCAGAGGAGTGCCTTGATGCCCTTGTTGAAAGATATGGTCTGGAAAGCTACAGCAGAGAGGATGCACGAAAAATCGCATCTGTTTGCTTCGGAATGAAATATTCTTCTTTTTCTACCCCTTCACCATATACCTTTGCAGAGGATGTACCTACGGAAATTGTTTCTGCAATAAAAGAAAAGAGCAGTACCTTTCCGGGTGTTGATGCTGAGAGCGTCAGCTATCGTGAATACAGCGACAAAACAAGCTTTTCACATATTCTTGGTGTGGTAGGCTCTATAAGCGCAGAGGAATATGAGCTTGAAACAAAAAAACTCGATGAAAAATTAAATGATGATACACTTACGGCTAAGGAGCTTAAGGTGTTAAAAAATAACGCCTATACTCTTAATGACAGTTATGGTAAAAGTGGTATTGAATCAACAATGGAGAGCTATCTTCGTGGTGTTAACGGTATAAAAACCACCACAACCAATGCTGATGGCTCTGTAACAGAGGACTATCTTTCCAAGCCACAGCAGGGTAATACTGTTGTTACAACTATTGACAGTGAGCTTCAGAAGGTTGCGGCACAAGCCTTGCAGGATATGCTTATTGATAACAAAAACTCATCATATTTCGGCACGGCGGGTGCAATGGTTGTTATGAACTGCAAAACAGGGGCGGTTCTTGCAAATGTATCCCTTCCCACTTATGATATAACAAGATATTTTAAAGATTACAGTAAGCTTGCGGCAGATACCGAAAGCCCATTGTGGAACAGAGGCGTGCAGAGTGCTTATGCTCCGGGTTCCACAATGAAGCCTGCAATTTCTATTGCGGCTTTGGAGGAAGAGGCGGCAGATATAAACACAACCTGCTACTGTGGCGGAACCTATGTTCTTGAAGACCAGACATTTAAATGTCTGCAATCTCACGGTTATCTTAATGTTACAACGGCTCTTGAAAAATCCTGTAACATTTATTTCTTTGAAATGGGTAAAAAGCTGGGTATTGATAAAATGAATAAATATTGCAGTCTTTTGGGATTGGGTCAGAAAACAGGTATCGAGCTTCCCGAAGCAGAGGGTGTTCTTGCAAGTATAGCAAATAAAGAGGCGGCAGGGCAGGTATGGAATCCCGGTGATACGGTTCAGGCAGCAATCGGTCAGTCGGATAACCTTTTCACTCCTTTACAGCTTGCAAATTACTGTGCAACAATTGCCAACGGCGGAACAAGATATAAACCGTATATTATAAAATCTGTTCTTTCTGCAGATATGTCAGAGGTTATTTACGAAACTCAACCGGAAGTGCTTAATACAATAAATGTCAGCGAAAAAACTCTTAAAATAGTAAAACAGGGTATGCGTCAGGTTGTGCAAAACGGCGGTAGCTCATATTATTTTAAAGATTGCATTGTTGATGCCGCAGGTAAAACGGGTACTTCACAGCTTAAAAGAACAACCGAAAGCGGAGTTGTGATGGACTGCAACAACGGGTTCTTTATTTCCTTTGCTCCCTATGACGACCCTGAAATTGCTATTGCCATTGTGGCGGAAAACGCATTAACGGGTAGCCAGACCTCTCAGGCGGCAGTTCCTGTTTATAACTACTATTTCGGTCAGAAAACAAGCTTCGATTCCGCAGGAACAGTAAATGAATTGATACCATAATAAAAGATTTATGGCATAAAAAAACCTTGGAAATTTTGAATTTCCAAGGTTTTTTGTGTGTGGTTTTAATTACATTTCACTGAAGCCTGCATCGCCGAAGAAGAGATAAAGGATTTCAGAAAGCATCTGGAAAATCTGCTTAAGAGCGTCTTCAAAGCTCATATATGCATCATTTTCTTTTTCTTCGGGCTCTGCGTTTCTGTTATGAATCTGATCGCAAACATCATAGAAATTATTTTTTGCTTCGTTGAAAGCATCAATATCAACATTTGTCTGGTCAAGCTGAGCCTCTGCCTGTGCAATTGCATCTGCAAGAAGAGTTTTTTCTTCTTCTGTAAGGTCGCTTGTGTCAAAGTTTTTCATTTCAGCAACGTCTTTCATAAGACCCTTTGAGTTTCTACCAACGTTGAACTGAGGGAATTTATCGGGTTTTGAGAAAACGTCAACAAATGTTTCATCTGTAAGGAGCTCTGTAACAAGCTTCATAATTACATCATTTGAGCCTGTTTTTTCGTGGTCCTGATTATAGAAATAGAAGGTTGTTTCGGGAAGAAGACCTGTGCAGGCATCAACAATACCGTTGGGGTCAGCATGGTCGTGGTTATTAGGGTCTGTGCAGTTTGAGTGAGTGGGAACATAATCTTCACCAAGCTGAATATCAACACCATAGCTGAAAGCACCCATTGATGTGGAATCAAGCTGGATAATACCGTCTGCATTTACATCATCGTAGGAATCAACAAGCTGGTAAAGGGGATAGTTGTAGTCAACGATATCGAAAACCTTAACGCCGTCATCAATTGCCTTGAGAATATTGTCATAACGGTTGCACTGAGCACCGTAGAACCAATCAGTCTGCCTGCGGATTTCCTCAAGACCCTCATCCATAAGGTACATTTCGCGGCAAGCTTCATAATTACCTGATGGGCAAAGACCCCACATAAGAGTTGAATATCTCATATAGTCCATAATAAGAGTATGAACTGCAGTATCAAGAATGCTGTTTACATTTGCGTTGGGCATAATGCGGAGAACAACATTGATGAGGTAGCTAACCATATCCTCTTCGCCCATAAGGGAGGGAAGCATTGTTGTGTAAAGCTCTGCATCATCAATAAGACCATACTGATAAATTTCACCGATAAGAATTGAACCGTCAAGGGCAGGAACAACATAGATAATTCTGTTGATATCCTCTGCAACGGAACGGCCGTTATCAGCGTAAATCTGCATAAGTCCGTTTGCAACAGAACCACCCTGGCTGATGGGTACGATATTAACCTTGTCGGAGCCGGAGTCTTCTTTAACAAACTGAATGAAATCATAGAGCTCCTGAGCAGTATCAATCATATTGCCGAAGGATGCGTATGAGAAGAAATAAAGATTCTCGCCGCCTGCAATATCAATATAGTTCTGCAAGGGAATCTGGTCAAGGATATAATCCTGATCGTGCTGAGAAAGGTCTGCAAAGCAGTCGTTGTATTTTGTTGCACGGATGTCGTGAACAAATTTACCGTTTTCATCGCTACGATTTTTTTCCATAAGTGCTTCGCCGAGAATATCTGCAACTGCCTGTGCTGCCTGATTATCCTTATCCTGCTGGCTTGTGAGAAGCTTGGCAATCGGTATAAGGGCATCTGTAAGGGCTTTTCCCACAATCTCAATGGTTGAACCCATAAAGAAGGGGGGCTCGGCACTTGTTGCCATACCGTTTTCATAGTATTTTGTTTCGCTCTGGAAAATACCGGGAATTACGATTGAGGGAGTATATGCTTCGTCAATTGCAAATGCAGTTGCGGAGAAGCAGCCCATCAACATAACAACGGAAAGAACCAATGCGATAACTTTCTTTGATGTTTTCATTACTACCATTCCTTTCAAGAATGTAAAATTATACATATATAAGTATAACACAAATTTTATTTTTGTAAATATTTTCTATAAAATTGTCTATATACTTATATTACAAATATAGTTCGGTTTTTATGGTGAAAAAGTAAAAATCCCGAATGTTTTCACATTCGGGATTTTTGGAGCTGATAACCGGATTCGAACCGGTGACCTCATCCTTACCAAGGATGCACTCTACCGCCTGAGCTATATCAGCACGCCTTTAATCAAGCAAATGATATTATACATATTGAAGAGGGGATTGTCAAGAACTTTTTTATTTGCAATGGTATCGAAATTGTTTTTTCAAAAATACATTTCTGCATACTTTTTAATTATATCTTTGGTTTTTGATGCAGTTTCAGGGTCTTTATCAAGGGCGTGACCGGAGTTTTCATAGATAATCAAATCATTTTTTATGCTTTTTTCATTCAACGAGCTGATGAATTTTTCTATATGAGAGAAGGGAATAAGCTCATCATGTCTGCCGTGGAAAATGGCGGTGGGAACACAATTTTCTGAAATGTATTCCTGTGGTGAAATCTTTTTCAAAGCCTCTTGCTGTTGGAGCTTGAATAGATTTTCTCTGTTGGTTTCAAGACCGCAACATTTTGAAAGTACACCATATTTCCAGTTTTCAAATTCACCTGAGATTCCCATTAAAAAATCAGGTTTTGAGCAGTCAACGGGTGGGCAATAGGGGCAAACTGCAACGGGTGTTATAGGTGCTTCTTTCATTCTTGTGTAAGCATAAAGAAGAGAAAGATGCGCCCCTGCAGAGCCACCCGATAAAATCAATTTTTCTATATTGAATCCGTAGTTACGGCATTCATTTTTTATGGTTTTTAATGCAGCGGTTATATCATCAAGCTCATCATAAACAGTTGTATTTTCATCAACAAAACGGTAGTTCATTGTGGCAGAAATATACCCAAGATTGCAAAAGTGACGGGCATCATCAATATGCCCGATTTTATCGCCCTGAATCCAACCTCCACCGTGAATAAAAAGCATAATTCCACACTGGCATTTCGGGTTTTTAGGAATAAAAATATCAAGTTTTTGCCTTTCGTGGCTTCCGTATGATATGTCGTTCAAAACAATATTATTTTCCATAATTATTCCTCGGTGAAAACTTCTTTAATGGCTTCAAGATAACCATAGCCATAAAGGTCGTCGGGTTGAAGATAACTGGTTTCCGTCCATTCATTCCAACTGTTAACGGTAATGAACGGAACTTTCATAATGCCGTTTGCAATAGAAGAATCTGCAAAGGCTTTGATTTTTTCACAAGCGAGTTTAAAGTTTTCGGGGGTATTGTTTTCCACAACTCCGGGGACAAAATTATTGAATCTTACATTGTTGTCCCACCCTACAGAAATATTGGGATAGAAGGGAATGTTAAGTTTTTTTGATTCTTCAGTTATTGCACCGATATATTTGTCTGTAACATCGGTATAATCTCCGTCAAAATCCGTTGAACAACCCCAATTATAGCTTGTCACCGAATCAGCACCGAGAAAATCGTACATCTCTGTAGAAGAAACTCCCTTTTGAGAATCGGTATCGTCAAGCCAATTAAAAACTCGGTTTCTCCAATGAACAAATTGCAGGTGCAAACCCTTAAATCCTGCATCAATAGTCTTCTGACGGAATTTTTCAATGGCTTTTTTACATTCATCACTTGTGCCGAATGAACGGATAAAATTATCAATGTCAAAAATCATATACACGGGGCAACCGTCAATGCAGTAATAGTTCTCTTTGAGAAAATATTTTTCAATGGTCCTGTCGCATATATTATCAAAAATCTCAGGAGTTACAACACCGCTCCAGATAACGGTTTCAAGGTTTTTATCGGAGTTTCGTTTGTCCCATAAATGTGTGGCATTGTGGTTTGCCCACATAAGACAAAATTTCATTTTATTATTGTTTTTGGCTTTCAGAAAACCATCATTAAGGCAGTTTTCAAGAAAGGGTCTGTTGTCATACCAATACCAGTCATAAATGAAAACATTTACACCGTGAGAAATGGCGCAATCAATCTGCATTTCCATAACAGAACTGTCCGCTTCATTTACATATCCCCAAGTAGGTATGCGGGGCCAACGGCAACCTTTATAGCCCTTATCGGTCATTGCTTTAACAGTTTGCCATTCACCATTACCATCGGGCCAGAAAATTCGGGCTCTCGGCTCATCGCCTGTGTAAGAGGGCCATACAAAAGCTGCAATATCATAATTTTTCATACTATATTCCTCACAGAAGTAGTTTGGTATTAATTAAATTAATTGTAGCATAAGTATTTAAACATTTCAATTAATATCCAAATAGATAAATTGCTTCGTTTTTTGTGAGTTTAGTATTATTCTACCATCGGTAGAGTGACTTTTTATGCCAAGTGTTATATAGTTTTATCAGAAACATAAGGAGGCGCACAGTTATGAACGCTTTTGAAATTGGTAAATTTATTTCAGAACTCAGAAAAGAAAAGGCTTTAACTCAAAAGGAGTTAGCCGAAAAATTAAATGTAACAGATAAAGCCGTTTCAAAATGGGAAACAGGCAGAAGTGCACCAGATATAGCTCTTCTGACTGCTTTGTCAGAAATTCTCGGAGTTACCGTTGTAGATATTATTACCGTGGTGTTAAATGTACGAAACAAATTGAAGATGAATTTGTTCTTGATGTATTGATAGATATTAATGACTCGTTTACTAATGCAAGTGTTATTTATGATGAATAAGAAAAACCGAATAGAGTTTTAAAGCTCTACTCGGTTTTTGTAAGTTATGTAAATGCGTAATATTGTATATTCTGATTTTTCACTTAAGCAGTTTTATAGTATAGCCGCCAAATGTGTAGGTGTGATCGTCTTTTCTTACAGAACGGGGAGGATAATCCGTTGTGATAATGTGTGAACCGCAGTTATCTGCAAAGTTATACCTTTCATCACTAAAATCAGGGTAATCATCTGCTCTGGTTCTTACCATAAGATTATTTTCATCAACTGTCTTTTTGTTATTTTCAGCTGCACTCACAGGATCGTTATCAAGAATAAACGATGCATAGGTTTTGTCAATATCCCCGAATCTGAGCATTGGGAACATCGCCTGAGTTTTGATTGATGTGTCAGTGTCGATATATTCCTGTGTAACACTGCAGGGGTGCATCAATACAATAATCTTGCCTGCAACCTGTGTTAAAGCAGGCCAATCGTCAGCTTTTCGCATTTCTTCAAAGCTTTCATATTCTCCCATTGCTTGCGCCGGCGTGAGCAACCTATCGCCAAGCACCTGCCTTAGTACCTTGTCAAACTCCAGTGCATATTCAAGAGAGAATTTCTTCATATTATTTATTGAAGGAACACCATCTTTAGGCTCAATAAGCAAGTATATCGGTAAATGACCCGGATTGTTATCTGACCACATTGCAATTTCTTCAAGTCCCTTGGCAAAGTTATAAGCACTTGATACATTGTCAATTATAGCACTGTGGGTAACAATAAAACTGGTGTCACCCTCATCATCTACGGTTTCAATATCAATTTCAAGGTTTCTTATTCCCTGTTCCAACTGCTCGGTAAATGTATCCATTTCAAAAACAGCCTTATTTTCCACCACACCGAAAGAAAAAATCTCAAGAGTCTTCATCAGCCCTCGCTTCGGTAGTGTTCCGAGCAGCTGATAGCTGTTGTGAGTTCCCATAACTGCAATTTCGTTAAGCTTCATGCCTTCAGAAAAAGCTTTTTTAATGTCAAAGTTCGCAAGCTTTTGTTCATTACAAGGAACATAAGATTCGGTATAATATTCATTTTTCAGGTATTCAAGGTGCTCGTCTTGGTATTCGGTATTTTTGTCAACCTGCACGAAGCCTGCTATAACAGAGGACACAAAAAGCACAAGGAGTAACATTGCAAGACTAAGGAAAGCAGTAATAAACACTTTAAGAACAGTTTTAAAGATTAGTTTTTTCATATGCACTTCACCTTGATAATTTTTGAATCTGATTAATTATATCACGACAATGCTGAAAATTTCAAGCGGTAATTGACTTTGAACACTTCATGGCGGGGATCGAGGGGGCAAGCCCCTCGCATTTGCTGTGTAAATTACCCCGATTATATGTCCCTTGTGCTCCGCCTTGAAGGTGACGTTCCACGTCTTTACCCATTCTGCGTCGATCTCAACGTTTGCGGGATATGGGGTGCCGCCGTCACCGTAGGATTTTCTTACGTCATCGTCAACACATTCAAAAATTACCTCTCCCGTAGTGTCGTCGGTGATGGTAACCACTATCTTTGCGGCGTTTCTCAAAAGACCTGCCCATACGAAGCGCAGAGAGTGTATGGCGCCTTCCTGATTGGATAGGGCAATATAGTTTCTGTTAGCGGATATAACGATGTCATCGGGATTTTGCTGGAAGTAGTAAGAACCGAGAAAACTTACGTAGTCATCGTAGATACCGCCGATAGGACGGGTTGCATAGGCATCTGCCATGGTCTTGTCCTCGGGAGCGATAGCATCGTCAAGCTCGTCAGCGTTGGTGTCGTAGTAGTCAAGGTCAAACATAGGAGCAGCGGTCCAGTCACCGTAGAAGGCAAGGTAGGGCACGTTAAGGTCTATATCTGTGCCGCTTTTTGCTGTAAGAGTTATAAAGCCTTCAACGTACATACCGTTTTCGAAGGATTTATCAAGGTATGCTTTGTCGCTGTCACTGAGCGTAACGGTAACGGTAACGGATGCGCTTTCACCTGCGGCAACGGTTATGGTTTTACCGCTGACGGTGTTGCCGTCCACGGTAGTAACCGCGCCGTTGAGAATGTATGCCTCTTCGGTAACCGTAGTCTTGCCGGAGTTGGTCTTGGTCTCGCTAACGCCTTCGGTCATAACGAAGGAGCCAATCTCGTAGGAGAGGGAGGATGAACCTATATTAGTAACGGTAAAACTCATGGTGTAAACACCGGTCTTGGAAGGATCGTCTCCAAGCTCAAGCTTGGTCTTGTCCATTGCTTTGCCGTTCTTATCGTAGGTCAAAATATATGCAGGTGTTTTGAGGGAGTTTGTAAGGTTTGCAAGACCTGCACCTTGCTTTCTGACCGCATAAGGGTTGCCGTTGGTATTAAGAGCAATATCAGCGGTGGACATAAGCAAACGGTTTACCATAGCGGCAACCTTTACGTTGTCCTTCGCAATGTCGGGGAAGTTCTCTACCACGTACTGGCGAAGAAGGATAACCACGCCTGCAAGGTTGGGGCACGCCATGGAGGTGCCGGAAAGCCTATCGTAGCCGCCACCGGTTATCGCGGAAAGAATGTTACCGCCGTGTGCGGTTATTTCGGGCTTGATACCAAGGCTGGGAGTGGGTCCCCAAGAAGAGAAGTCGTCGATAAAGGGACCGGCAGTCTGGGTAACTGCAAGGGTAAGAGTACCGTTCTTAGCCGCCGCAAGCACTTCGCCGTCGTCCTGAGAAATAGAGCAGGAGGCAAGCTTTGCGTCGCCAACGTTCATCTTGATGTCACCGGATACGTTGTTGTATATGATGATACCTGCGGCGCCTTGAGCCTGTGCAATAAACGCCTTTTCCTCAAAAGTATTGTCACCGCGGCGAACCAGTGCAATCTTTCCTTTGACGTCAAGACCTGCGTAGTCAGCACTTCTGCCTACGCCGGGAACGGTAACAAACTCAATGCTTACAGACTCCTTGTCGCCAAGAAGAGTCTTAAAGAAATCGTTGGGGTCGTTTGCGCCGTTGTTGGAGTCGTCGAAATATATTATTTTATCACCAAATTTGATATAAGGCGTTTCGGTACCCTTTATGGAAGCAACAGACATAACTCCGTCGTAGGTGGAGGGAGAACCAACGGTGCCGGTGTCGGGGTTGGAGGTAAGGCCGAGGTTACCGTTTGCCTCAGAGCCGTAAGCCGAGCTGTAGCTGTTGGAGGCAGCGGCGATAACGCTGATGCCGGCAGCGCGTATCTTGTCATATACGCCGTTTAAAACCTCCTCGTCGCTTTCGCGGCTGAAGCCGCAAGCGGTGCCGAGGGACATGTTTATGACGTCAACTCCAAGCACTACGCAGTCCTCAAGGGCGGAAAGTATCCAAGAGGAACGTGCGGTATCAACAACGTCGGAGAATATTTTCATTGCCACAAGCTGAGCATTGGGGGCAACACCGACAATGGTGTCGTCCTTACCCGTTATAACGCCTGATACGTGGGTACCGTGTTCGTTGTGGGTGGAGTACATATCAGGGTCGCTGTCGGCGTAGTCAAAGCCAAATGGAACCTTTTCGTTTACGTATACGTCGTCAACCGTAAGGCCGTCAAACAACTTGGATGCAGTGGTCTTGCCTATAAGTGCGGCAACGTCCTCGTAGGTAAGGCCAAGCTTGTCCGAGGAGAAGTTCTCGGTAGAGAATGCAGTGTGCTTGGAGTCCAGACCTGTGTCAAGCACAGCTACTACCATGCCGCTCCCGTCGTATCCTGCAGAGGAGCTGTCGAAAATACCGGTGCCGTAAACGTTAACATCGTTTTCAACCACTGTGGTATCGCAGGGCTTGTAGACCTCGCCCACTATGGCTCTGTAGCCCTTCTTAAGAGTACTGCAAAGCTTTGTGTAATCCTTTGCGGAAATAAGCACCTCAAAGCCGGAAAGCAAGGTGTTGTAATCCTCGCCGGTGGTGTATTCAACGCCCTTGTCGTCAAGAGCCCTAAGCACAGAGGACTTTTTGTCTTGTATTTCGCGGTTGATTTCCTTTGCCTTGTCACTGCCTGCGGCAAACTGACCAAGGCTTTGGGATTTATCGCTCTCGTTATAGGCTGACATTATGTCCTTGGTGTCAACGGTAACGATAACCGAAATCTCAGCGTCTTCACTTACTCCCTGAGGGAGCTTGTAGACAACGTTGCTGTCCAGATAATCGGTGTAGCTTGCACTGACGCCGTTCAACAGTTCGATAAACGAAGCGCTGTGCTTTGCGTTGCCTGAATTAATAGGCGCGGAAATAAAGCAGCCGAATACTAAAACGGCGGCAATTATCACCACAACTGTTCCTTTAAAGAACCCCAAAAAACTTCTTTTGCTCATAGGTAAAACGCCTTTCTGGTTTTTTATGCCATAACTATAGCAATATACACTATATCATACTATATTTTTTGTCAAAAGGCAAGCCTTTTTATAAGATATATAATAATAATGTACTTTACTTTTCTGATTTTCTGTGATAAAATTAAATAAATTAAAGGGCGAGGTGTAAAAATGAACGATAAACACGCAGTTCTTTTGAAAAAATGCGTAAATATAATCACTGCTGCTTTAACGGTGGCGGCGGGTGCTTGCCTTATTGTAGCTTGCCTTGGTATATATGATGGCGGAGAAGGTGAATACAGCCGCGCCGCAGTGGGGGAGGCATTTTCAAAAATATCCTTCATCTTGTATTTG
>SVOP01000032.1 GCA_015066325.1 Oscillospiraceae bacterium
CTTGATATATTATCATACTAAAAAGAAAAAGTCAACAGTTTTTTTAATTATGCCAATAAAAAACTTTTTCCAAAAAATTTTGAATAAACTCTTGACAATCGGAAAATGTAAGAGTATAATAACGTTCGTCTTAGCGGGATAGTGTAACGGTAGCACGACAGACTCTGACTCTGTTTGTTGGGGTTCGAATCCCTATCCCGCTGCCAAAAACCACTTCTTCGGAAGTGGTTTTTTATTTATGTCCGTAGGACATAACTCTGTTACGAGTGAAGCGAGTACTTCATTTTACTGCTTGCAGTAAACTTCATTGATCGCTTGCGGACATAAACAAACGAAGTTGCCTTACGGCAAATGAAGTGCTTTGCAATGAAGTGACTTCGTCAATGAAGTTGCCCTTGCGGGCAAACGGATTGAAAAGGTTAGTTTATTGTGCTATAATTAGATTAACAAACTTGAATTTGACTATGGAGGAAAGGATATGAGCAAGGGAACCATAAGGAAAAATAGAATAATAGCATTAGCATATTTTCATCGCTATGGATGGATTGTTGCTATGATGCTATGTGTTGCAATTTGGCCTGAACATATGATGTTTATTCTTTCTTTTGGTTGTCTTGCATTTTCGGTTTGGTCTTTTGTTGGATATAAAAACAAGTGGAAACATATTTATTGTTCATTCCAAAATGCTTATCATCAGGATATGACGCCTTATAATATACAATGGGCCAAAATAAAGAAAAGTGATGCGTATGGAGTTCCTTTGATATTCCATATTCTTGGATTAGCATTACTTGTTGTAATGATATTGTGTTAACAAATTCCAATTTGTATAATTGCTAATGTGCTGTTTTTAGAGAAAAGTCACTTTTGGGAAGTGGCTTTTCTTTTTTGCATAATTTTAACATATATTCACAAACTATTTACAAAAATATTTGCAAAAGTGGTTGACAAATGCTACTTGTGGGAGTATATTATTAACAGAGTTAGCACTCACTCAACGAGAGTGCTAACGGTGATAAGAACTGAAAAAGAGGTGAGGTCGTGGCAGAGCTTACAGGGCGCAAGCAACAAATACTCGCAATTATAATTGAACGCTTTATTGCCACGGGTGAGCCTGTGGGTTCGAAAGCAATCTGTGCCGAAATGGGAAACGCGGTTTCTTCCGCTACCATTCGTAACGATATGGCGGATCTGGTTGAGCTTGGTCTTCTTGAACAACCTCATACCTCGGCAGGTCGAATACCATCTCAGCTTGGTTACAGATATTATGTAGATAATCTGATGACTATGTATGAATTAGGTATAGAAGAGCAGGAACGAATAAAAATATGGTTGCAGTCCTTTTCGGGTGAACCGGATAAGCTTCTTGAAAAGGCAGGTAATATTCTTGCAGAGCTTACGGACTGCGTTGCAGTTTCCTCTTCACCTGCAGATGCGGATGCAAAGATAAAGAGAATAGAGCTTGTTCCTTTGAGTGAGCATACGGCAATGATTGTGCTTCTTGCTACCTCGGGTATTCTTAAAAGCTCCGTCGTGAGAAGCGATGCGCAGATTAATGTTGATGTTGCCGAGGTTTTCTATAATATCTGTCAGAATTATTTTATCGGCAAATCTGTATCAGATATTAATGTAATGTTTATACAGACTCTTGTAGCTTCCCTTGGGGACAGAGTTTTCATAATGTCACCTTTCTTGTGTGCCATAGCAGACCTTTGTGAAGCAGTTAAAACAACAGAGCTTCATTTAAAGGGTCAATCAAACATACTGAACCACGAAGAACTTTCCGATGACGCCTTCAGGCTTATGGATTTTCTTCATAGAGGAACCCCTCTTGAAAATATGCTTGGCTCACATAAGAAGCAATTAAATGTGGCAATCGGTACTGAAAATCTTTACAGAGAATTGAGAAATTCTTCAACTATTTTCTCGAAATATTCAGTCGGAGAAAAAGACAGCGGTTCAATCGGGATAATCGGTCCCACAAGGATTGACTATGCAAGGCTTATTCCAAGTATAAAATATTTAGCATCGGTTATCGGAAATCTTCTTTCCGAAACTCTTGATGAGGAGTGAGATAAATAAAATGGCGAATGAAGAAAACAAAGCAGTTGCAGCAGAAGAAGCTGCAGAAGTAAAAAAGGAAACTAAAAAAGAAAAGAAAACAAAGAAGAATGCTGAGGTTGATGCTCTCAAGGCAGAAATTGAAAAGCTTTCAAATGACCTTGCAGCTCTTAAGGATTCTCATCTTCGCACTCTTGCAGAGTATGATAATTACAGAAAACGCTCTCAAAGAGAAAAGGAAGCAACCTACGGTGATGCAAAAGGCAACACCATTAAGGCACTTCTTCCTGTAATTGATAATTTTGACAGAGCACTTGATAACCAGACTGATGATGGTGAGGTTTACAGAAAAGGCGTTGAAATGACAGTTACACAGCTTAAAGAAATTCTCAAAAATATGGATGTTGAGGCTTTTGGTGCAGTGGGTGATGAGTTTGACCCCAATATTCACAGCGCGGTTATGACTGTTGAAAACGATGAGCTTCCCGAAAATTCTATCGCGGCAGTTTTTGAAAAAGGTTACAAAATGGGTGACAGAATATTGCGTTTCGCAACTGTTCAGGTTACCAATTAACAAATATATAATAAATACTTAAAAATAAATTCGGAGGTAATTAAAATGGCAAAAACAATTGGTATTGACTTAGGTACAACTAACTCTTGCGTAGCAGTTATTGAAGGCGGCGAGCCCGTAGTTATTGCTAACGTTGAAGGTAACAGAACAACTCCCTCTGTTGTAGGTTTCTCTAAATCCGGCGAAAGACTTGTTGGTCAGGTTGCAAAGCGTCAGGCAGTTCAGAACCCCGACAGAACAATCGCATCTATCAAAAGACAGATGGGTACAGATTACAAGGTTCAGATTGATGACAAATCTTACACACCCCAGCAGATTTCTGCAATGATTCTTTCAAAGCTCAAAGCTGATGCAGAAAGCTACCTTGGTGATAAGGTAACAGAAGCTGTTATCACAGTTCCTGCTTACTTCACAGACTCACAGCGTCAGGCAACTAAGGATGCAGGTAAGATTGCAGGTCTTGAGGTTAAGAGAATTATTAACGAACCCACTGCAGCTGCACTTGCTTACGGTATCGACAAAGAAAATGACCAGAAGGTTATGGTTTATGACCTTGGTGGCGGTACTTTCGACGTTTCCATTATTGAAATGGGCGAGGGTGTTCAGGAGGTTCTTGCAACTGCAGGTAACAACCGCCTCGGTGGTGACGATTTCGACCAGAGAATTATCGACTGGCTCGTAACTGAATTCAAAAAAGAAACAGGTTCCGACCTTTCAGGCGATAAAATGGCTATGCAGAGACTTAAAGAAGCTGCAGAAAAAGCAAAAATCGAGCTTTCAGGTGTTACATCATCTGCAATTAACCTTCCCTTCATCACAATGACTGAAGCAGGTCCTCTCCACCTTGACACAACTCTTACAAGAGCTAAATTCAACGAGCTTACAGTTGACCTTGTTGAAGCAACAATGGCTCCTGTTCGTCAGGCAATTTCTGACTCAGGTCTTAAGGTTTCAGAAATTGACAAGGTTCTTATGGTTGGTGGTTCTTCAAGAATTCCTGCTGTTCAGGATGCAGTTAAAAACTACACAGGCAAAGAGCCCTACAAGGGAATTAACCCCGATGAATGTGTTGCAATGGGTGCAGCTCTTCAGGCAGGTGTTCTCGGCGGTGATGTAGAGGGTCTTCTTCTCCTCGACGTTACACCTCTTTCACTCGGTATCGAAACTCTTGGCGGTGTTTGCACAAAGATTATTGAAAGAAATACAACAATCCCCACAAAGAAGAGCCAGATTTTCTCAACTGCAGCTGACAATCAGACATCCGTTGAAATCCACGTTCTTCAGGGTGAAAGAGAATTTGCAAGAGACAACAAAACTCTTGGTATGTTCCACCTTGACGGTATTCTTCCCGCTCGTCGAGGTACTCCTCAGATTGAAGTTACTTTTGACATTGACGCTAACGGTATCGTTCACGTTTCTGCAAAAGACCTTGGCACAGGTAAAGAACAGTCAATTTCCATCACAGCTTCTTCAAATATGAGCAAGGATGATATTGATAAGGCTGTAAGAGAAGCAGAGCAGTTTGCAGAGGAAGACAAGAAACGTAAAGAGGCAGTTGATATCCGTAATGGTGCAGACCAGATGGTATTTGAATGTGAAAAGCTTGTTTCTGAAAACGGCGATAAATTCGATGAAGCTGATAAGAACGACATCAATGCTAAGGTTGAAGAGCTCAAGGAAGCTCTCAAGGGCGAGGATATTGAGCTTATTAAGTCCAAGCAGGAAGCTCTTCAGGCAAAATTCTATGAGATTTCCGAAAAGCTTTACAAAGCAGCAGGCGGTGCTCAGGGCTTTGACCCCAACAATATGGGTGCAGGCTTTGACCCTAATGCAGCAGGTGCACAGGGTGGAGATAACTACACAGAAGCACCCTTCACAGATGTTGACTAATTATTAAATATATTCTCAAAGACGGTTCTTAAAAGGAGCCGTCTTTGGTGGGTAATAAGTTCCTATAAGAAAGGAATTACTTATGGCAGACAAAAGAGATTATTATGAGGTGCTTGGCGTTTCAAAAAGTGCCACACCTGATGAAATAAAAAAAGCATATCGCCAGCTTGCAAAAAAATATCACCCCGACCTTAACCCTGATAATAAAGAGGCAGAGGCGAAGTTCAAGGAAGCTAACGAGGCTTATGAAATTCTTTCGGATTCTGATAAGAAAGAAAAGTATGACCGCTTCGGCTTTGCAGGTGTTGACCCCAGCTATGGCGCAGGTCAAGGCGGTGGCGGATTCGGTGGCTTCGGCGGATTTGACGGCGGAATGGAATTTGATTTGGGCGACCTTTTCGGCTCATTCTTCGGTGGATTCGGTGGCGGCGGTGGCCGTTCTAACCCCAATGCGCCCCGTAGAGGCAGCGATATTCAGACTAACATATATATAACCTTTGAAGAAGCTGCAAAGGGCTGCAAGAAAACTGTTGAATTTCAGAAAATTGAAGTCTGCGATGAATGCTCAGGCTCAGGTGCGGCAAAGGGTTCTTCACCCCAGACCTGTCCCGACTGTAACGGCAGAGGTCAGATTAATGTTCAGCAGAGAACACCCTTCGGCACTATCAGTACATCAAAGCCCTGTCAGCGTTGTGGCGGTAAGGGTACATTCAACCCCAATCCCTGCACAAGATGTAAGGGCGCAGGACGAATCCGCAGATCAGTTAAGCAAGAAATTAACATTCCTGCAGGTATCGATGACGGACAGATTTTCACAGTTCGCAATCAGGGTAATGCAGGCGCAAATGGTGGTCCTGCAGGCGATTTGCGAGTCGGGGTTGTTGTTAAGCCCCATCCCTTCTTTGAGCGTGACGGCTACAATGTATGGTATGATGTTAAAGTCAGCTTCGTTCAGGCGGCTCTTGGTGATAAGCTCCGCGTTCCTACTATTGATGGTCAGGTTGAATATATTCTTCCTGCAGGAACTCAGCCCGGTGACATATTCAAGTTAAAGGGCAGAGGTATTCAGGTGCTTAACTCTACAAGACGCGGTGACCAGCTTATAAGAGTCAATATTGAGGTTCCAAAAAATCTTAATGAAAAACAGAAAGAAGCTCTTATGAACTTTAACACCACTATGGGCGCTAAATCAGTTGAGCCTGAAGAGAAGAAGGGTTTCTTCGGAGGCAAGAAAAAGAAATAAAAGTTTTAACCCCAACAGATTTGGTTGATTCAAATCCGTTGGGGTTAATTGTTTTTATGCTAATTTGTAAAGTGCGGTTGTGTCAACTGTTGTGTTATCAACATACCAGGTGGAGTTGATTTTTACAACTCTGACCTCTTGAGTTGCTATTGTTTTACCATTAGCTTTTACTTCAATGATAACACTATAAAGGTCATTCATTTCTGAAATGTCTGTTTTGTATGTTTCTAACATATCGGCATGCTCATTTATTTTGTCCCAAGGTGCATTTGTTGTTGATAAAATTACTGTATCTTTTACCTCATAAGTGAATTTATAATCCTCACCAAAGGCTTTTTCATAAGCACCGATTTGCTTAATGCTTGTCTGAATACCTGTGTTAGCGTCAAATTCATCCTCTGTACCTGTAAGGCTTTCGCCGTAGGTTCTTACGTTGCTTTCGAGAGCGGTAAAGAAGATTTCATCGGTCATATATTTGTCACCGAAAACCTCTTCACGAACCTTGCTAAGCTCCTTCATATAATCGGTGAAAACAGCATCGTAATTGTCCCAACCCTTATATTTCTTCATAAGGTCAACATAGTAATCATACATTGTGTCAATTACTTTGCCTGAAAGTGAGCCGTCATCGTTGAGAGTTTTTTCGCCTTTGAAGGAATCATCATTGAAGCCTTTGAGCTCATCTCTGTCGTCACCCGGTTTATAATCACTTTCTGCGTAAATTGCAGGGTAAATATAATATTCTCTTATAAAGTCACCGTATTTATAGTTTTTGCTGACAAGTGTGTTTTTATAGGCGTTGTAGCCGTCACCGGTTTCAACAATGCTCTGTACGAAAGCAACTGCAGTTTTTTCAGGGCTGAAGCCGTTGTATCGGTTTGTGTAGGTTGTAACTGTGATAGTTGCTAAAAGTCCTGCTATTACAAAGAAAGTGATAGCGGCATATATTTTTAAATTAAAACCCTTTTTCATAATATGCCACCTCCTTAATTTTCTGCAGACACATTGTCTGCAAGTGCTTTTTCTTCACGGCGTTTCATAAGCTCTTTGGTGATATTTTCTTTTTTGTCGCCAACCATATCATAGAAGAAAATGGGGACTGCCTGAAGAACAACGAAAATTGCGGGAATGATTGTGTAAATCATAAGGATTTTATTAAGTGTTGCATCGGTCTGATCTGCGTAGGCAATATTTGCATTGGTTGATGCAAGGTAGCCTGACCAGGTGTAAAGAAGCCAGGGACCGAGAGCCTTTGTGAAAGCGGATGCGATTTTTGAGAAAAGTCCGTAGCCGGCATAGGCAAGACCCTCCTGACGTTTACCTGTTTTATATTCAATTTCGTCAACGCAGTCTGCAATCATGATATTGGGCGTAACGTTTGTGTTGCCATGCTGAAGACCGCAGAAGAAGTTGAGGATAAGGAATGGAATAATAAGTCCGTCATTGAATCCGATACCCTTTGAAACAAGGAAGAGAATTGCAAGAGAGGATGCGCCGTAGAAGCAGAAAAGAATGAAGGTCTTTTTAGTTGAGAATTTTTTGAGAACGATGTTAACAAGAAGAGTACCAACTGCAGTACCGATACCCATAGGGAGAAGAAGACCTAATTTTAAATCCTTTGATCCCAAAAGGTAAATTGCTATGTAAAGGGAAACTGTTCCATATACACCGCGACCGAAACCGCAGAGCTTTGTAAGGGAAACCATAAGGAGATTTTTATGAGTGAAAACAACCTTTACGGCATCCTTAAGAGAAACCTTTTCCTGAGTAAAGGGAACGCGCTCCTGGTTATTTGTAAAGAAAATCATAACGAAGAGAATAAGTCCCAAGGCACAAACAGCAGTTGAAATTATGAGGTCGAGACCTTGTGCTTCTGCATTTTTGAACTGTTGCTGACCCATAATGGCTTTCATTACAAGACCAACAACGAGAATAACAACCATACCGCCACTCTGACCAACTGAACGAAGGAAGGATGCTATTGAAATGGCACTTGAACGCTCGCTTGGATTGGGTGAGCAAAGGGAACCG
Organism: Oscillospiraceae bacterium; assembly: GCA_015066325.1. Taxonomy (GTDB): domain Bacteria; phylum Bacillota; class Clostridia; order Oscillospirales; family Acutalibacteraceae; genus DTU089. The sequence continues at coordinate 7,800 of SVOP01000032.1, forward strand.
AAGCAGTTTGCAGGACTTTCCACCGCGCAACAGAAAGCGGTATAAAGAGAATAGATTATGAACATCCAAGCAATTGCTACGTTTTGATTATCTGTGTTAGGTGCTACGAAAACAAGCATTGAAATAAGTGCTAACGGAATAACACCGAAACCAATCCAGGGTTTAACCTTACCTAATTTTGTGCGGGTGTTGTCTACAAGGTAGCCGATAACAAGCTCACAAACGGCTCCTACAATACCTGCCACAAGGAAAACCGCGGAAAGAGCGTTTGCCATTGTATCAGGGTCGAAGCCTTTGCCTTTGAAAGCGAAGTCTGCAAAGAAGGTTGCGGTATAGTCGGGCATCCAACCGGTGAGAAGAGCCACACCGAAAAGACCAATGCCGAAAGTGGCAATTTCCGACTTTTTCATATATTTTTTCATAGGTTTGTCAGACATTTTTCTACTCCTTTTCATAAATATAAAGAAATTATATCATTTTTATTATTTATTTACAACTGATTTTATGATATAATGCATTTATCAAATTGTAGGAGATATTCTTATGAAAATTATGATTGCATCAGATATTCACGGTTCCTTGAAATATTGCCGTGAATTAGTTGAGAAATACAGAGAAGAAAAATGCGAAAAATTAGTGCTTTTAGGCGATATATTATATCACGGACCTCGTAACGATTTGCCTGATGAATACAATCCCAAGGGTGTTATTGCTCTTCTCAATGATATGGCGGAAGAAATACTTTGCGTAAGGGGTAACTGCGAAGCAGAGGTTGATGAAATGGTGCTTTCTTTCCCTGTTCTTGCGGAATACGCTTTCTTTTATCACAAGGGAAGAATGTTCTTCCTTACCCACGGTCATAAAATGAACCCTCAGAATCTTCCTAAAATCAAAAAAGGTGATGTTCTCTTTAACGGTCACACTCATATAAGTAAAATTGAGGAATTAGAGGGTGGTTATATTTATGCAAATCCCGGCTCAGTTTCTATTCCTAAAGAGAATACTCCAAGAGGGTATATGATAGTTGACGACATTGCTATTACTCATAAGACGTTGAGTGGGGAAGTTGCGGATATATATAATCTTTAATGCGGAATGTGTGGCGAAGCCACAGCGATATAAATCCTGACGGATTTGCGATATACCGTTGGTGCGATATATCTTACAATGCGATATGTGCCTTGCGGCACGAGATTATAAGGATTTATATCATATCGCATTGAGCAAAGCGAAATATATCGAACAAGCGTGCTTGTATATCGATAATGTATGTAAGTAAAAAATGATGGAGAAAGAGAAATGCGAAGAGATAAGATAAATTATTATTTAGATATAGCACAAACGGTTTCACAAAGATGTACTTGTTTAAGAAGACATTACGGTGCGGTTATTGTAAAAGATGATGAGATAATTTCAACAGGGTATGTAGGCGCACCGAGAGGTAGGCAGAATTGCACGGATTTAGGCGTTTGCATAAGAGAAAAACTAAATATTGCCCGTGGTGAAAGATATGAGCTTTGCAGAAGTGTTCATGCTGAAGCGAATGCAATTATAAGCGCCTCAAGAAAAAATATGATAGGTAGCACACTCTTTCTTGTTGGAACAGATGTTAAAACAGGCGGATATGTTCAAAATGCATGTTGCTGTTCTATGTGCAAACGAATGGTTATAAATGCAGGAATAGAAGAAGTTGTAATTCGTGACGACAAAGATACATACCGTATAATAAAGGTTTCCGAGTGGATTGAAAATGATGAGTCTGTTGAGGGTGTGCTCGGGTATTAAAAAAATAAAGGTGTTGCGAAAGGTTAAGGTAGACGAATAAGGTTGATGTTTTTTTTGTGCCTTCCTTCGAAGGAAGGTGGCACGAAAGAGCTTGATTTTTCGTGACGGAAGGTTCTTGACGCGTAAGCGTCATTTCACCATAGGTGGAACTGTAATAAGGTTGTTGTTCTCGGTTGATTAATTCAACGGTACAGGCAAGCCTGTACCCTACGGGTGAGTTACAATTGAATCTTGCGATTCAACTACGCTCGAGGGCTCGCGTAGAGAACTCTCCACCGTTCCGCCCAACTTTATTAGTAAATTATATAATAGGCTCGCTTGATACTAAGTTATATTGATTTGCATATTTTAAGACGGTCCCCCTCTCTTCGAAGAGAGGCAGGGTACAGCCGTAAATTTTTTGTTGAGGCGAGGTTGTGGACTTTATCTTTGATTTCTTAATAGAAACTATTTTTGAAGGTGCAATTGGCGGATTTTGGGATGATGGTTCGCCAAAGAAAAAAGCGCAAGCTATATTTACCGGAGTTTGTGCAATAATAGTTCTTTCTTTGTGTATTGCAGGGCTGTTTTTAACAATAAGAGCCTAAGATGTTTTTGCAAGTATTTGTTTTTTGCTCGTGATTGTTTTATTGTTTTTTTGTTTTGTAATGGTTATTAAGCATTTAATAAAAGCGAGTAAAAATAAATAATAAAAGATAAACGGTTAATCCCCAACAACAATTCTAAAATTGTTGTTGGGGATTAATTTGATTTTATAACTCTATTTTCTCACACTCGTAACCTAACAATTCGTTACTTACTTTATCGGGTTGATGACCACCGATATAAAGAGTGATTTTGCCGTCGGGGGTTACTCTCTGACCGTCTTCAAGAACTGCTTTGAGCCAATATGTATCAATATCAATTGTTACATTCTTGGTTTCGCCTGCCCGGAGGTTTGTGGATTTAATACCGCAGAGCTGGAAGTGGGGAGTATAGGTTCTTGAGTCGGAATACTGAGCATAAATCTGTGTTTTCTCAATACCTGCTCTGTCGCCGATATTCTTAACATTAACGCTGACTTTTATAGTATCATCGTTCTTTTCAAGAATTTTTGCATCTGAATACCGGAACTTAGTATAAGAAAGACCATAACCAAATGGATAAAGTGCATCGCCCTCAATGAAACGATAGGTTTTACCCTGCATATTGTAATCTGTGAAATCGGGGAGGGGATGCTCACCGTTATAGATTGTTACGGGCAATTTACCGCAGGGGTTGTTCTCACCTGAAATTGTTTTTGCAATCGCAAGACCGCCCTGAGAACCGGGATACCAGGCGTGAATAATAGCTTTAGCGTGGTTTCTTACCTTTTCTCCAAGGTCAACGGAGCTACCGCACAAAATAACAACAATAACATTTTCACAGGCATCGCAAACCATTTCTGCAAGCTTCTGCTGGGTTTTAGGGAGATAAATGTTTTTCTTGTCACCGCAAGCGGTATAGTCGTTATCAAAGCCTGTGTCTTCACCCTCGATTGAGCAGTCGAGACCGAGAGCAAGAATAGTGATATCTGCTTCTGCAGCTGCTGCAGCACCATCGCTGAGCATATTGCCGAAGCCGCTCCACTCGTTGATTTTTTCGTGACAGTAATTACAACCTCTTTCAACGGAAATATCAGCTTCGGTGAAAACTCTTCTTACACCGTCTGCAACTGTGATATATTCAGAAGCATAGGCATTGTAGTTGCCCTCAAGAGCAGTAACGGAAAGAGCATTAGGACCGATAACTGCAATTTTCTTATTTATGTTTTTGTTAAGTGGTAAGTAATTATCGTTTTTAAGAAGCGTTACGCAGTTTTCTGCAGCTCTTAAGTTAAGCTCTCTGTGTTCTTTACAGTCAAGCTTTGAGTAAGGAATATCAGAATAGGGTCTTACTTCCTCGAATTCGCCTAAAAGGAAACGAATCATATAAAGTCTTTCAGCAGCCTCTGTGATTTGCTCTTCTGTGATAAGGTCTTCTTCGTAAGCATCAACAAGAGCGTCGTAAGTCTGACCGCAGTTAAGGTCGCAGGAGTTTGTGAGAGCAGCTGCCGCTGCTTCTGCTCTTGTTTCAACAAATTTATGGAATTCATATATATCCTGCAAAGCTCCACAGTCGGAAACAAAGTAACCATCAAAGCCCCAACTTTTACGGAGTACCTCGCCCATAAGATAATCGTGTGCACAGCAGGGCTTGCCGTTGGTGCGGTTATATGCACCCATAACACCTGCAACACCTGCTTTTACAGTTTTCTCAAAAGCAGGCAGATATGTTTCATAGAGATCGTGGGGAGTTGCAACAGCATCAAAGCCGTGACGGTCTTTTTCAGGACCTGAGTGAACGGCAAAATGCTTTGAACAAGCTGCACCCTTTAAGAATTCACCGTCACCCTGGATTCCTTTTATGAATGCAGTGCCGAGAGTTGCAGTGAGATAGGGGTCCTCACCAAAGGTTTCCTGACCACGTCCCCAACGAGGGTCACGGAAAATGTTGATATTGGGTGCCCAATAGGTGATACCCTTAAAAATATCGTGGTCGCCGTATTCAACGTGCTTGTTGTATTTAATTCTGCCCTCTGTTGAAATAACATCGGCAATTATATTGATGAGCTCGCTGTCAAAGGTTGCTGCCATAGCGATTGTATGGGGGAAAACTGTTGCAGTTCCTGCTCTTGCAACGCCGTGAGCGCCCTCGTTCCACCAGTTATATGCTTTTATTCCAAGTCTTTCAATAGCGGGAGAGGTATAAAGAAGCTGTGTCATTTTTTCTTCAACTGTCATTTTTGACACAAGCTCTTTTGCTTTGATTTTTGCTTCGTTTTTTGTCATCTGGATTTCTCCTTTTTGAGAAAATTTCAATAAAGTAAATATAAACTAAATAATGTATATAGTCAATAAAGAAGAATAAAAAACTATATAAAAACAACAAACCGCCTATTTTTAGGCGGCTTGTTGTTTTTTGGCTTTTATGAAACTAATCTAAATGATTATCAGCTTTGAAGTCCGGCTCGGCGATAATTATGGGCGAACAAGATGTTCAAGTGATGTATCATTTATCAACAATAATAATTATATGAGAAATTTATAAAAAGTCAAGAGAATGTGCACAAAATATAATATTTATATTTGTTGAAAGTGCACAAACGCCAACAAAGGCTTTTTGTGGTGATATTATACAAAAAACCATCTTGTTTTTTTGTTTGGTTTAGAAAATATGCTTGATGATAAAAAGTTTTTTTACATATATTTCAAATTTAGTTGAATTTCTTTTTCGGAATATAAAAAAAGTTTGTGAAGATTTATCACAAACTTTTTTGGAATTTATAATAATTCTCTGGTGTATAAACCATTGGTTTTCTTTCCCTCGGGAGATTTGCCGTTTAAGTATGCCTGATAAAGTTTTTCACATTCTTTTTTATTCTCAACTGTGAAATAGAATGTTACAAAATTAAGATTAGAAAGGTTTTTATCGCCAATATAAAGAGGTACGCTGTTATGAAGAACTGAATATTTTTTATTCTGACACAAAAGAGGGAATTCGATTCCTTTTCTGTCCGTCAGCACTGATTTTCCGTTGCATTTACCACAACCGTTTTCACTTTTCTGCGGACAGTTACGCAACAACATAATGGGGAGATAACCATAAATGTATATGCCTTTGGTGCAGTCTGCACAGATATTTTTTATCCCTTTTTCAGAAAGCTCAAATGAAAGAGTGACATCTTCGAGGCCCATATCTTTATAGCTTTTTGCAGAAAGACTGTTTGTTATATTAAGTCCGTGAGAGCCATAAACCTTGAACCCGGCTTTTTTGAGAATGGCAATTCCGCCGATGTTTCCTGTTACACCTCTTACAATACCCGTTCTTTTAATTGCAGAAAGCTTCTTGAGAGTTTCCTTTTCGTCCTCGGGGTAAATAAGCTGGGGCAATTCAACTGCAATTTTTACAGGTAAACACTCAATTTCTTCAAGATTACTGAGAGCTTCTTCAAGAGGGAGAATAAGCAAATCGGCTTTTTCAAAAGCATCACTGTATTGAGAAAAGCTTTCAAGTCGGATTCTTGTTTTTGGTTTTGAAAGGTTGGTGATGTTATGTGGAATATTGGGCGTTACAGCGTTAATCTTATATTCCTTATTTGCAAGCTCTTCTTCAAGAAGATTCGCTGCATCTCGCCTTAAAGCATTGATAGCGGAGGCAGGGAGAGTGAGAGAATCCTCGTTTTCAAATCCTAAAGAATCCAAATAAAATGAGGTATCACCTAATTTTGAAAGATTTCTCAAAGCAATTTCTTCTGAAAGAGGTGAGGTTCTTGGTTCTTGGGGGATTTCGCCCTTAACCGTTACAGAAGCTCCTTTAGAAGAAAATAATAGTGTTGCAGGCTCATCTTTTTTGAGAATCAATTTCGCACTTGCTTTATTAGGACGAATTTCGTCTTTGTATGAATTTTCAAGTTCTTTTAAAACGGTGCTTGCTGAGGTTACATCCTCTTTAACTCTGTAGCCGAACATATCAACAGTTCTTTTGTTTTTTAAATAGCCGTCTGTAAAGCCACTACGGGAGAAAACGGAGCGTAAGGTTAATTTGTCGTAATATTCATTATTCATAGCCTTTTTCAGACTGCTTACTGCGGCGGCAACATACTCGGGACGCTTCATTCTACCCTCGATTTTAAAGGAATCAATGCCGATTTTCATAAGGTCTTTTATGTTATCGAGATAGGACATATCCTTAAGAGAAAGGGCATATTCTCTGCCGTGGGTATTAGTCCAGTTAAGGCGGCAACCTTGAGCACAAAGACCTCTGTTACCACTTCTTTCACCGAGCATTGCAGAAAGGTAGCAGTTGCCCGAGGTACTCATACAATGTGCACCATGAACAAAAACCTCGAGCTCTGCGTTTATTGCTTCTCGTATCATTTTCATTTCATTCAATGAAAGCTCACGAGCTAAAACTATTCTTGAAAAGCCCATTTCTTCAAGGAGCTTCGCGCCTGCAACATTGTGAACAGCCATCTGAGTTGAAGCGTGAAGAGGCATATCAGGGCAGATTTCCTTTACTGCTTTTACTGTAGCAAAATCCTGAACAATTATTGCATCTGCACCACTTTCTGCTATGGCTTTGACAGTTTTATAAAGCTCGTCAATTTCTTTATCGAAAATCAAGGTGTTAAGAGTAACAAAGACCCTAACATCACGAAGATGGCAATATTTAACTGCATCTTTTAAATTTTCGGTTGTGAAATTGTCAGCATTACGCCGGGCGTTGAAATTATCAACACCCAGATACACTGCATTTGCACCGCTTCTTACAGCGGCTTTTAATTGCTCTTGTGCTCCCACGGGAGCGAGGATTTCAAAAGAAGTCATAGTGTGAAATACCTTGTATTGTTTAGTTAGGAGTTAGGAGTGAGTAGTTAGGAGTGTCGGGACCTGCGGTCAGCAATTATAATTATAAAATCAGACCAAAACTTTATCTTACTAAATATCTACATCTAAGAGAATGTTTGTTGTGAGGAAAAAAGTAGCAGTTAGCGAAGCAAATATAATGTTAGGAAGCGGAGCTTCCCCAACACTCCTCACTCCTCATTCCTCACTTTAATTTATCGATTATCAAATATTGGTGATTATTTCCTTTTTGGCGGTTCTTACCCTCAAAATGTCGCCTTTCTTAACATCTGCGGTGCAGTCGAGAGTAAGGAATTCTTGTGGGTGACAGGCACTTTCGCATTCTTCGCCCTGCTCATTTACGATTTTTGTTGCGGTGAATTTCATACCGAAGGTTTCGGGAGAAAGCACCTCAATTGTATCACCAAGCTTGAAGAAGTTTCGTTGTTGGATTTTTAATTTACCGTCCTTGCAATCTTCAAGAGCCACGCCTGCAAAGGTACAGTCCCAATGATAAAGACCGTCATTTTTGTGACCATGAACAAGGTTCCCGAAATAGAAACCGCTGTTATAAGGGCGGTGGCTTATAGCGTTAAGCTCGTCATCAAGAAGCTCCAAGGGAGCAGATTTATCAATTGCTCTTCTGTATGCATTCACAACATGAGAAACATAATATTCGGTTTTCATTCTTCCCTCGATTTTAAATGAGTCGATACCTGCATCCGCAAGCTTGTCCAGGAAGCCGATTGCTTTCATATCGTGTGAGGAAAGGAGAGCGGAATGGTCGGGGTATTCTTCCAGCTTCATATATTCGTTAGGACGATTTCTTTCAACGAGATAATATTCCCAACGGCAAGGCTGAGTGCATTCTCCTCTGTTACCGCTTCTGCCGTTCATATATGAGGAAATAAGGCATCTGCCTGAATATGCCATACACATAGCACCGTGAACAAATGCTTCAAGCTCAAGCTCTTCAGGAATTTTAGAGTGCATCTCCGCAATTTCATCAATAGTCATTTCACGGGCGATAACAATTCTTGATGCGCCCATTTCATAGTAGGCGAGGGCGGAAGCATAGTTGCAGCAGTTGGCTTGCGTGCTTATGTGTACTTCAAGATTTGGCTCTGCCTGTTTTATTGTTCTGACTGCGCCTAAATCGGATACGATAACCGCATCCACGCCTAAACCGTAAAGGGTTCGGGCATATTCCTTAAGAGGCTCGATTTCATTGTTTTTGGTGAAGCTGTTTACAGTTACATAAAGCTTTTTGTTTTTTGAATGTAAAAGCTTTACGGCGGAGTCTATATTCTCCTCAGTAAAGGCGGATTTTTCAGCTCTTAGCTGAAGAAGAGGGCCACCGATATATACTGCATCTGCACCGAAACGGTCAGCAGCAATAAGGCAATTCATATCTCCTGCAGGAGCGAGAAGTTCAGGCTTTTTCATATTTGTAAATACCTCGTTATTTGAATTCGGAATTCGGAATGCGGAATGTTGGGGAAGCTTCGCTTCCGAACATTGTAAGTTTCGCAATACTGTTACTCATTTTTTGGCGCATTTTTGCGCCCTGAAACTTTCCACTTTCCACTTTCAATTTTCAACTCTTAATTCTACACTATTTTCCCATAAAAAACAAGGTGTAAAAACTGTCTGTAAAACATTATATATATACTTGATTTTTTGTGATTTACTGTGCTATAATAATTTTCTATTATAGGTTATTATGTTTTGATACACGAGGAGATGTTAAAATGAAGTACGATGTTGCTGTCATTGGTGCAGGTGTTGTTGGTTCTTTAATTACAAGAGAGCTTTCAAAATACAACATTAAAGTTGCACTTCTTGAAAGATGCAACGATTGTGCAATGGGTGCTACAAAGGCAAACTCAGCAATTGTTCACGCAGGCTTTGATGCTGTGCCCGGAACACTTAAAGCAAGGCTTAATGTTCGCGGTGTTGAGCTTATGAAAAAGGTCTGCAAGGAGCTTAATGTTCCTCTTAAAAATAACGAGGCTCTTGTTGTGGCTTTCTCTGAGGAAGAAATTCCTCACCTTGAAATGCTGAAGGACAGAGGCGAGCAGAATGGTGTTTCCGGTCTTCGCATTGTAAGAAGAGAAGAGCTTGTTGAATTAGAGCCCAATATCGGCGATACTGCAGTTGGCGCTCTTGTTGCTCCCACTTCTTCAATTGTTTGCCCTTATGAGCTTACAATTGCAGGTGTTGAAAATGCAGTTACAAACGGTGCAGAATTTTTGAGAAACTGCGAAGTTACGGCTATCGATTATGTTGATGATGAATTTAAGCTTACAACATCTCTCGGTGAAATTACTGCGGAATATGTAATCAATGCAGCAGGTGTTCATTCAGGTGAAATTGCTTCGCTTATCGGCGACAATTCAATCGAAATTGTTGTTCGCCACGGTGACTACTATCTCCTTGATAAATCACAAGGTTCACTTGTTTCAAGAACAATTTTCCAATGCCCTACAAAAATGGGTAAAGGCGTTCTCGTTTCTCCCACAGTTGACGGTAACCTTATTGTTGGTCCCTCTGCGGAAGATATTGACAATGGTGATGATGTTGCTACAACATCATTTGGTCTTGATAAGATTTACACAAATGCCATAAAGAGCGTTCCTGCAGTTTCCTTGAGAAATGCAATTACCTCCTTCAGCGGTAACCGCGCTCATCCCACAAGTGACGATTTCATTATCGGTTCTTCAGATGTTAATAAGAAATTCATTAATGCAGCAGGTATTGAATCTCCCGGTCTTTCCTCCGCTCCTGCTATTGCAGAAATGGTTGACAGCATTATAAATGAGATTTCAGGTGGCTTTGAGAAAAAGGCAGATTTCAATCCTGTTCGTCCTGAGCCTGTTCGCTTCCGTCATATGACAACGGAAGAAAGAGCAAAGCTTATTGAAAAGAATAAAGCATACGGCAGAATTGTTTGTCGTTGTGAAACAATTACCGAAGGTGAAATTCTTGATGCTATTCACGCTCCTGCTGGCGCTCGTGATGTTGACGGTGTTAAGAGAAGAACAAGAGCAGGTATGGGCAGATGCCAGGGTGGCTTCTGCGGCAGCAAGGTAGTTGAAATTCTTGCAAGAGAATTGAATGTACCAATGAATGAGATTACAAAATTCGGCGGCCAGTCGAAAATTATGTACCATAAAACAAAGTGAGGAGGTAGGGCAGAATGTTGAATTATGATTTGGTTGTAGTCGGCGGTGGCCCTGCCGGTATGGCTGCGGCTCTCAAAGCAAAGGAAGAGGGCGTAGAAAAAATAGTTATTCTCGAGAGAGCTGAAACTCTCGGCGGTATTCTTGAACAATGCATTCACACAGGCTTCGGTCTTCACTATTTCGGTGAAGAGCTTTCAGGCCCTGAATATGCAGGAAGATTTATCGAGTTGGTTGAGAAAACTGATATTGATGTTTTCACAGACACAATGGTTCTCAATATTTCCGATGATAACGTTGTTACTGCGGTAAATAATAATGAAGGTCTTATGCAGTTTAAGGCAATTGCAGTTGTTCTTGCAATGGGTTGCCGTGAAAGACCTCGCGGAGCTCTTTCAATTGCAGGCTCAAGACCAGCAGGTATTATGACTGCAGGTACTGCTCAGAAGTATGTTAATATTGACGGCTATATGCCCGGTAAAAAGGTTGTTATTCTCGGCTCGGGTGACATCGGTCTCATTATGGCAAGAAGAATGACTCTTGAGGGTGCAGAGGTTAAGGTCGTTTGCGAGCTTATGCCTTATTCAGGCGGTCTTACAAGAAATATCGTTCAATGCCTTGACGATTTCGG
>SVOP01000135.1 GCA_015066325.1 Oscillospiraceae bacterium
ATTCTCCTTATATTATTAATGGTGGAATAATCTCATACCGGTAAATGCCATTGCAATACCATATTTGTTACAACAATCAATAACTGCATCATCACGAATACTTCCGCTGGGCTCTGCAATATATGAAACGCCGCTTCTGAAAGCTCTTTCAATATTATCGTCAAATGGGAAGAATGCATCTGAGCCTAATGCCACACCTGAAATAGTTGAGAGATATTCTTTAATCTCATCATCTGTAAGGGGAGATGGCTGGGATTTAAAGTATTTCTGCCAGTTACCATCTGCACAAACATCTTCTTCGTTGCGGTTGATATATCCATCTATTACATTGTCTCTTGTGGGGCGTGCGATTTCATCTAAGAAAGGAAGGTTCAATACCTTTTCGTGCTGGCGAAGGAACCAAGTATCAGCCTTAGAACCTGCAAGTCTTGTACAGTGGATTCTTGATTGCTGACCTGCGCCTACACCGATTGCCTGACCGTCTACTGCAAAGCATACAGAGTTTGATTGAGTATACTTTAAAGTAATAAGAGAAATTATAAGGTCGCGTTTTGCAGAATCGGGTAATTCTTTATTTTCTGTAACAAGGTTTGAAAGCAATTCTTCATTGATTTCGAAATTGTTTCTGCCTTGCTCAAATGTAATACCATAAACCTGTTTATGCTCAATGGGAGCAGGAACATAATCAGGGTCAATTTTAACGATATTGTAGTTACCTTTTCTTTTCGATTTGAGAATTTCAAGTGCTTCGGGTTCGTAACCGGGAGCAATAATACCGTCAGATACCTCGCGAGCAATAAGCTTTGCGGTGGTAACATCACATGTATCAGAAAGGGCAACCCAATCACCGAAAGAACACATACGGTCGGTACCGCGTGCTCTCGCATACGCACAAGCCAAAGGAGAATCGTCAAGTCCTTCAATATCATCAACAAAGCAAGCCTTTTTGAGTTTTTCGGGAAGAATAGTTCCAACTGCCGCACTGGTAGGGCTTACATGCTTAAATGATGTAACTGCAGGAAGACCTAAAGCTTCTTTAAGTTCTTTTACCAACTGCCAGGAGTTGAATGCATCAAGAAAATTGATGAAACCCGGTCTGCCGCAAAGGATTTCAATTGGTAATTCACTACCATCTGCCATAAAGATTTTAGCAGGTTTTTGGTTGGGGTTACAACCGTACTTGAGTTCGAATTCTTTCATTTTTATTCTCCTTACTTGTTCTTGTTAACTATACGTGATTCGTAGCTGCCATCAGCTAAATCAATATATCTTACAAAAAGTGAAACTTTATTGTCTTTGTTTAAGTTGTTCCAGATTAAATCTGTAAGGGTATCAATATCACAGTCAGGAAGCTCTAAAGTTTTTGGTTCACCCTCAAAACTAGGGAGAGGATTTCCGTCGCAAGCATATGTGTGAATGAACTTTGCCTTACCTGCAATAGGATTACTGTAAGCAAAAGTATATCTCTGACAAGAACTGTCATCACCCTCGGCAGATTTGAGAATTGACATTGCAAAATTCATGTCATCGTTTTCAAGGCGAATAATACCCGAAATACGAGGAGTGAAGTTAGGAGCGTCATCTTCAAACTCGCGTGTGCGAAGAGACTGCTCAAATGTCATCTGCTTGTCCATAAGTTCGTAAATTGTATCGGTCTGGTCGCCGTTTGTAATAATGGTCTTGTTACCGAGCACGCGAACAGGTGCGTAAATTATGAGGTGTGGGTCGGTCATTTTAGATTCATCAAAAGCCTGTGTTCTGATGCCTTGACCATCTTCAATAAACACGCGGTTACGGCTGTTTTCACTTCTACCCATAATAAAGTAAGCGGTGATAGCTTTTTTACCGTCAGCACTTTTACCAATAATAATTCCTCTGCCATGATAAGCCAAAGAGTTTAATTCATTTTCAATAGAAATAATTTTCATAACGAAAATCTCCTTCATAAACATTTGATTATTTTGAAATTAAATTGTAATTACATTTCGCTGCAAACCTTTTCAAGCGATAAAGGGAGTATCTTCCATTCTGCCTCTTCCATAACTCTTCTTTGCAGAATTTCAGGAGTGTCTCCAGCTTTGATTTCAACAGCCTTTTGCATAATGATTTTTCCACCGTCGGGAATTTCATTTACAAAATGCACCGTAGCACCTGTTACCTTAACACCGTATTCAAGTGCGGCTTCGTGAACATGAAGTCCGTAAAAACCTTTGCCACAGAAAGAGGGGATGAGGGCTGGATGAACATTTATAATTCTGTTTGCAAAGTGAGAAGTGAATTTCTCGCTTAAAATACACATGAAGCCAGCAAGCACGATTACATCGGTTTTATTTTCTTCCAAAGCTTTGATTAGTTCATCTTCAAATGAAGCACCTAATTCTTTTTTGTTGCAAACCAAAGCCTTGATACCCGCATTTTTTGCACGCTCTAAAGCATAAGCGTCGGGGTTGTTGGAAATTACAAGATTAATTTTACCTGATTTAATAATTCCACTATTCTCAGCATCAATAAGCGCTTGAAGATTAGTTCCACCACCCGAAACCAGTACTGCAATATTTTTCATACCGTTCACCTTAGATAATGGTAATCTTGCTGTCGGATTTTACAATCTTACCGATAACATAAGCATCTTCGCCATTTGCCTTTAAGATTTCGAGTGCTTTTTCAGCATCTTCTTTTGCTACAACAATACTCATACCAACACCCATATTGTAAGTGTTATACATATCTCTTTCGGGAATGTTGCCGGTTTTGCTTAGCAGGTCGAAAATAGGAAGAACTTTAATACTGTCTTTTATAATTTCAGCACCAAAGCCATCTGGAATGCTTCTTGGAATATTTTCGTAGAAGCCGCCGCCTGTGATGTGAGAAATAGCGCGTACCTTTACTTTTTCTAGTAAAGCTAAAACAGGTTTAACATAGATTTTGGTTGGGGTTAAAAGTGTTTCACCTAAAGATTTTCCGCCAAGTTCATCATAAGTTTTGTTAAGGTCGCAGTTTTCAACATCGAAAACTTTTCTAACCAAAGAGAAACCGTTAGAATGAACGCCTGAAGAGGGAAGAGCAATAACAACATCGTCTTCTTGCATTGTTGTGTTATCAAGAATCTTTTTCTTATCAACAATACCAACTGCAAAACCTGCAAGGTCGTAATCATCTATAGGCATCATACCGGGATGTTCTGCAGTTTCACCGCCTATGAGTGCGGCGCC
>SVOP01000033.1 GCA_015066325.1 Oscillospiraceae bacterium
AGCTTCAGCAAATAATATGGGCTTTACAGGTATTATGGCAACCTGGCTTGCTACATTTAATCCGTTACTTATTATGCTTACAAGCTTTTTCATCACCTTCATTTCCAAAGGTATGGTTGAGGTCAGAAAAACCTTTATGTTTACAAATGATTCAATATCAAATATAGTTGTAGGTATTGTTTATTTTGCAGTTATTATCTGCTCGTTCTTTATCAACTATAAGCTTGTTTTCAGAAAAAAAGAAAAGGAGGAAATTAAGAAATGATTGTTACATTCTTAATGAGTGCCATTGCAATCGGCACAGTTCTTCTTTTCGGCTGTATCGGTGAAACAATTACAGAAAAAGCCGGTCACTTAAACCTTGGTATTCCGGGAATTATGTGTACGGGTACTGTCGGCGGATGCCTTTTTGTCAGTCTTTATATGAGCAGCCTTGAAAATCCCGAAAGTGCATCATGGATTTTGCTGATACTCTCATCACTTTTTGGTGCATTCCTATTTGCATCGCTCACAGGTGCAATCTATGCCGTTATTACGATTACATTCCGTTGTAATCAGAATATTACAGGCCTTGCAATTACAATTTTCGGTAACGGTCTGACGCAGTTTTTAATGCACTCATACGTTGATAAAAGTAATTTTTCCACTGCAGGTAAGATTATTGCTCAAAGCTTGCCTTTCACCGAAAACTCTGGTGGCGTAACGAAAGTATTGTTTGGTCACGGATTTTATGTATATTTTGCAATATTTATTGCATTGATTGCAACATTTATCTTTAACAGAACAAAGGTTGGGCTTAATCTTCGTGCAATCGGAGAAAACACTGCAACTGCAGATGCTATGGGTGTAAATATAACATTATACAAATATGTTGCCATTTTAGTAGGCAGCGGTATTGCAGGCTTTGGCGGAGTTTTCTACATTATGGACTATGTTAAGGGCAGTTGGGAAAACGCATCAACTATTGAGGCATTCGGTTGGCTTGCTATTGCTCTTGTTATCTTCACATTGTGGAAGCCGAATATCTCAATAATCGGCTCATATCTTTTCGGTGCATTATATATTGCAGCCTTTGTTTTCGGAAACATTTCTTTCTCAGAAAGAGAAGTCCTGAAAATGCTACCCTATGTAATTACAATTATTGTTTTAATTGTTACCAGCATGATGAACAAAAAAGAAAATCAGCCACCGCAAAATCTCGGTCTTAACTATTTCCGAGAAGAAAGATAAAAAAGGAAATGTAAAAAAAGCGCAGACCGCATAAAACAATATTTAAAATATGGGGTTCTTACAGGTATTTCTTCCTGTAAGAACCCCATTAATTTATAAAAAGTATTAATAGTTCAATTTCTGTATATTTTATGCTACAAACAAACTTCGCCACTCGACGTACCTTTGTACGCCTTCGGGCAAGCAAAAACAAGGCTAATGCCTTATTTTTGCTCAGTTTGTTCGTTCTGCATCTTTTTTTCCTATTTCCTTTACACTAACTATATATTTTTTAATATTATTTCAAATAATGGTAAAGATAATTTCGGGTGATTTTATGATTGCTGTTATTACTGCTATTGTTTCAGGCGCTCTGATGAGCATACAAGGGGTTTTTAACGAAGGTGTGACTAAACAGACATCTATATGGTTATCCGCCTCATTCGTCCAATTAACCGCCTTTTTGTTTTGCATTGCTGCATGGTTTTTCACAGGGCGTGAAAGCTCGGTTAATTCTTTATTCAAAATAGAAAATAAATATATGCTCTTAGGCGGCATAATCGGTGCATTGATAACTTACACAGTTATTCGAAGTATGTCCGGTCTGGGCCCTGCTCAAGCGGTTATGATAATAGTTACTGCTCAGCTTGTTGTGGCATATCTGATTGAGCTTTTCGGTCTTTTCGGAGTGGAAAAGGTTGATTTTCAATGGCAGAAGCTTATTGGCGTTATCATTTCAATAGGCGGTATTTTATTATTTAAATGGGAATTCAAATAATGACAAAAGATAAGAAGTAGCCGCTTTATGCAGCTACTTCTTCATTTTCTGTTATTTCGGTTGTTTCGGGGATTTCCGTTTCCTCAATTACAGTCTCAATGTATTCACACTCTACGCCTTTTTTATTGAAGTAGCTTGAATACTTACCATTAAGAGCCTTAACACTGTAAGAATAGGTTTCGCCGTTTTCAACATCCAAATCGATAAAAGATGTTGTGTCTGCACCAACTACACTTGACAGCTTTTTCCATTCACCATCAAGGGTTTTACGGTAAATATCATAAGTTTTGGCGGCTTCAATTTTATTAAAGTTAAGAACCAAACCTAAATTGCTGTTTTCAACCTTAAGCTCTGCAGGATTTTTAAGGAAAATTGTTTTAATACCGCTGTTATTATAACAACCCTTAACCTTACCATCATAAGCTCTTACGGTATATTTATAAGTTTCTGAGCAAGATACGCTTTTATCAGAATAACTAACCTTGCTGCCACCCTTAACCTTAGCTATCTGCTTCCAGGAGCCTGAACTGCCTTTTCTGTAAACATAATAGCCATCTGCAGAAGAAACCTTATTCCAATTGATTTTAACGCTTGATGTGTAGTTTTTAACAGAAGAAAGCTTCGGAGCACCCAAACAAGTGATTTTTTCACCTGCATAATACTGACTTACCTTTTTGCCGTCAACTGCTTTTACCATATAGGTGTATTTCACACCATTCTTAGCTGTTTCATCAGTATAAGTTTTGGATTTTTTTGTGGTTTTAATCTTTTTCCAAGATGTTTTATCGGTTTTTCTGTATAAATAATATTTATCTGCACCTTTAACAGTTGACCACTTAACAACAACACCATCCGCACCGTTTGCAACAGATGTAATTTCAGGAACACCTACATTTGTCTTTTTACCGTAAAGCTTGGGACCTTCATTCATTCTTATAGAATACATTGTCCAGCTATCGCCACCGCAGTGGTTGTATGTGTATGTTGTTTTTTGACCGTTGTGGGCATTGTTATGGGCATAATCCTGAGAATAGCCATCGCTATTGGCACCGTTACATATAACAACGTGCTCAAAATCACCGCAGTAATTACATTTGTAGAAAATAGGGTCACCCTTTTCAAGCTTACCGGCATTTGCTGACATACTGATTCTTCCACTTGTGCCACCGGTGAGCTTCAATTTGTAGGCTTCACAATATTCACCTTTAAGCTTGTTATACAAGTCAATAACAGTTTCACCATAAACATCAACTCCGCCTGCCTGCAAGCATTTTGATGCAAAGTCTGCACATAAGCCAATGCCGTTATTCCAGTTTTTCTGAGCATATTTAAGAGCATTAGTAACACTGTAAGTTTCATCTTTAGCGGCTACGGAATTAACACTTCCGAAAGGAATAACACCGATTGCAAAAAGCAGAGCAAACGCCAAAGAAAGTAAACGTTTTGTCATATTTCTCTCCTAAAAGTTACATTTTGTAATCAAAAACGAGAGAAATTATATCACAACATTTACAATTTGTCAAATTTATGAAAAAAGGTCGGTGTTTTTTGCCACACCGACCCGAAATCATTTAATTATTTTGTTTATCTCTTTCATTTTGTAACATTTCTCTTATCTGCCCTGGCATTTTGAAGAAATCTTCTTTTTCAAGTCCCTTTGTTTCAATGGGAGGCAAGAAGGTTACATAAACTGTTCCGCTTGTAATATTGCCTGTTTCTTCAAGCCTTGCTCTTGAGCCTTCAATTAGCACGGGAACAACCTTTGCACCGCTCTCCATTGCTATTTTCATTGCACCGCCCTTGAACTCGCCCAATTTACCGTCTTTACTGCGGGTACCTTCGGGGAAAATAACAAGGCTACGACCTGATTTTACCATTTCAATTGCTTCATGAAGAGATGAACGGGAGCCGTTTTTCTTTTGTCTGTCAACAAAAACGCAGTCAAGAACCCACATCCAATGCTTCAAAAACGGGAACATACTCAACTCTTTTTTTGCAATAAACATAGGCATTGTGGGAGCGTTGAGGAAAACCGCGGGAATATCAAACATGCTGGCGTGATTAGGTGTGTAAATGATTGGCTCATCCGTGGGAACAAGCTCTTTACCCTTAACCACAAAATCTACATCTGCCATATCAATCAAAGGAACAAGCCATTCTCTTACATTTTTATCAACAAAGGGCTTATATTCCTTCCAGGTCTGAGTTTTCTTCATTTTAAGCGCTTTCCTGAGCTCAGGTGTATAACCCAAAAGCGATGTTATAAACTTTATGTACCACTTAACTGTAAATGCATTCATAACTGAATCTCCTTAATCGTTTTAACTTTTTCATTTTATCATACCTATAAAAAAATTCAATAGCAAACACAGAAAAACAGCACTTTTTCTTGATGATACCCAAAAACTGTGCTAAAATTACTCATATATTGTACTATGGCAGGTGCATTTTATGAAATATAACTTTACTAATCTTAATATTGAAGCAAGCAGCAAGGATGCGGTTAAAGCAGCAACATACTTTGCAAAAGAAATAAAGAAAAGAACTGGAAAATCCTTGCCTGTTTTTGAAAAAGCCCCCGCTTTTCCGAAAATAATTTTCAAAACTGACGAAAACATTGAAAATAAGGATTTTTTCAATATTTTTCAAACTGAAGGTGAAATTATAATTACCGCGAAAACAATACGCGGCTTAATATTCGGTTATTCCTTATTTTTAAGAAAATGCACCTTTGAAAACGGTGTTATCACTCTTATAAAGAACATATCGGGGGATTATTCTCCCCAGAAGCAAATCCGCGGTCATCAGGCAGGCTACAGAACCACACCAAATACTTATGATGCCTGGAGCTACGAGCAGTATTTTCAATATTATCTTGATATGATGGCTTTCGGGTCTAATACGGTTGAACACAACGGCACAAAGCCTAAAGATAATTTCAGAAACGCTCTTATGAAATATGAACAGGAAGAATTTCTCGTTGAAGCATCAAGACTTGCAGATGTTGTAGATTTAGATGTATCTCTGTGGCAAGCAAACAACGATTATGAAACCGAGGAAGAAGCACTTGAAATCCGGGACAAGCTTTATTCAAGCATGCCCCGACTTAACATTGTTTTCCCACCCGGCGGCGATCCCGGTGAGCTTCCTGCAGATGTTTTCATTGACCGATGCCGTAAAATACAAAAGGTATTGACAAAACATCACCCCGAAGCAAAAATGCACCCCTCTGCACAAGCTCCTCATTCTATAAAAGATTGGGGTAAGGTTTTCTGTGAAAAGCTTGAAAATGAACCCGATGAAATTGATGCGGTTATTATGGGACCCAACCACGCATTCCCCATTCACGAATTAAGAAAACGTATCCCCGAAAAATACCCTATGCGTTTTTACCCTGATATTACACATAATGTCCGTTGTGAATACCCCGTTAACTTCCTTGAGGACGATTGGCACTACACTTTCGCCGCAACCCTTTCAAGAGAAAGCGTAAATCCCCGCCCCACCGAGCTTCGCACTCTTTACCGTATTTTCGCACCCTACACAATCGGTAGCGTAAGCTATTCAGAGGGTGTTCACGATGACCTTAACAAAGCTGTTTGGTCAGCTTTCGAGTGGGATTGCAATGCAGATTTGAGAGAGGTTATACTGGATTATGCCCGTTACTTTATGTATGGTGCGGATGAAGAAAAAATCACAGACTGCATATTCCTTTTAGAAAAAAACTGGCAGGGTGCACCTGAAGAAAACCCTTGCATTGATACTTCCTACAGAATGTTCTGTGAATTATTAAAGGATTACCCTGAGCTTTCTGAAAACTGGCGTTTTCTTCAGCTTTATTTCCGTGCTTGTTGCGATAAAATTGTAAAAATGAGAAGAGTTTTTGAATTAAAGCTCATAAAAGATGCAACAGAAGAGCTCAGAAAGCGCAATTATTCAAGTGCATTGGAAATCCTGAACACGCCCTTTAATTTTCAATACTCTCTTATGAGAAGTGAAATTGACACTTTGGCAGAAAAGCTTTTTGAGCTTATAGGCTTACAGCTTGATGTGGAGCATTATTGCGCAGATAGCTGGGAAAGAGGAGCAGTTCTTGAAACCATAGATAACAATGTAACAGACCGTGCCTTTTTAACGAAAAAAATCGAATACGCTCTCACTCTTAACGAAAGTGAAAGAACCTCTTTCATAGACCGACTCATTTCATACAGAGCCTGCAACGAAGGCGAAATTTATTACTCTGTTGCTCTGCATGGACTTAACACACTCGGTGTTCGTCAAGAAGGCGAATTTTATATGGATGTTTATGCAGATAAGCCCTTTGCAAAAGAGCATTCAATGCCTATGGCAATGACAAAGGTTTATGACCATTTCTCATTTAAAGCAAAATTCGGAGGCTTCAAAGCAAACACAGATTACATTCTGAAAATCGCTTATAAAACCGATATTAACCCCGAAATAAATGACCACCGCATTATTGCCAACGGCAAAACAATTTACGAGGGTGCTCAATTCGGTGGTAAAAAAGACCCGGAATTTGACAAAATCATGTTGGTTGAGGGCTTTGAAAGTGCAGAATATCTTTTACCCAAAGAAGTATTCATCAACGGAACTTTAGATTTAGAAATCAAGGAAGATATTGACGGCTTCAAGCTCTGTGAGCTTTGGATAAACCCCCTTTAACTATCCAAAACCTCTATAAAATAACAAATTTGTTACCTTTTTCGACCGTTTTTGCAATGTTTTTGTAATAAAATGTTGCAAAGAACGGTCGTTTTATGGTATTATGGAATTTGTATGAGTGGAAATTCGCTCTAAAGTAAGCAAATTCACTCTCTCTGACTAAAATACCTAACAAGGTTAAGGTGGATGTATGATAAGAATCATTTGTACAGAATGTAAAAACGCTTATCTCCAGAACAAAGACGGGAATTTGGTTTGTTCTTCTTGCGGTGCAACCTTTAGCGAAGATAAAGAAAATCTTCTTTTGGGTGTGCAGTATTATAATGAAGAGAATTATCTTGAGGCAGACAATTGCTTTATGAAGCATATTGTAAAAAACAGCCTTGAACCTCTCTCAATTTTTTATAAAGCTTTTTGCGATGCAAGAAATTTTGATGAGGACACTGTTTCTCTTCAGGAAACATATAAGAAAATAATTAACGCTTTCGATGATGTTCCGGATGAAGATTTCCCCAAATTCATTGCACTTGCTAACGATGAAGCAGAAAAAATAGAAAAGCTTCTTTCCGAAAGCCATGTAAGGCTTTTTGCAGATGCTGATGCTGAAAAAATTAAAAAACAGGTTGAGATCATTCTCAATATTCAGAATGAGGCCAAAACATTCAGAACCGCTCTTTCTGCCCTTGTTGCAGAATTCAATGAGCGTTCTCCCCGCAAAATTTCCGCAAAATTCTCTGAATGCTTTTTTGTTGAAAATGATATTGCGGCAGAGGTTGGCGAAATCAAATATCAAAAAATCTGTGATAATGTGGCTTCTCATACAGTTTTCACAGGCATTCTCACAAATGATATTAAAAACCTTGAAATCTATTATCGTTGTATTGTTATGTTCTTCCAGAAGAGCTATGACAAATATAAATTCCTTTTAGAGCAATCTGAAAAATTCACTAAACTTGCAGAAATGCTTGAATTAGGTCAATACAACACCATAAAAGGTACAGGAGCGGTTGCAGATAAGCTCAAAACTATCTCTTATGATTTCCTTCAGGAAAGCTATAAAGAGCATTTTGATGAGCAAATTGATATGCAGACCGAAACTGTTGTTATCATTGAGCCTGAAGTTGTTGAAGAGCCTGAAGTTATTGAAGAAACAATTGAAGAGGGCTCAGAAGAAGTAATTGAAGAAGCTGTTGAAAAAACAGAAATCGCTACAGCTACAACAGAAGAAATTACTGAAGTTGAAGAGGTTGTCACAGAAGCAGAAGCCATCACAGAAGAAACTGATGTTATAAAAGAAACCGAAGAAACTGAAGAAACCGAAGAAACTGAAGAAACTGAAGAAATTGAAGAAATTGAAGAAATTGAAGCTTCAGAAGAAGTTATTGTACCGGAAGAGGACGTAATTGAAATTGAAGTTGAAGAAGCTTCAGAAGAAGCCGAAGCAGAAATAACAGATATTTCTTCTACCGCAGAAATTGAAGAAATAAATGTTGAAGAAGCGGTTATTGAGGAAACACAAGAAGCTGTTGAAGAAGCTATCGAAGAGAATACAGTTATTGAAATCCCCGTTGCTTCAACCGAATCGGAAAAAGCTACAGAAGAAGCAACAAATGAAGGGGTTGCTTTTGAAAAAATCGAGGCTGATGATGCGGTTATCAATGGAGACGACCAGAAGGATGCAATTGTTAAGCCTAAAAAGAAAGGTCACAAGGGACTTATCCTTTTTGTTCTGGTTGTTGTTCTCGTAGGAATATTTGCAGCTTATAAATATGTTCCGGATTTAATTAAGGATTATAAATACGATAAAGCAGTTGCCCTTGCAGAAGCAGAAAGCTATTCTGAAGCTATAACAGCCTTTACAGCTTTGGGCGATTATTCTGACAGCAAGGAAAAAGCCCTTGAATGTGAATATAATTACGCCTTGAAGCTTGAAGAAGATGGTAAATTTGCAGAAGCAAAGCTTGCCTTTGAAAATCTGGGTGATTACGGCGACTCTTCAACAAGAGCACAAGCTTGTGCATACAGCGAAGCAAAAGATGCTCTTGAAAATAAGAATTTTGAGGTTGCAAGCAAGCTCTTTATGGAGTTGGGTGATTATGGCGACAGCAAGGATATGGTTAAAGAATGCTCTTACCAAAACGCCCTTTCATTAATTGAAAAGAAAGAATACAAGAGTGCTATCGAAATTCTCACTGCTATAAGAAAATATTCCGATTCAAAAGATAAAATACTTGAAGCAAAATATATGTTTGTAACAGATAATTTTGACAAGAAAAATAAAACCACCGTTAAATATCTTAACGAGCTTACAAAGGAAAATTATCGCAACAGTGCAGAATTAAGAAAAGAGCTTTTAGGCTCCGCAGAGGTTATGCCCGATGGTATAAAAGCCTTTGTTAACTACAGCTCCACAAACCTTGAAACCTCGCTCACAGAGCTTGATAACACAAGAGTTATTTATTTCCACGCAGTTGTTGGCGATAAAAACCTTTATGGAAAAACACTTACTTTAAAATACACAACTGCATTCGGTTACACTCAAAGAAAAACAGTTGTTCTTTCCGAAAGTGATAATGTAGCAGTAATGTCCTACCCTGCAACCCAATATAAGAATTACACCGTTGATTTTGAGCTTTTAGATTCAAACGGTCAAAAAATTGCAGGACAGAAAATCAGCTTCTAAGTTAAACAAGGATTGCTTTTCGCAATCCTTGTTTTTTTATATTTTTTCTTTTGGTCTGCGCTAAAATCAACAGTAATTTTAAGATTGTTTAATTCAGATGCAGAAGACGATTTATTCCTCGATGACGTATACGGATACTTCAAGAGGGATAAATCGTCTAAAATGAAATTCATTTCATTTGGTCTGCGCTAAAATTTACAATGATTTTAAGATTGTTTAATTCAGATGCAGAAGACGATTTATCCCTCGATGATGTATATGGATACTTCAAGAGGGATAAATCGTCTAAAATGAAATTCATTTCATTTGGTCTGCGCTAAAATTTACAATGATTTTAAGATTGTTTAATTCAGATGCAGAAGACGATTTATTCCTCGATGATGTATATGGATACTTCGAGAGGGATAAATCGTCTAAAATGAAATTCATTTCATTTGGTCTGCGCTAAAATCAACAGTAATTTTAAGATTGTTTAATTTAGATGCAGAAGACGATTTATTCCTCGATGACGTATATGGATACTTCGAGAGGGATAAATCGTCTAAAATGAAATTCATTTCATTTGCTCTGCGCTAAAGTAAACAATCTTATTGCATCATTCTTGATGCACCTTCCGAAATATCAGTTACCATATCAGACATACCTTCGGACATATCTGTAACGATGTCACCTAAAACACCGTTTTCACCCTCTTCGGATTCATCGGTAACCTCACCGGGATTTCGGGTTGTTGTAACCTCAGATGTTCCGGGAGCTGTTGTAGAAGTGGTTGTAGTTGTAGTGTTATTGTCCTCTTCACCGCAACCGCTGAAAACAAGAACCATAGCACCAACAAGCAAAACAACCGCAACAACGGCAATAATCTTCTTCATATATTCACGCCCTTTCCGGAGATAAATAAAATTCTGCTGACTCCTATATAATTATTCCTCAAATATTTTCCGATATTCTTATTTTGTAAGAACTCCGCCATCGGTATATAAAAGAATAAGAATATCTTTTTCCTCCCCCGTTACAGGGTCAATATAAACAAGAATTTCCTGGGAATCCTCTGCTTCGCAACGGTATTCATAAACATAATCTTCCGTTTCGTAATCTGTTGGAATAAATGCTTTTTTATTTGACAAAATTTTCAAATCATCTTTCAGAAGCTTACCTGCAGACCTTAAATCATATTTTGTATTTTCAGGCACTTTTCTTACCTTATGATTCATAATATAACCTGTTGCATCAAAGCCCAGAATTTCCCCATCATCAAGAGCAACACTTACTTTTATAAGGTCGGTGTAATAAGTTATCCCATCCTCATAATATGAATAATTTATAGTACAAACTCCGTCAACGGTTGAATAATAGCTTTCTTTAACTTTCGTATAACCTTTTTCACCTAAGAATGCAGTAGCTTTTCTTATAGCATCCTCAGTAGCAATTTTGCTTTCCCCTGCATATCGGGATTTGAGCATATAAGAAATCAAGCCGCCTTTTTGAGTTACCGAAATTGTTACATTGTTATTATAAAATGTGTATGTGCTTAAATTACTTTCTGTTTTATTCAAAAAATAAATATCTTCTGTTCTCACTCCAAGAAATTTTGCTGCTTTTTCCTGTGCTTTATCCTGACTTATTTCTTCAAGCTTTTCCACAAGGGCAGATTTTTTAGTATTTATATGGTCGGAAAAGGGTCCGTCATAAATAAGTGTAGGATAATCCTCCAAAGCCTGATTTGCATCATTCAACTCTGTTGCAAGATATAACTTTTCCTCCCCCTCACTCTGAAGCGTGGATTTCACCTCTTCAAAATCAAGTCCACCATTTTCTTCCTCTTCAATAAGGTAGTTTATTGTTTGTGAAAGCTTTTCGGAATAGTCCTTTAATTTTTTCAGGTTTTCAGTTTCCTTTTCGGTTAATTTCTTACCCGAAGCAATTTTCTCGTTAAGTGAAAGGGTGTATTCCCCAACCTGCGATAAAAATTTATAAACTCCCGATATTTCTGTATTACCATCGGTTATTTCCGAAAGACTTTCTTTGGCGGAAGCACTTGAGCGCCAAAGCTTTGACGCTACATCAGAAAGCATGGCGGAGCTTGAAGAATACAAGCATTTTTGCAAATTAATATCTATATCGTCCATATATGTTCCAAGCTGTGTTAACGCCCTTTCGCGAGAAGCCTGAACATCTCTTTTGATGACCGCAAGCTTATACATATTCATACCGCCCCAAACTCCAAGGGCAACCACAATTGCAGTAAGAAAGCTTACAATTCTTACTAAAGTTCGTCTTTTTTTAATCATATATTTTCACCTCTTTGAGTAGTCATTTTCATTTTTCACGAAAGTTAATAAAATATTCAATAAATTTACAATAAAAGTTCACTTAAAAGCATTTACAAAAACGCCATTTATATTGTATAATAAAGCGATTATGAAATATAATGGGAAATTATCGAAAGGAAGGATTGCTTTTGACTGCTTATTTTGATAACAGTGCAACAACAAAGCCTTGCACAGAGGCAGTAAATGCCGCAAAAAAAGCCATGGAAGAGTGTTGGGGCAATCCCTCATCCCTTCATCAATTGGGGCTTGAGGCTTCAGATGAATTAAAAAAAGCAAGAAAGCAGGTTTCCCGCCTTTTAGGAGTAAATGAAAGCAATTTCTTTTTCACCTCTTCGGGCACAACTGCAAATAACACCGCCATTTTCGGTGCTGTTGAAAAGCTCAAAAGAGAAGGCAACAGAATTGTTACAACAGCAATTGAGCACCCAAGTGTTCTTGAGCCGATAAAACGCCTTGAAGCAACGGGATTTGAGGTTATACGCCTTAACCCTGATGAAAACGGAAAAATAAGAGAAGAGGACCTTTTTGAAAGTATAAATAAAAACACTATTCTTGTTTCCTGTATGGCAGTTAATAACGAAGTAGGCTCAGTTCTTCCTGTTAACCGTATCCGTACTGCTGTAAAACGAGCCGGTGCACCTGCTGTTATTCATTCCGACTGCGTTCAGGCTCTTTCAAAAATTCAGGTAACTCCAAAAACAATTGATGCAGATATTCTCACCGTAAGCGGTCATAAAATCCACGCTTTAAAAGGTGTTGGCGGTATATATTTAAAATCAAAAGGAATAATAAAGCCCTATATTCTCGGTGGCGGTCAGGAGCAGAATATCCACTCAGGAACTGAAGCTACTCCTGCAATTATGGCTTTCGGTGCAGCGGCAGAAGAGGCTATGAGCATTAATTCCCACAGCGAATATGTTAAAGCTCTTAAAGCTCGTCTGGTTAACGGCATAATTGATATACCCTGTGTAAAAATCAATTCACCAGAGGATGCAATACCTTATATCCTTAATATTTCAATTTTAGGATTGCCAAGTCAGCCTATTGTTAACTTTATGAGTGGAAAAGGTATTTCAATCTCCGCAGGCTCCGCTTGTAAAATGGGTCACAGAAGCCCTGTTTTAACTGCTATGGGTCTTTCTCCCGAAAGAATTGACAGTGCAGTAAGAATCAGCCTTTCCCGCTTTAACACTGAAGAAGAAATTGATTATTTAATAAACGCAATAAAAGAAGCCGCAGAAAAATACGGCAAAAAACAGAGATAAGGAACATTAAAGAAAAATGAAAGAAATCATTCTTATAAAAGATGGTGAGCTTGCTCTTAAAGGACTTAACCGTTCTTCCTTTGAGTCAATGCTTATGAAAAATATAAAAAGAAGAATTCATCCGTTTGGTGCATTTCAGTTAAAGAATTCTCAATCAACTATAACAGTAACTCCCCTTGATGAAAATGCAGATTTGGATGCCGCCGCAGATGAAATTTCAAGAGTATTCGGTATTTCCGCATATTCAAGAGCCGCAGTTTCCGAAAAAGATATTGATAAAATTCTTGAAATAGCTCCCGAATATCTGAAAGACCAGCTTGAAGAAGCGAAAACCTTTAAGGTTGAAGCAAAGCGCTCCGATAAAAGCTTCCCCTATAATTCCCCCGAAATTTCTGCAATGGTTGGCGGAAAGCTTCTTGAAAGCTTCCCCCACCTTAAAGTTGATGTTAAAAATCCTGATATTAAAGTTACCGTTGAAATCCGTGACCAAGCATATATCCGAGGCAATCAGCTTAAAGGTGCAGGCGGTATGCCCGTAGGTTCATCCGGCAGAGCAATGCTTCTCATTTCAGGTGGTATAGATAGCCCCGTTGCAGCATATATGATGGCAAAAAGAGGGCTTGAGCTTGTGGGTATTCACTTTGCATCTCCCCCGTATACCTCTCCCCGTTCCGAGCAAAAGGTTCACGATTTGCTTTCAAAGGTTGCTCGTTACAGCGGCAGAATCTGGCTTCATACAGTTCCTTTTACAGAAATTCAGGAGCTTATCCGCGAGAAATGCCCCGAGGAATATTTCACAATTATTATGCGCCGTTTTATGATGCGAATCGCCTGTATGCTGGCAGAAAAAACAGATTGCCACGCTCTTATAACAGGTGAAAGCGTTGCTCAGGTTGCAAGCCAGACAACTCTCGCTCTCGGTTGCACCGACGCAGTTGCAACTCAACCTGTTTTCCGCCCTTGCATCGGTATGGATAAGGAAGAAATTATCACAATTTCAAGAAAAATCGAAACCTTTGATATTTCCATTCAACCCTTTGAGGATTGTTGCACGGTGTTTACTCCAAAGCATCCCAAAACCCGTCCTCAGCTGAAGGATGTTGAAGAGGCAGAAAAGACTTTAGATATTGAAGCCCTTTGCCAAAGAGCAGTTGACGGTATTCAAAGAATTGCAATTACATCTGATGGTGTCCAAAATGACTGAACTTGATTTAATTAAACTTGCCGAAAAGGCAATCCTGAAATTAAAAGAAAGAAACAAGACCCTTGCACTTGCAGAATCCTGCACAGGTGGTTGGTTAAGCAAGATTATAACCGATGTCAGCGGAGCTTCTGCCGTATATCAGGGTGGGGTTTGTTCCTATTCAAATGAAGTTAAAATGAAAGTTTTAGGTGTAAAGGAAGAAACCCTCAATACTTTCGGTGCCGTAAGCGAGCAGGTTGCCGTGCAAATGGCAGAGGGTGCAAGAAAAGCTCTTAACAGCGATATCGGAATAGGCATCACAGGTATTGCAGGCCCTCTTTCAGATAATACTGCAAAACCCGTTGGTCTTATTTATGTTGCGATTTCAAACGAAAACAAAACTCTTTGCACCGAATTAAGAAACAATTTTACTGAAGATATAAGATTACAAAACAGATTTTCTGCGGTAAAAACCGCATTGAATCTTTTGGGTGATATATAATGAAAAAAAACAAAAAAGAAGTTTCTTCGCCTTATATGTATTTCACAAAATCAGAAGAAACCATTTACAGAACAGACGAAACACAAAAACAAGAGATTTTCAAGCGTCTGAAAAAACGCAAAATGAAAAAACAAGCTTTAAGTATTATCAGCTTTGTGCTTGCTTTCGCAGTGCTTGTTTCAGGTTTTTATGTGGGTAAAAAAGGCATCGAAAAATTTCTTGTGCTTCGTCAGGAAGAAAAAGCCCATAGCGATGCACTTCTTCCCGATGATGTTTTAAAGGACCTTGAAGGTCTTTCAGAAGAGGAAAAATGGGCATATCTCTATGAAAAATATCCTGAACTTTTAGATGTTAAATTTCCTGCAGGAATTCTTTACGACTATGCTCTCTACTATGCAAAAAATCCTCAGACCATAGGCTACCTTAAAATTGACGGAACAAAGATTGATACCCCCGTTGTTCAGGCGGATAACGATAAATATTATCTTCGTCACGACTTTAACGGAAACTCCACAAGCTATGGTGCGGTTTTTGCAACCTACAAAGCAAATTTCAAGCCCTTTGACAGAAACACTCTTCTCTACGGTCACAATATGTTTGATGGCGAAAGATTTGCAGCCCTTGCTAACTACAAAAGCATTGATTATTTCAAAAAGCATCCCATCATACATTTTGATACACTTTTTGAAAAACATGATTGGAAGGTTTACGCAGTTATTCTTACTAACGGTTCAACTCAAAGTAACAATGGTTATTTCTTCGATTTTACATTTGATAACTGTTCAGATACTTGCTTTGAAGAATACATTAAAGAGTTAGATAAAAGAAAGCTTTATGACACAGGCGTAGATTTACTCCCCACAGATAAGCTTATCACTCTTTGCACCTGCACCTATGAATTTGATGATGCAAGGCTTATTGTAATTGCCAGAATGGTGCGTGAGGGTGAAAGTTCAGAGGTAAACACAAAGCTTGCAGACTTTAAAGATACCCCCGTTAAATATCCCGAGTCATTTTATGATGACCAGAAAAACAACCCATATAAAGACGATCCAAAATTTTATTTATATTAATTTATCAATAACCAATCCCTAAGAGGTGTGAAATATGAAAATCAAAGCATTCTCCTTTGAACAAAACGGTTACTCTCTTGCAACTGCAAAGCAGGAGGTTGTAACCAAGCTTAACGAAAGCGGAGTATATTTTGAAGGCTTCAGCGATGTGAATGAGCTTTTTAAAGAGATTTCTGCAGCATTGGAAAACACTCAGGCAATTTTAATCGGTGTTGAGCAGGATTCTTATTTGAAATTCAAACCTATTCTTATAAAAGCCTTCAACTTCACCCCTGCATACAGTGAAAAAATTGAATCTGCAATCGGAAGCACAATAATTGATGAAAAGCTTATTAAGGCACATACACTTGTTCCCAACGAATGTATTGAGCTTATTTCTTCCGACGGTCTTTACAGCTCCTTCTATGTAAAATCTGCCGACCAATACATTGTGGTATTCCCTTTAATTGAAGGCAATACCGGTGATGTGCTTCTTAATTCAGGCCTTCCTTTCTTTAAAGTGCCTGAAAGGAAGTTTAAAATCTATGATGATATTGCAAGTGAGGAAAAGGCATCTCCCAAAGCAGAGAGCATCGTTGCAAAGCTTGTAAAGAATGATTTAAAGCTTGCAATTCCCTCTACTCCTGCTGCAAAAGCACTTAAAGATGATATCCGCTCTTGCCCGAACTACGAAAACAATGTTTATTTCACACCCTATGTTAACGATTCCGGTGTTGAAGACCCTAAAGAATATGCCGCTCAGCTTGCAAAGGGCGCAATGGATTTAAGAAATGCAGATTTAGGTGCAACAGTTTCAAATATTTTCCGTGAAAAGAAAGGCGACACTGTTGTTAATTATTATTCCTTTATCAGCGTTGCAACTGCAGATAAAATCGCTGTTAAAAAGCTCTTTGCAAATGCAGGTGAAGATGTTGATAATCTCATAGCTGAAGCAACAAATGAGCTTTATTCAATGATAGACAAATATGTTGACGAGGCAATTTTCAAAAACAGTGCGTCAGAGGAAGAAAAAGAAAAATATGAGCAAGCTCTTATTGAGGCAGAGTTCGAAGCAGAGCAAAGACCCACTGCATCAATCGGTAAAAAGGGCACTATTGCCGCTATTATTGCTTTAGCAATTGCAGTTATTGTTTGTGTTATTTTAGGCTTCAAATTCGGCGGATATTTTGTAACACCATCAGATGAGCCTGAAAAAGAATCTGTTCAGGCAGGAAATACGGTTTCGAACACTGCCCCCTCAACAACTCTCGGCAGAATTCCCGAATGGACAGAAAAAGAAACCACAACAAAGAAATCTGAAATTACTGAGTTAGCTTCCGAGGAAGAAAGTTTAACTTCAATTTTTGATGTTCCTGCAACCTCTCAGCTCACTCCCGTTCCGGACACTAACAGACCTGTTATAAACTACACACCCAATCCCAACACAGCACCTGCAACAACCCAAGAGCAAACAACGCAGGAACAAACAACAAAGAAACCAACCCCCACAACAGAGAAAGAAACAATGGAAATTGTTGAATTTTAAGTATTATTAATTTTTATTGAGGAGAGATAGAAATGGCAGTACTTGTTACAGGCGGTGCAGGCTACATAGGTTCTCATACCGCTATTGAATTACTTAACTCAGGAAAAGAAATTGTTATTCTTGATAACTTCTATAACAGTTGTCCCAAGGTTCTTGACAGAATCAAAGAGCTTTCAGGCAAGGATTTTGCATTTGAGGAATGTGATATTCGTGATGCAGACGGATTGAGAAAGGTCTTTGAAAAGCATAATATTGATTCTGTTATTCATTTTGCAGGTCTTAAAGCAGTTGGTGAATCTTGCGAAAAGCCCTTGCTTTATTATGAAAATAACATCAGCGGCACAGTTACACTTTGTCAGGTTATGGCAGAATACGGCTGTAAAAAAATGGTTTTCAGCTCTTCTGCAACTGTTTACGGAGAACATAATATATCTCCTCTCAACGAAACAATGAAAACAGGCGGAACAACAAACCCCTACGGCACAACAAAGTATTTTATCGAACAAATCCTCACCGATACTGCAAAAGCAGATAGTGAATGGAGCGTTTGCCTTTTAAGGTATTTCAACCCCATTGGTGCTCACGAAAGCGGAAGAATCGGCGAAAGCCCCAATGGTATCCCGAATAACCTTATGCCTTACATAACTCAGGTTGCTGAGGGCAAACGTGAATTTTTAAGCGTTTACGGTAACGATTACGACACAATCGACGGCACAGGCGTAAGAGATTACATTCACGTTGTTGACCTTGCAAAAGGCCATCTTAAAGCCCTTGAGAAAATCGAAAAGGAAAACGACACCTTTGTTTATAACCTCGGCACAGGCACAGGCTACAGCGTTCTTCAGGTTGTTGAAGCTTTTGAAAAAGCATCGGGCGTTAAGGTTCCTTATAAAAT
>SVOP01000136.1 GCA_015066325.1 Oscillospiraceae bacterium
CGATCTGGTGTTGGTATATGCATTGAAAAGAACGGAAAGCAAAGAGTTCTTTTCTCAATTTACGATAACAATGGTGGCAGAGAATACACAAGTGTTATTTATACCGAGGATGGCGAAAGCTGGCACCGCTCCGAAAAGGCAAACAAGGTAGGCACTGCAGGCAAAAGCTCCGAAAGTCAGTTTGTTCTTATGAATAACGGCGTTCTTCGTATGTATTCAAGAAATATTGCAGGTTATATCAGCTACACCGATTCAACCGACGGCGGTGAAACCTGGGGCAAATACACAGTTGATAAAGCTTTGGCATATTGCTCAAACTGTATGTTCTCTGTTATAAATTACTCAAAGAAAATTGACGGCAAGGATGCAATTATACTTGCTTGTCCCGAAAAGAAAACCCGAAAGCTTGGTGTTATCAGAATCGGTCTTTACGGTGATGATAATGTAGTGGAATGGAAATATATAAAGAAGGTTACAGATAGCCTTAATCCATTTTCTTATGTATATTCCTGCATAACGGAGCTCTCTGACGGCAGTATCGTTGACCTTTACGAAAGCGATAAAGCAGAGTTTAGTTTAAAAGGCTATACAATTGATGAATTAAAGGTTCACGATAATACAAAGCTTTCTCTTGTTGATAGTATTAAATCGAAGATTTATAATAAGACGAGGAAATAAAATTACAAATTACGAATTAGAAATGAGAAATTATAGGTCTGCGACAGCATTATAATCGGCTTCGCCCCTTAATTTCTCATTTTTAATTTCTAATTCTTAATTTTTATGCGAGTTTTGTTCCTCCCTTTCTTACTAAAATTGTATCATCGCCGATTACAACAATATCCTTCCAGCAAACTGTTATTTCTTCCCCTCTTCCGCAGAAGCCGAAAACACCTCTTCCGCAAAAAACGGTTATGCTGACTAAACAGCCCGTGCAGGTATCAATTTCCACATCCGTAACGCAACCTAATCTGCAGCCGTTATCAACATTTATCACTTCTTTTGACCTTAAATCAGTAATAGTACACTTCATACAAAATCTCTCCCTTTAGTAAAATTGTTCAGAGTGCCGTTTTGAAGCGAGCGGTGCTGTATAAAGATACCGCCCCGAGCAAAAAACGGTGCTATGGACGATTTTAAAACCCGAAGTCGTTATCTATAAATGAACACCGAGTAAGTGTACCTAATCCATATTTATGACGAATGTTGTCTTTGGTACATTCAAGGCGGTGCTCTTTTTCTCTTTTCATGTGATAATCCAAATCCAAAAATGAAATTTGCTCGCAAACCTCATCACCGTTTAAAAGCTTTGTTCCCGTTACGGTTAAAGAGCGTATGGGCTCTTTTTCAATATCAACATTTGCTTCTATCAAAGAAAGTGCCGCATTCCGCAAATCATAGGCTAAATCAGTTGGTGAAGGCAGCTGTGATGAACGCTGAATTGTTTGAAAATTTGTATCCTTTATTCCCACCTGCAATGCAGAGCATTCATAATTATGCTTCCTGAGCCTTGCGGCAACCTTATCACAAAGAAAGAAAATGCAGGTACGAACATCACCGAAATTCATTAAATCTCTTTTAAAGGTTGCACCGTTGCCTATGGATTTATAAGCCTCTTTGTAATCAAAACGCAGAACCGGTGAATAATCGTAACCATTGGCATATTGCCAGAGAGTTCTGCCGTTTTCACCAAGTATGCGGTAAAGGATTTTTTCATCCGTCTCTGCACCGTCTCCGATAGTGCGAATACCGATACTGCGAAGCTTTTCGGCAGTCTTTCTGCCTACCATAAATAAATCACCGATTGGCAAAGGGTATAAAAGCTCTTTGAAATTCTCAGGTGTAATCTCTGTTGTGGCATCGGGCTTTTTATAATCGCTGCCCATTTTTGCGAAAATCTTGTTATAGGAAACACCAACGGAAATTGTTACGCCAATTTCCTTTTTTATAACCTCTCTGAGTTCATCTGCAATTTCCTTGCCACTGCCGAAAAGGTGAACACTCCCCGTAACATCAAGCCAACATTCATCAATTCCGAAGGGTTCAACCAAATCGGTGTAACGGCAATAAATATCAAAAATTCTTTTAGAAAACTCTTTATATTCTTTATAATGGGGTGCAACTGTTAAAAGCTTTGGGCATTTACTTTTTGCCTGCCAGATTGCCTCCCCTGTTTGCACACCGTATTTTTTTGCCTTTTCATTTTTTGCAAGGACTATACCGTGACGATGCTCAGGGTCACCGCAAACCGCAAAAGCATATTTATTAAGCTCAGGATTTAACGCCGCCTCAACTGATGCAAAAAAACAGTTGCAGTCGCAATGCAGAATAACTCTTTCCAATTTTCTCTTCCTTCACAAATTTATAGAACATTTGTTCGCGAAACACATTATACCAGAACGTTTGTTCTTTGTAAAGAGATATTTTTTAAATTTTTTCATCAACAAAACAAAACTTTTATTTATTCTGTAACTATTGTACCACCCACCGCTGACGCGGTCCCCCCTCCTTTTTCGTTTCACGAAAAAAGAGGGATAGGATTGCATTACTTTTACTCGTTCTGTAACCGGGGACCCTCCACCAAATTACCATAGTAAAACTACGCTTGGAACTTTATTCTGTTAGAAAGTAATAGTAAGCCCTCTTGCGGTACCCAAAATTCTTTGTTCGCTATTCGCTTCACAGAATTTTGACCGCTACGCCAACTCACACTCCCTGCATCCGCCACAGGCGGCGGTCGTGTTCCTTGCCCCCTCCCTATTTGCTAAAGCAAACAGGGATGATAGAATTTGCACTAATCAACATAATTTTAAATTATAATAGCCAACCAGATCCTGAAACTTGCCACTTGCCATTTGCAACTTAGACTATCATTCCTACAACCATCATAGTTTCAAGTTTCTCATAAATCTCTTCTATACTCTCAAATGGTAACGGATTTTTTCCTTTACCGATTTCAACCGTGAATGCAGGCTTTTTAAACTCTTCAATAAACCAATCCTTCAGCCCACCGCTTGAATAAAGGCCTTCATTTTTCACCAAAGTATAATCGGTCAGTGCAGAAAAGATTTTTGCAATATGCAAGGCTTTTTCAGTAGTATTATTGCCGTATTCATAGAATATTTCTTCGCCTTGGGAATGGAAGGTTATAAGCATTTCAACTGGTATTCTTCTGCAAAGTCGGGTAAT
>SVOP01000034.1 GCA_015066325.1 Oscillospiraceae bacterium
TCAAGGAATTCTTCGGGGATTCTGCCGTCCTTGACAGCTTCAACAATCTGAGCGTTACCAAGACCGTTTGATGTGGGCATTTCAAGCTCCTGACCTGCAAGAAGACCTGCAACACGGTCATTTTCTGCACCCCAGTCAGTAACAATCATACCCTTGAAGCCCCATTCATCACGGAGAACATCAGTAAGAAGCCATTTGTTTTCTGCGCAGTATGTACCGTTGAGACGGTTATATGCGTTCATTATTGTCCAGGGCTGAGCCTGTTTAACTGTTTTTTCAAAAGAGGTAAGGTAAATTTCTCTTAAAGCACGCTCGTCAATAACGCTGTCGCAGGTCATACGGCGTGTTTCCTGGTTGTTACCTGCAAAGTGCTTGAGAGATGTACCGATACCTTTAGACTGGACACCGTTAACAAACGCAGCGGAAATTTCACCTGCAAGGTAGGGGTCTTCGGAGAAATATTCAAAGTTTCTTCCGCAAAGGGGAGAACGCTTGATATTTGTACCGGGTCCGAGGAGAACACTGACCTGCTCTTTAAGACATTCTTCACCAAGAAGAACACCCATTTCATAAATCAAATCAGGGTCCCAGGAGCAAGCGGTTGTTGCTGCTGTGGGATAGCAGATTGCAGGAACACCTTTAAGGCTTGTTGCCTGCTCTTTATCCATTTTTTCTGCACGCTTTCTGATACCGTGAGGGCCATCAGTCCACATAACAACGGGGATACCAAGTCTTTCAATTCCGGGTGTGTGCCAATAGTCAAGACCGGAACAAAAGCTTGCCTTTTCTTCAAGAGTCATTTGTTTAATAAGGTCTGCGTGATTCATTTTCTACCTCCGTTAAGGGTGAGGATTTTTCGCACCCTGTATTTCAAAATTATACATATTAATGATAACATACAAAATATGCCAATGCAAGAGGGAAAATGTTATACAAAAACATCAACCTCATCCATATCAGGCTTTTCAAACCGTGAAGCAAATTCCAAAGCACGATTATGTTCCAGATAATAAGCTTTTGTTTCTTTATTCAGGATTTCATTATTTCGTTTATTTAATTGATATTCCCAAGTTTTATCGTCAATTTCAATATAATGAAGCTCACAATTGATGTTTTGGGATTTGTAGAATTCTCTTGTAGAGTTGCGCTCTTCTTTTGTCCAGAAGCCCCAGTCGAGAACAACATCAAAGCCTTTTTCAATAATCTCTGATGATTTTGTGAAAAGATATTCTTTTATTCTTTTTTCGTATTCCTGATGAAGCTTTTCACCGCAGCATTGGTCGAAAAGGGAAAGCATAATTTCATCAACCGAAAGCAATATAGCGTTGCTTTCTGAACAGATTTTTTGAGCGTAGGTGGTTTTCCCACAACAAATTCTTCCGCAGATTAAATATACTTTTGACATAAAATCTCCTTTTATTGCTCGATTTCTATTTCACTCTCATAATATTGTTCCTGAAAATGAACAGCATTTTCAATTTCCTCTTTTGAAAAAGTCATACCAATGGGTGCACCCACCAGCTTATCTTCAATATCATTATGTCGGTGAACAATAGCGATAATTTTACATTCGTATTCTTTCACAGGCTCATTTATACCTACAAGATAAACATCAAGCTCTTCGCCGTCACCGCCTAAAACATCGGGAATATAGCCGTAATTTATGGGGTAGGTGAGGGAGTAGGTTTCTTTTTTATGAACATACCCTAAGGGTCTGTCGATTCCGATTTTTACGGTTTTTCCTAAGTATGATTTTACCTGTGCTTTTCTTTCTTCGTATGTCATATTAACTCCTCATACATAACTTTAATTATTTTAGTACTGTTAAGGCAACAGTCTGTGTTGTTGGAATGGTAATAGGCAATCAGAAGATAGCCTTCGCCCTCAATAGTTGCGGGGTAGCAGTAGCCGTTGTTGAGATCGTCTTCAAGATAGAAAAGCTTTTCTTGTGTGAATGCGATTTCGTCTTTTTTTCTTACTGCCATTGTATAGGGTGTTCTGCCCCAGAATTCTGCATCGTCATCCCTTAAAATATGCTCGGGAATGGGGTTGAAAATTGCAACGGTAAGGTCCTTGAAATCCTTAACAGACATAGGTGAAGCAGGGGACGAAAAAAATACATTGGGTTCAGGTGTTGACCAGGTTTCGCCATTATCATCGGAGTAACACTCATACTGATAGCCTAAAAGTGTTCGTATATAGCACCATATCTTGCCGTCGGGAAGCTCATAGAGTCCCGGCTCCTGAAAGCCTATTTTGTCATTGGGAAAGGGCGTTTTTAATTCTTGAGCGGTTTTCTTCCAGGTGTAGCCGTCATTATCGGAATAAAAAAAGCAAAGCTCGCCCTTGTGCAATTCTTCGTTATTATCATAAATTGTGTGACGAGCTAAAGGAAGAATAATTCTCCCGTTTTTGAGCTTTAAAGCTCTGTCATTGTTGAGAATGAAATAATCCGGCTTTTCGAGGGCGGTTAAACAGTTTTGCGGTTCGCTCCAGGTTTTGCCCTCATCAGCAGAACGTCTCATAACAATTGTATCGGAGCCGTCTTTGTTTTTGACAATATAAAAAGCGCCAATATCTCCGTTTCCCATTCTTAAGAATGAAAAGCTCATAATGTTAACGTCGTTTTCGCCTTTTTCAAAAAGAACCCTTCTTTCCGACCAGGTTTCGCCCTCATCAGTTGAAGAAATGCAGGAAATTCTCGCAATATCTTCGTCCTCTCTTCCGCCTAAAAATTCAGTAAAGGCGAATAAAATGCTATTGTCATTCAAACGAATAAATGAGCCCTCGCCGATTCTTCTTATTGAACCCTCAGGTGCCATTAAATGAACCTTTCTACCGACTTTTTTCATAAAATATACTCCGAACTAAAAATTATATACCTGATTATATCATACAATTTGCACATATATCAACCGCGAAATTGTAACATCACGATAGGCTGTTTTTATTGCTTTTAAAATTTCTCTATGATAAAATTAATTTAATTTGAAACAGGGAGGAAATCCTATGCTTTATAAGAAAAATTCTGTTTCTGCTTTAACAGAGGAGCTATTTAAAAATCCGACTGCGGAATACCGCGGAACACCCTTCTGGGCTTGGAATAATCTGCTCACAAAGGAAGAGCTTTGCCGTCAGATTGATGTTTTCAAGGAAATGGGTCTTGGCGGATTTCATATGCACGTAAGAACAGGTCTTAAAAACAAATATTTAAGTGACGAATATATGGAGCTTGTTAAGGCTTGCGTTGAAAAAGCAAAGGGCGAGGATATGCTTGCCTGGCTTTATGATGAGGACAGATGGCCCTCAGGTGCTGCAGGCGGTCTTGTTACCTGTGATGAAAAATACAGAGCAAGAAACCTTGTTTTCACAACTGTAAAGCAGGGCGAGGCTTTCAGTGCAGGCAACTGCTCACGCTCCAATGGAGACAGAAGCGGTAACGATATTCTTTTAGCTTGCTATGATGTTGTGCTTGATAGTGACGGCTACCTTGAAAGCTATAAAAGAATAGGCGAGGATGATGAGGCAGAGGGCACAAAGTGGTATGCTCTTTTAAATATTTACGGTCCTAACAGCTGGCATAATGACCAGAGCTATGTTGATACACTTAATTCGGATGCAATCAAGAGATTTATTGAGGTTACTCACGAAAGATATAAGGAAAGCGTAGGCTATGAGTTTGACAAAACCGTTCCTGCAATTTTTACCGATGAGCCTCAGTTTACAAGAAAGGATACATTTGATAACTCATTTGATACTGAAGATGTTACAATGCCCTGGACAGATAAAGTTCCTGAGCTTTATAAAGAGGCTTACGGTGCAGATATTCTTGACACCCTTCCTGAAATTTTCTGGGATTTGAAGGAGAGTGCTCCTTCAATTCACCGCTATCGTTATCACGATTTTATTGCAGAGCTTTTTGCACAGTCCTTTGCAGATACAGTTGGCTCCTGGTGTGCAGAAAACGGAATTGCTCTTACAGGTCATATGATGGAAGAGCCCACTCTCCACAGCCAGACTGCTGCTTTAGGCGAAGCAATGCGTTCTTACAGAAGCTTTCAGCTTCCCGGTATAGATTTGCTTTGCAACTCCCACGAATTTACAACTGCAAAGCAGGCTCAGTCTGCGGCACATCAGTTCGGTTATGAGGGTGTTCTTTCCGAGCTTTATGGTGTAACCGGTTGGGATTGCGATTTCAGAACCTATAAGCATCAGGGCGACTGGCAGGCAGCTTTGGGTATAACTGTCAGAGTTCCTCATCTTTCATGGTATGCTATGGCAGGCGAAGCAAAGCGTGATTATCCTGCATCAATTTCATATCAATCACCCTGGTATAAAGAATACGGTGCAATTGAAGACCATTTTGCAAGAGTTAATACTGCTCTTACAAGAGGTAAGCCCATTGTTAAGGTTGGCGTTATTCATCCCGTTGAAAGCTTCTGGCTTCATTGGGGTCCCAATGATAAATCCGCTATTTTCCGTGACGGTGCCGACGAAAACTTCCTTAACCTTACAAAATGGCTTCTTGAAGGTAGTATAGATTTTAACTTCATCAGCGAATCACTTTTACCAACTCTTTGCGAAAAAGGCACTGCTCCCTTAAGAGTTGGCAAAATGGAATATGATACAATTATCGTTCCTGCTTGTGAAACTCTTCGTTCAACTACATTAGAGCGTCTCGAGGAATTTAAGAAAAACGGTGGTAGACTTGTTTTCCTGGGTGCTGCTCCCAAGCTTTGCGATGCAGTTGCTTCCGAAAGAGGTAAAGCCCTTTACGATATCAGCGAACACATTGACTATACCCGTTCTGCACTTATTACCGCAATGGAAAAGGACAGAACTCTTACAATTCGTTACGATAACGGAAGTCTTACTGATGACCTTATTTATCAGCTTCGTCAGGATGAGGATTGCAAATGGCTTTTCGTTTGCCACGATAAAGAACCTTATAACAAGGATATAGATTATGGCGATAATATAAGAATTACCATAAACGGTGAATATGGTATTGTTATTTATGACACAGAAAGCGGAAATATTATTCACGCAAATTATGAAATCAAAAACGGAAAAACTGTAATAAAAGACCATATTTACGGCTATGAATCAAGGCTTTATAAATTGGTTGATGTAGCTTCGGCTTCACCCAAAACAGAAAAAGAAAAGGCAGAAAAAACAGAAAGCTGTGTTTCTTCTCAGGTGGGATATCAGCTTTCCGAAGAAAATATTCTTGTTCTTGATATGGCAGAGTTTAAAATCGAGGGTGAAACTGAATTTTCACCCAAAGAAGAGATTTTAAGACTTGATAATATCTGCCGTGAAAGATTAGGTCTTCGTGAAAGAGGCGAGGCGATTGTTCAGCCTTGGGTTTACGGAGAAGCACCCGATGTAAGCAAGGTTACTCTCAGATATACCTTCAACAGCGAAATTGATTATGAGGATGCTTTCCTTGGTCTTGAGGATGCAGATAAAGCAGAAATCATCTTCAATGGCGAAAAGGTTTCAAAAGAAATTGTGAATAATTATGTTGACTATTCTATTTTCAAGGTGAAGCTGGGTAAAATCCAAAAAGGCGAAAATGAGCTTATAATCACATACCCATTCGGACCATCTGCAAACCTTGAAACAGTATTTGTTTTAGGTTACTTCGGTGTTAAGGTTGTAGGTACTGAAAGCACAATTATCCCTCTTCCCGAGAAAATTGGTTTCGGTGAAATTCTTTCACAGGGCTTCCCCTTCTACAGCGGTGCAATTACATATAAAATTCCCGTTAATGTTGAAAACGGCAGTGTAGAGGTTGAAGCCTCGGATTATCGCGGTGGACTTATTACCGTTGAGGTTGACGGCGAGAAAAAAGGCAGAATTATTTATCCGCCCTATAATCTTGAAATTAAAGGACTTGCAAATGGTGAGCACGAAATCGGTGTTAAGCTTTACACGCATAGATACAACTCCTTCGGTCCTATCCACCTTGTAAATGAAAAGGAATCCTGGCACGGTCCTAATGCCTGGAGAAGCATCGGCATAAACTGGAGTTATGAATATGTTTTAAGAAAAACAGGTATTCTTAAAGCACCAATTATAAGATTATAAAACAAAATCACACCATTGAAATTTATTTGAAATTTCAATGGTGTGATAAATTTTCAAACAAAAAGCTTTTTTGCAAGCCACGCTCTGACTTTTTTACTCTTGTTAGCATATAACCAGAAGAAAACCAAAGCTAAGCAACACGCTCCTGCGACAATGGTTATCTGGCAAGCAACAATATAATTACCAAGGAAAAAGCAAAGGCTTGAAATACCAAGGCATATCACAAGATCAATGAAAATGTGAAGCACCTTTGAGGTCCAGTGGCGTTTTCTTTTGCGATACCAGAAGGTGAAATATAAAACACAGGCGGAAATGATTGCAATAATCGGTAATGCAATATTAAAATACCATTTTGCATCGCTTGGGTCATTGGCGTAGAAAACCAAAGTGTAAAGGGCAACCGCCAAGGTATCAAAGCCCCACATTAAATATGGATGAAGCTTTTTGGTAAAAAAAGGAAATACAAATAAAATCCAGCACAAAAAAGAGCTTGAAGCCACAAAAATAAACCATAGAGTTTCGGGATTTAAAAATAAGTTTATGAACATACATACGATATTAGGAATTAAAAGTATGAATGTAACAATAAGCGCTATGAATTTTTGCTTTATCCCAACGGGTATGTCAGGGGTGTGAGAAAATGGTAGGGCGGTTTCTATACTTTTTTCGTTGGGGTTATACACGGGAGTGTCGCAAAGGGCACATTTATGAGCACTTTTATCTAACTCAACTCCGCAATTAACACAATATGACATATTTAAACATCCTTTATTAATCTCTGTTGCTTTCAACTTTTACATGGAAACCCATTTTTACAAGCCTTGTAAAAATTTCTTTTTCAATATCAGTTTCCTTTACAATACTTGCAACTGTAAAAACAAGGTTATCCCCAACTGTTGCAAGACCGCATCTTACAGCATTCCTTACTCCCGGACCGGGCATAAACACAACCTTTTCCACAAGGGGCAGCATATCTTCCGGGAGCTTAACAGCACCTATATTTGAAAGAAGCACGGTTGTTGTCTGCTCACCTGTTATAAGGAAAGAAATACCAACACCTGTATCTTTGATAGCTAAGGGTAAAAATTTTAAAACGGGATTTCTTTCAAGACCCATATTAGCCGTTACCATTGCATTAAGCTTTTTTTCATCATTTGCAAGTCGTAGCTGGTAAGCAACCTGCTTAAGAAGCTCCTCGAAGGAATAGTCGCCTAACTGAGGGTCAACCTTAGTGCGAAGGCAAATGGTAAAGTTTCGGAGCGTTTCGGTTTTATAAACACTTCTCAAATCAATGGGAACCTGAACAGAAACCTCCTTCTGTTTTTTAGACTCCTTGCGTTGCTTTTCAATATGCACCTGCAAAAGAAGAGCAGCAAAGAATTCCGTTATGGTTACTCCGTGTTCTTTTGTATATTTATGAATATCACCAAAGGACATTGTTCCTGAAATAATATTTACCATATGCTTAGGAAGCTTCGTTCCTTTTGCGTGATAAACATATTTATCACTTCGTTTGATTTTTCCTTTTGAATTGGCGATTTTTGAAAAAGTGTCTTCTAATTCCGCTTTTTTCGGAGCCTCATTTGTGTCAAGAACAAGACCGCCGGGAGTGATACTGTGACCGCAAAGCTTTAAATATTCTGCCACAAGAGTGCAAGAGAATACTGCGGCACCGTGACCGTCCGTTATAGCGTGATAAGTGTCAACGGCAACTCTTTTTCCGTGATAATAAACTCTGAAAAGGAAGCCTTTGTTCTCTTTGAATTTAACACGGTGGCAAGGGTTTTGAATGTCGGGCTTAACATCGGGAGCAACATTTGGATTTTTCTCGAAATAATACCAGAAAAGCCCCTTTCTGATACGAACATCAAAGCCCGGGAAACGTGGCATTATGTTTTCTAAGGCTTTTGTAAGAATATCAGGGTCTATCTCTTCCCTTAATTCCATACAAAAACGGAAAATGTTTGACCATGTACCCGTATTCTGACCGGGGAAAACCGAAGCCGCATTATCAAGCTTAAACCATTCGGGCAAATTGGGGTTTCTTTTTTCTCGCATTTTGTTTTCTGCCAAATTCAAAGCTCCTTTCCTGAGGACTTGTTGAAAAAATACCGTTTTACTCGCTCTAAGGGTAAAACGGTATTAAAATTTAAATTTTCACA
Organism: Oscillospiraceae bacterium; assembly: GCA_015066325.1. Classification (GTDB taxonomy): domain Bacteria; phylum Bacillota; class Clostridia; order Oscillospirales; family Acutalibacteraceae; genus DTU089. The sequence goes on from SVOP01000034.1 coordinate 8,256, forward strand.
GCATCCTTAATTTTGATTTTTCCGACAAAGGGAATTTTCAAATAGCCGTTGCAACCATCATCCTCAAAGGTAAGGTGAACATCAATTTCTTTACCGGGAAGAATAGCAACGGTTGCTTTTGCATCGAGTGTATCACCGTCTTCTTCAAACTCAGTTATGGTAATATCCATATCAAAATCTGCATTATCTATTTCGATTTCAAATTCGTAGTTGCCGTTTTCAAATTCAATTTCGAAAATAGCCTGACCCTTGAAAAACATATGGTCAATATCAACCTTGTATTTTCCTATACCTATCATAATAATTGCCTCCAAAAAAATTATTCAATTTCCATTCCGCCTGCAAGACGGAGAATTTTACGGGCATCTTTTGTGGTGATTTTGCCGTCCTGAGAATTATCAACATTTGCGGCTGCGTTTTGTTCATAAGTAAGGGTGAGAGTGCCGGTTGAAGCATGTAAAGCAGTTTTTACATCTGAAAGTGTAACCAGACCGTCGCCATCTATATCGCCCTTGAGAGAAAAATCATCATTTGTGAGAATAATGAACCTTCCTCCTCGGGAAATTTGTGCCCCAACAAACGGAGAGTGCGCTGAACCGCTTACGAGAACAAGGCTGTTGCCAATTTGCTGATAAATTTTTGTTGCACTGGGAATTGCATCGGGGCAAACAGCATCAAAGCTTATAACGACATTATCATCGGGGGTGTATAATTCACCGTCACAAAGAAAATCAATGTCAAAAGCAAAGGCTTTTGAATATCTTGTGGGGAAAAGGCTTTCAACATCTTTTAAGGGAATTTCTTCCACAGTTATATCAATGTTTTTATCCTTCGGCAGTACATTGTAAGCATCAATAATTTTTATTCTTGTATCATTATCGGTTATTGTGTGGTTATTAAGCACAATAATGCTTTCGGGCAAAGCCTGGTCCAGAAGATATTGGTGTGCATAGGAATCTTTTGTGCAGGAAATACCGTCAATAAAGTAATAGAATTTATTGCTGTCAGAATCTATACCGCCTAAAACCGCATCTTTACCAATAGTAGTTAACCCGGTGGGGAGATTAATTCTTGTGAGAGAATCGCAATAAGCAAGTGCTTCAAGACCTAAGGATTGAAGATTATCACTAAGACGAATAGATTTTAAATTCCAACAATGTGAAAATGTATAAGAACCGATTGTAGTCACTGTGTTATACATATCAATTTCTGTAAGCTTATAGCAGGAATTGAATGCATAGGATTCTATCGATTCGACACCATAAGGGATAGTGAATTTACCACCCTTTCCTGCAGGGAAAATAACGAGAGATTTGATTTTGCCGTAATTTTCAGAGGCTTTATCAGTTTCTTTTCTGTAAAGCACTCCGTCAACAATTGTGAAATTTTCGTTTGAAGCAGCAATATCAATTTCTTTCAAAGAAGAGCATAGGTTAAAAGCGTTTCCTGAGATACCGATAAGTGTAGAGGGAAGCTTAACATATGTGATTTTTTCATTTTTTGCAAATGCGGAATAAGCTATATTTGTTACGGGCAATCCGTCTAAGCTTTCCGGAACGATGATTTTGGTTTCATTACCCGTATAACCGGTTATAACTGCTTTTGTTGGCTCATTTATTGGAATGGGTCTGTAAGTGAAATCACTTTCAGGGGGACAAACAGGCTCTGCACTTTCATAAACGCCCGTTGTTCCACCGATTGCAGTGGGCACATTATTTGTAAAAAACAAACAAGATATCAGAATACACAAGCACAAAGCAAAACTTAACAGTTTTTTCTTGTTCAAATGCTCACTTCCTTTCAAGCGGTATTATACTAATATAATTATATTATAGAAGAATTGTAATTTCAATAGGAATGTTTATACAAAAAACATAGTGTTTTTGTATAAACGGTAAACAAAAATAAAAAAGCAAAGCTCCGAAGCGAGCTTCGGAGCCGTATGCTTTTTAACAATTCAGTTACTTAGATAGCGCGGGTAACCTTACCGGAGCGCAAGCAGCGTGTGCAAGCATATACTCTCTTGGGAGAGCCGTTTACGATTGCTTTAACTCTTTTAACGTTGGGTTTCCATGTTCTGTTTGAACGTCTGTGAGAGTGAGAAACCTTGATGCCGAAAGCAACTTCTTTGTTACAAAATTCACATTTTGCCATTGAGCTGCACCTCCTTCATAAATTTTCAATTAAGTCATAAGACAACGAAATGTATAATATCACCTTTCGCAGTCAAATGCAAGCATTTTTTTTGAAAATGTCCGTTTTTATGAACTTTCACATATATTTAGGGGGAATATTCCGATATTTTTTTCAAAATTGCTTGATTTTTTTAAAATGATGCTATATAATGCTACTTGTAACCGAACATTTGTACACTATCAAAAAGGAGATAAATAAGAAATGGCAGAAAAAAACGAAAAAAGCAGAGCTCTTGAAACAGCACTTTCACAGATAGAAAAAAGCTTTGGTAAAGGTGCTATTATGCGCTTGGGCGAAAATGCAGGTCTTAATGTTGAGGCAATTCCCACAGGCTCAATTGCTCTTGATGCGGCAACAGGTATTGGTGGACTTCCCCGTGGCAGAATTGTTGAGATTTACGGTCCTGAAAGCTCAGGTAAAACTACCCTTGCTCTCCATGTTGTTGCAGAAGCACAGAAAATGGGCGGTGAAGCAGCATTTATTGATGCTGAACACGCTCTTGACCCTGTTTATGCAGCCGCCCTCGGCGTGGATATTGATTCACTTCTTGTTTCTCAGCCCGATAACGGTGAGCAGGCTCTTGAAATCACAGAGCATTTAGCCCGTTCAGGCGCTCTTGATGTTATTGTTGTTGACTCTGTTGCGGCTCTTGTTCCTAAGGCAGAAATTGAGGGAGAAATGGGTGACTCTCATGTTGGTCTTCACGCTCGTCTTATGTCACAGGCTTTAAGAAAATTAACAGGTGCAATTTCAAAATCCAATACTGTTGTTATTTTTATTAACCAGCTTCGTGAAAAGGTTGGCGTTATTTACGGTAACCCTGAGGTTACAACAGGTGGCCGTGCACTTAAGTTCTATTCAACTATCCGTATTGATGTTAGAAGAGTTGAACAGCTTAAAGGCGCAGGAAATGAGTTTATCGGTTCAAGAACAAGAGCAAAAATTGTAAAAAATAAGGTTGCTCCTCCCTTTAAGGAGGCAGAATTTGATATTATGTACGGTGAAGGTATTTCCAAATACGGCGAGCTCCTTGATTTGGCTGTTAAAATGGAAGTTATCAGAAAAAGCGGTGCATGGTTCTATTATGGCGAGGAAAGACTCGGTCAGGGCAGAGATAATGTAAAAGAGTATATCAGAAACACCCCCGAGTTCTGCGCAGAGGTAGAGGGCAAGGTTCGCGAAGGTATCAAAAATCTCATTTCCGCAAGAAATCCCATTACCAGAAGAGATACTGCCCCCACACCTGCAGAGCCCGTTTCAAAAGCTACTGCAAGAGCAAAGATTGATATTGCAGTTGATGATGACGAATAATGAAAATTACGTCTAAGCAGGGGAACGGCAATAAGGTTCATATCTATATTGACGGCACTTATACCCTTACACTTTATGATGACTATTGGTACCTTTGCGGTATTAAGGATGGCCAGGAAATTTCAGAGACACAGCTTGCTTCCTTGAAAGAGGAGGCAGGCTTTCGCTCTGCTTATGAGAAGGGGATAACATACCTTTCTATGAGAGCCTATTCTGAAAAAGAGCTTTATGATAAGCTGAAATTAAAGTTTGGTGCAGAGGCTTCTCGCAGAGCGGTAGATAAAATGCTGGATAGAGGATATATTGACGATGAGGCCTTTTGCAAGGAGTATGTAAGGTATCTTTTTGAAGTAAAAAAATATGATGTAAGGAGAATTACATACGAATTAAAAATGAAGGGTGTTGATGGCGAAACTGTTAACAATACCTTGAAAATACTTGACAACGAGCCAATTTCGCGTATTATAGAAATGTTAAGGACAAAATACGAAAACAAGCTGGAAACGGAAAAAGACAGAAAAAGAATTGTCAATCGTTTCGTAAGAATGGGATACTCCTATTCAGATATAAAATCCGCATTTTATGAATGTGAATTAGAAATGCCCGGGCGATAAAAAGTAAGAGGTGAAAGTTATGTCACGAAAAATCGGAATGATTAGTTTAGGTTGCCCTAAAAATCAGGTGGATGCAGAATTGATGCTTAAAAAGCTTGTTGATGCAGGTTATATTCTTGTTCAGGAAGCAGATAAAGCAGATATTGTTATTGTTAATACCTGCGGTTTTATTGAGGATGCCAAAAGAGAATCTATTGAAGCAATTCTTGAAATGGCAGATTTAAAAGCAGACGGACTTCTCAAGAAGATTCTTGTAACAGGTTGCCTTGCTCAGAGATATAATGATGAAGTTTTTACCGAAATTCCTGAGGTTGACGGTGTAATAGGTATTGGTGCAAATGCAGATATTGTTGCAGTTTGCGATGCTATTTTTGAAAATGATGAGCAGTATAAGAGCTTTCCAGATAAAGAGCAGCTGCCCCTTGACGGCGGAAGAATTCTTACCACTCCCGAATATACTGCATACCTTAAAATTGCAGATGGTTGCTCCAATTGCTGTTCATACTGCGCAATTCCCTCAATAAGAGGCGGATTCAGAAGCAGAAAAATGGAAGACGTGCTTGAGGAAGCAAATATGCTTTGCGAAAAAGGCGTTAAAGAGCTTATTCTTGTGGCACAGGATACAACCAGATACGGTGAAGACCTTTATGGTGAACTTAAGCTGCCCGAGCTTTTAGGAGAACTCAATAAGATTGAAAAGCTTCAATGGATTCGTCTTCTTTATTGCTATCCCGACAGAATTACTGACGAGCTTTTAGAAGCAATTTCAGAAAATGAAAAGGTTTGCCATTACATTGATATTCCTCTTCAGCACGCAGACGGAGAAATTCTTAAAGCTATGAACAGAAAGGGTGATAAAGAAGCTCTGCTTGCTCTTGTTGAAAAAATCAGAGCAAAAATCCCCGATGTTGTTTTGAGAACAACATTTATTGTTGGCTTCCCCGGTGAAACAGAGGATGCATTCACAACTCTTTCCGAGTTTGTTAATGAAGCTAAGATTGACAGAGTTGGTTGCTTTGCATATTCTCGCGAAGAGGGTACGCCTGCATATGATTTCCCCAATCAGGTTGACCCCGAGGTTGCTGCAGACAGAGTCGAAGCAATTATGACTCAGCAATATACAATTTCCGAACAGAAGCTGGAAGAATGTATGGGCAAAACCTATGATGTTCTTGTTGAAGGCTATGATTCTTACACAGATAGCTACTATGGCAGAACATATATGGATTCTCCTGATATTGATAACAACATAGTTTTCACTTGTGGTTATGAAATTGAAAACGGCGAAATTGTGCCTGTTGAAATATTTGATAAGGATGAGTATTCTCTCATTGGTGAAGCAGTATGAAAAATATGAATGTTCCTAACCAATTGACGATTATAAGAATAATTCTGACTCCCATATTCCTTGCTTTGTTTTTGAGTGATATAGAGCATCATTATTTAATCGGTTTAATTGTTTTTGCAATCGGCTCTTTTACAGATTTCCTTGATGGCAAAATTGCACGAAAAAAGGGTATCGTAACAGTTTTCGGTCAGCTTGCAGACCCGGTTGCTGATAAAATTCTTACAACTGCGGCTTTGCTTGCATTTATGCAGTTCGGCCTTTGCAATATCTGGATTATTATGATTGTTTTGCTCCGTGAGTTTACAATTACATCCTTCAGGCTTGTTGCAACAGCCCAAGGAATTGTTATTCCTGCTAATGTTTACGGTAAGCTTAAAACTATATCACAAATGGTTTTCTCCCTTGTAATTATGATTCTTGCAGAGCTTAATGATATAGGTCTTTTGGGTGAAAGCTTCCCCATTTCTACAGTAGCAAACGGACTTTTGTGGATTACCGCTGCACTTTGTGTAGTTTCAGGTGTAATTTATGTAAAACAGTCCATTAAACTTATAGACTTTTCGAAATAAGGTGAATTTATGCAGCTTTATAACTCACTTACTCATAAAAAAGAAAATTTTAAAGAAAATGTGCCCGGTAAGGTAAATATGTACACCTGCGGTCCCACAGTTTACCATTTTGCGCATATAGGCAATCTTCGTAGCTATATTATGGAGGATGTGCTTGAAAAGCATCTTCGCTATAGCGGTTATGATGTTAAACGAGTAATGAATATTACTGACGTTGGTCATCTTTCAAGCGATGCTGACACAGGCGAGGATAAAATGCTCAAGGGTGCAAAAAGAGAGAATAAATCTGTTATGGATATCGCAAAATTCTATACAGATGCGTTCTTTGAGGATTGCAAAAAGCTCAATATCAAAACTCCCGATGTGGTTGAACCTGCAACAAATTGTATCGACGAATTTATTACAATGGTTCAGGGCCTTCTCGATAAAGGCTATGCTTATGTTGCGGGCGGAAATGTATATTTTGATACATCGAAGCTGGATGAATACTATGTTTTCAACAAACACGACAGCGAAGAATTAATGGTTGGCGTTCGTGAGGGTGTTGAAGAGGATACCAATAAGAGAAATAAAAATGACTTCGTTCTCTGGTTTACAAAATCAAAGTTCGAGGAGCAGGCTCTTAAATGGGATTCTCCCTGGGGTGTTGGCTATCCCGGTTGGCATATTGAATGCTCCGCAATCAGCCTTAAGCACCTTGGCGAATATATGGATATTCATTGTGGCGGTATTGATAATGCATTCCCTCATCACACAAATGAAATTGCGCAGAGCGAAGCATATCTCGGTCATAAATGGTGCAACTATTGGTTCCATGTTCTTCACCTTAACACAAACTCAGGCAAAATGAGCAAATCCAAGGGTGAATTCCTTACAGTTTCACTTTTGGAGGAAAAGGGCTATAATCCTCTTGCATACAGATTCTTCTGCTTGCAGTCCCATTACAGAAAACAGCTTGTTTTCTCCTATGAAAACCTTGACGGTGCCGCAACTGCTTATGATAAGCTCCTTAAGAAAATCGCAGCTCTTAATCCTTGTGACAGTGATGAGCTTGATATGGCAGCAGTTGAAAAGCTTCAGGGTGCTTTCAAGGCCGCTCTTGATAATGATATAAATACATCTCTTGCAGTTACTGCGGTTTATGATGTTCTTAAAGAGAAAACAAATGATAAAACAAAAATCTATCTTCTTAACGATTTTGATAAGGTTCTTTCGCTTGATTTAATCGAGGGTGCAAAGAAGCTCGATGAAAATAAAGGTGAGCCTGCAGAGCTTGATGACTTTGCAAAATATGTTGAAGAGCAGATTGCTTTGAGAGTTGAGGCGAAAAAGGCTAAAAACTTTGCAGAAGCTGACAGAATCCGTGACGAGCTGGCATCAAAAGGCGTTACACTCCTTGATACCCGCGAAGGTACAAAATGGACTAAAGAATAAAAGGAATAAAAATATAATTATGACAAGTAAAGAAAGAGCAAAGCTTCGTGCAGAAGCAAACGGTCTTGACCCTATTTTCCAGATTGGCAAAGAGGGTGTTACAGATGCGGTTATTGCACAAATTGAAGATACATTTAACACAAGAGAGCTTTTCAAAATAAAGGTTCACCTTGAATCCTCACCTGAAGACCCCAAGGAAATAGCAACAAAAATTTCCGAGGCAACAGGTTGCGATATTATTCAGGTAATCGGCGGAACAATTGTTGTTTTCCGAATCAACCTTATTCTTCGTCAGAAAGCGGCGGAAAAGAAAAAACGTCAGCAGGAGAAAGCAAGAAAAGAAGCTCTCGAAAGACGTACTGAGCGTACGAAAAAGAAATACAGCAGGTAAAAATTATGAGTGAAATTGTTACCGTTAACAAAAAAAGAAAAATTGGTTCTTTTATAATCGGTTTATTGGTTCTTGCCCTTGCAGTTACCGGTGTTGTAAGCATCGGTAAATTTGCAGTAGATAAATTCTATTCGGGTGAAGAAGAGGTTATTGATTATTCAGGCTATGCAGAATTTTTAACCTGGGTAGTCGGAGTTGACCCTGATTCTTTTTCTGATATAACAAAGGCAGATAAAAACGCTCTCCTTAATATTGCAATCTGTACTCTCTTAACGGATGATGTTAAAACAGGGGATTATAATGTAACGGAAAAAGGTCTTGTAGTTCCTGCTGAGGATGTTGCAGGTTACTATCTTAAAATGTTCGGACCCGATGTAGAAATCGTCCACTCAAGTATTATGGGTTACGGTTATGAGTTTACCTATGATGCAGGTGCGAACACCTATACAGTTCCCCTTACGGGTGTAACTCCGCCCTTTACCGTTAGAATTGAGTCTGTTGAAAAAACAGGCGGTCTCGCAATTCTTCGTGTAGGCTATGTGGGCACAGATAATGTTGAGGTTGCTCCCGACGGCACAATCGCCGCAACCCAACCTGACAAATATGCAGATATTACCTTGAAAGAAACAGAAACAGGCTATAACTTAATTTCCGTTATGGCAGTAACAGTAGGCGAATATCAGTAAAACAAATTCGGTCAGATACAAATCAAAGGTGATTTGTATCTGACCGATAAACTTTTATATACTGGCGACCGGTAGCTTAATTCCGCACTCCGCACTCCGTATTCCGCATTCACTTGTCTATCTTCACCAAAAAAAATTATGTTATATTATGGGAATTTTACCTTTAAACTATGGAAAATTCTGAAATTATGTGTTACAATGAGCGATGGTGTAATAACTCTATTTGCGTGAAAACCGCGCAAAAAAAATATTGGAGGTAAATTATGAGCAAGAAATTCGTTTATTTGTTCAAAGAGGGCGACGCTTCAATGCGTGAGCTTCTCGGTGGTAAGGGTGCAAACCTTGCAGAAATGACCAACATCGGTCTTCCTGTTCCTCAGGGTTTCACAATCACAACTGAAGCTTGTACTCAGTATTATGAGGACGGCAGAAAAATCAACGATGATATCCAGGCACAGATTATGGAATACATCGACAAAATGGAAGAAATTGTTGGCAAGAAATTTGGCGACAAGGAAAATCCTCTTCTTGTTTCTGTTCGTTCAGGTGCT
>SVOP01000137.1 GCA_015066325.1 Oscillospiraceae bacterium
CCGCAAGGTGCTCATGCTCCCAGACAGGAGCAGGACCGGGAGAAAGGCTGAGAACCATATCTCTGCCACATTTATCGATAGCTTTTCTGAGCATTTCAATTTCTTTTCTTGCAGAATAAGGGTTATCAGGGAACATCTCTGTGTTGGCGATATCGTCGCACTTAATGTAGTCAACGCCCCATGAAGCATAAAGCTCGAATATTGAATCGTAATATTCCTGAGCACCTTTATTGTCGGGGTAAAGACCGTACATATCAGGGTTCCACTTGCAAATGGAGGTGGGGTTTGCAATATCCCTTGCAGTAACACCTTCACATTTGATTTTAGTGTTCTGGTGTGCCGCCTGTCTCGGAATACCTCTCATAATGTGTATACCGAATTTAAGACCGAGTGAATGTATGTAATCAGCAATAGGCTTGAAGCCTTTACCGCCTGCAGAAGAGGGGAAGCGTTCAACCGATGGAATAAGTCGTGAATATTCATCCATACAAAGAGGTGCAAAATAGTTGTAGTAAAAGCTGTTTGCAGTGGGCTCGGACCATTGAATGTCGCAAACAACATATTCCCAACCATAGTCCTTAAGGTGCTTTGCCATATAATCTGCATTGGCAAAAAGCTGTTCTTCATTTACAGCCGCACCGTAGCAGTCCCAGGAGTTCCATCCCATAGGGGGAGTAAGAGCAAGTTTTTTATGCATTTTAATCTACCTCTTTATTCTTCAATTTCTTTCATTATCTCTTTATAAGAAATCATATTTCCATATTTAGTGAAATCAACCTTTTTGCCGAGAATACGGATATTATCAACCATTGGTTTGTTGTTTGTGTAAATGGGTTTACCCGGAGTAATGGGGTAAATACCAAGGCAACTGAAAATGTACCAGGCGGCAGTTGAGCCGTTGTCCTCGTCACCGGGGAAGCCGTCATCCTTCCAGGAAAAGCCTTCGGCACAAATCTTTTTAAGCCAATATTCAGTCTTTTCGGGTTGACCGAGATATGTGTAAATAAATGGAATATGGAAGCTTGGCTGATTGGAAATTGCACATTGACCCCAATCGCAAACTGCCATTTCAGTCATTTCGTGTATTTCGTAGTTGTAACCGCCAACTCTGTATTCAGCAGGTGTAGTGAATAATTCATCAAGCTTTTTGATAAGTCCGTCCTTACCGCCGTAGAGCTCTGACAGACCCTCAATATCGTGCTGAACTGCAAAGCTTGTCTGCCAAGCGGCAGCCTCGGTGTAATCTCCACCCCACCTTATTGGGTCAAAGTCAGGCTTGAAGTTGCCTTTTGAATCCTTGGGTCTCATAAAGCCTGTTTCTTTATCAAAAATGTTCTTGTAATTCTTAGAGCGGGCAAAATATTTTTCTTTCTTGTCTTCGTAACCAAGAATTCCTGCAACAGTTGCAAGGCAATCATCAAAGTATGCCGCATCAAGTGTAAGGTTTACACTTTCGCTGAATTTATCACAAGGAACATAACCAAGCTCTAAATACTCTTCGCAACCCTCTCTGCCGTAAGCAGGCACTGTGGATGATTTATTAGCGTGATGCTCCATACCCTTGAATGCAATTTCAAGTAAATCTTTAGAAATCAGATTTCTTGTTGCAACATCTGCGATTACCGCATCAATAGCAGTGCTTGGCATACAGTTTTTAGCATCACCCGCAGTCCAACGGGGAAGCCAACCGCCGTCAATATAATCCTGAATGTAACCCTCAATAATCTCGGGGAGAATATCTTTAGCAACTATAGCATAGAAAGGATAGTTGGTGCGGTATGTATCCCAGAAGCCGTTGTCGGTGTATCTTACACCGGGAATAACCTTATCAGCACTTGGTGAATAGTGAATGGGCTTACCATTTTCGTCAGGCTCATAAGCCTTGTGAGGATAAAGGAAAGTACGATACATACAGCTGTAGAAGGTTTTCATCGTATCTTCATCTGCATCTATCTCAATCTTTGAAAGATACTCATTCCATATACGCTCATTCTCGGCTTTGAGCTCATCAAAGCTGCCGTAAACAGAATCGTGCTGAAGATTTCTCAATGCCTGCTCATAGCTTATGAATGATGTGGCAACTGTAAATGTAACATCCTTTTTCTTTAATGCAATATGAATACCTGTGCCTTCACCCTTGATATGTAAGCTGTGTTCAGCGTCGCAGGTATCTCTGCTACCGGTAAGAATTTTATCAACATCAACAGAATCTGCATCAAACTGAAATACATAATAACCCTTTATTGTGCCTTTATCGTGGCTCTTTTTGTCGCGGTTGCAGTCAGTCCAACAATAAAGGCGGTTGGTTTCCTTATCATACTCATATTCGCAGTTTCGTTTAACAGGCAGAACTGAAATATAGCGGTCAAAATCCTTCTTGAAGCTGAGCCTTACGCAAGCACCATATTCGGTAGGTGTAAGCTCAAAATCGCAGAAAGGTCTTTTAAGGTAGCATTTAAGGTAATGGGGCTGTAAAATTGCTTTTTCGGGGTCGTAACCCGACCAACAATCTTCAAAATCAACATAGGGCTTTTCAATCTGAGGCATCATTGTAAATGCACTATGTTCACTGATCCACGGACTTGGCTGACGGGTAAGGCGAATCCCCTCAACAGAGCGGTCCTCGGGGTGATAGTACCAGCTGCCTCTTGAGGTTTCAGTCTGTAAGCTGAACGCCGCAAAACCGAAAGGCTTCTGAACAAGAGGTAATGTGTTACCCTGAGAAAATCTATGTAAGGATTTTGAGCCCTGCTTGATATTAACATACTTAAGATAATTCATAAGCAACCTACTTTCAAACATTCTGCAAATATGATACCATATTGTTATAAATCTTTCAATAATAAGAACAAATAACAAATGCAAGAAAAAGTTTTTAATTGATTGTAACACTTCTATTGTAATCCTAAAACCAGCGGGCAAGATTTTTGATGATTATTGACTTGGATTTTTTCTTGTCGTATAATTAGAAAAATATTGAAAGAAGGATTGAGTTTATGAAAACGACAAAAAAATTATTTGCAGTTATTCTTGCAG
>SVOP01000035.1 GCA_015066325.1 Oscillospiraceae bacterium
CAGGTGCGGCCGCACCTGCACTGACAGTAATTGGAAGAGTACATGTGGCACCACCATAAGAGATAGTAATATTCTGATTTCCTGCCTGTGTGCTTGCATATTCCGGTGTATATCGATATCCGGAGGTAATAGTAAAGGTCGAGCCACCAGCTGCAGTTGCCTCAAGTGCAAGCCCTGTAGGATTGAATTTTTCACCAATATCATAAGTTGTTTTAGGATATGAAACAACTCTGAGTGAAGTTACCTCAGGTTCAAATTTAGGATAAACAGTAAGGCTTGAATAATGAACTTCTGAGTTAGGAGCAATATATCTGCCTTCACCATTTTCACCTGTATACCAACCGGCAAAAACCTGACCTTCAGGAATATTGGAAGGTGTAGGAAGCTCGCCGTAGCTTTCGCTACCTTCCGGATAATATGTACGATGAGGGTAGCCTGTGTTTTCCTCAAATTCAGATTTTTGGATAACAATATCTCTGACATTACATGTTACACTAGGATCATAAATACAGAAAACAACTTGAATTCGATCGGTCTTATCTGGTGTAGTAAACGAAAACTGATTATAACCCCAATTGATTGTCTCATAGTTTACCCAAACTGAAGTAACGCCATTTTCAACCCAAGCGACAAATGGTTGAAAATATACCGGATGGCTAAAATTTACACCATCAGTAAGATTATAATGAAAAGTATATGTAGTGTTTGGATCAACATCCATTGTGTAGCAATTCGTTACAGCAGTACCTAATTCAACGCCAGATAAAAAGGGGGCTGATGTAGACACAGTTTCGTTCGTTGCAAAAGAAATACCATCCGTGGACGTAGTCTCCAAAGTTACAGTACCATTGCCATAAAAGGAGTTTACGCAAGAAGAGTTAACCCAATCTGACAAATCAAAAAGATTCTCGGTTTCGCAAACTGCAATGTCTTTAACAGTACCTGAAAGACCAACGTTTCCACCATGATTAGAAGCAAAAACAATCTGAATATAGTCGGTTTCACTGTTGGTTGTGAAGCTAAAGCTGTTATATCCGTTTAATTGGGTTGCATTAAAACTTGTGTAATATAAGCAACTATCATACTCTTCACCTGCCTCTTTTGTTTTATACCTGGCAATCCACACCTGGAAATCCAGAAGGTTACAATCAGTAAGATTATAAGAAACAGTGTAGGCGGCATTAGGCTTAACATCTATTGTATAATAGCCATTATCTTCCGGTAAAAATCCAATCAATGGATATAATGTGAAATTAGTGTAAATTGTATTATATGCACTACCATCAGCAGTAGTAAGAGTTATACTTTCTTCTGCTGTATTTGTTTTAACAGTACCACCATCGTAATCATACAAAACTGCCGGCTTAGGCGTATTTGCATTACTTGCCCAACCGTCGAAGTCAAAAAGGTTGTTTTGAGGATGAAGCTCTGTTTTATAAACCGCAATATCTTTTACAGTGACAGTTGTACCCGGTTTGTTATTATCAAATCTTAATTGAATATATGCTGCATCTGCAGGAGTAGTAAAAACTTTTATATTCTCACTATTAGCAACATTAGGAATGAAGGAATCGAGCCTTGTCGTAACTTGCTCTCCATTAGCTTTATAGTAGAATACAATAACTTCAAAATCAGTCCTATAAGACGCCGTAAGATCATAGGATAGCGTGTATGATGTATTTCCTTCTACGGGGATTGAATAAGCTGTATCTGCACTATCGGTAACGCCGTTAAATATTTCGTCATTGTAAGGATTATCATCAACAGGCTGATTATTGCTGATAATAAAACTACCTGTTTCAATATTGGTTACTATGCTACCATTGTTCTTCAAGTCCGGGTTTATTTTACCCGAAATGGTGTCATTTGCCCATTTTTCAAAAACAAAGAGGTTATTAAAGGCAAGTTCAGCCTCGAACTTACTTGCTGCTTTTGCAGTTACACCCAACATTTCTGAAAATGCAGGGCTTGCAACAGAAAGCACCATTACCAATGCCAAAAGCATTGATAAAGCCTTTTTTCCTTTCATTTTTGTGTTATGTGTTTTCATATACATTACCTCCAAGTATGTAGAATGAATTATTTATGTAGTCATTTATATAAAAAGCTTTCGCTTATTGTTTTTATGTGAATTGAGAATTAAAAATGAGAAATTAGAAATTTCGGGGCAAAGCCGATTGTAAAAATTGCCGGATGACGGACAAAAAGGGATGCAATCGAATGATGTTGCTGTTGTTTCTGCCCTTTTTCGAAAAAGGGGGGACCATCGCTTGCGATGGTGGGATATTCTTCATCACAAAGTGATGATTTTGCCTACGGCAAAACTTTCTGCAAGCAGAACTGTTGCTTCGCAACGAAGAACCTTCCGTCACAAAACAGATGAGCTGTTTTGCGCCACCTTCCAGTTACAATATAGTCGTCTCACTCGCTATTCGCTTCGTGATGCTCCTTATTGTGCCAGTGCTTATTGTTCGCTGCATCTGCCACTGGCAGCGCTCACAACCGCACCCTTTGAAGGAAGGCACAAGAAGCATCAGATTTGTTGCTCTTTCTTTACATTTTGCAAAGCTAATTCCGAATTTCGCATTCCGAATTCCGAATTTTAAAACGCCGACCGCAGGTCCCGAAATTTGCCAGTTGCCACTTTCAACTTGCCACTTAAAAAATTTGCTTCGCAAATTTTGCATAGGCTTGTGCTTTTTTGCAGGCGTATTCGGGAGCTTCTGAGAAGCTGCCTGTTTCTGCAAAGGCTACTGCTGCGCAATTATCGCAAACCTTTTTGAAGTTGCAATCCTTGCATTTGGCAGGAAGAATTATTTTTTCTCTTTCCTCACGAATGAATTTAAAAGAGTCCGTAAAAGCTTTGATTTCGCTTTTTGGCTGAGGAATCATTCCGCAAGGGAGCATAACACCGTCATAGGTTACCCAATATGAGCTAAGCCCTGCTCTGCAGGTAATTCTGTCGCCATTGGGATTTCTGCATTCGCCGAAATCCTCAATATCAGGGGGCAAATCACGGGTTTTCACAAATTCGCCCATATCATTTCCATAAAAACGTTTCTGCCACAAAAAATGCTCTCTTGCGGCATCCTCAGGACTAAGGCGAACCCTTTCACCGCAAACCCTTACGGGCGGAACAATATAGCTGACGGGCTGAACGGGCAGCTCCCAATCCTTTGCCCACTGCTGAATTGTTGCGGCATCCTTGAAATTATATGGGGTGATGCTGAAATTCAGTTTGATTTTCACTCCGGCATCCTTTAGCTTTTTAATGGCGCTCATAACCTTTTTAAACGCCTTTCCGTTTCCGCAAAGGGCTTCATAGGTTTCCTCGCTTGCACCATAAAGAGTTATATTCAGCCTTTGTGGCGGATTCTCCTTGAAGAATCTCACTTTTTCATCGTCAATAAGGGTTGCATTTGTGTTTATGCTCACAAGCAAGCCCATTTCACGACATTTTAAATATATATCTTCAAAATCAGGGTGGAGCATGGGCTCACCGCCTGTCAGAAGCAAAAGTAATGTGCCCGCATTGCGAGCTTCCTTGGCTAAATTCACCCACCATTCGCCGTTTTTTTCAGCCGAGGGACAATTGCCGCCATTTTGGTGAATATAGCACATTTTGCAATCGAGAGTGCACCTTGAGGTTAACTCAAATGCACCTGAAAGAGGGATTGAATTCTGGTCTGCTTTTGCAAACATACGGGAAATGAAATTTTCGTATGATATTTCCATTTTCATTTCCTTTCTTTCGCTATATATTGCAGTAGTGTTTGTGCCTTCCTTCAAAGGAAGGTGGCACGGAAAATCTTGATTTTTCGTGACGGAAGGTTCTTCGTTGCAAAGCAACGTTCCGCCGTAGGTGGAATTTTAACCTTCAACTATGAAATTGTAATCAGTTATATTGAATTCTTTGGCTCTGTTTTCACAAAAAGCCATAAGCTCATTAACTACCCAAGGGAATCTTTTCTTTACCTCGGTATTATCAAATCGAACAACCACAAATCCAAGACTTTCTAAATATTCAGTTCTTTTCTTGTCGTATTCTCGATTTTCTTCGTAATAGTGTTGATAACCATCTATTTCGATGATTATTTTTAATTTGGGAGAATAGAAATCAACTATGTAATTTCCGATTACTCGTTGTCTGTGAAAGCGTGGTTTTACCTTATTCAGATAGTCATACCACATTTTTCGTTCCTCGGGAGTTTGGTTTCTTCTGCCGTTTCTTGCTAACCCCTTTAAGCTTTGGTTTACAGGTAACGGTTCTTTTTCATCCATTTTACCACTTTCTTTTTTAGTTTCACCTGCGGCGAAATGTTGCTTCGCAACAAAGAACCTTCCGTCACTTGACATCAAGATGTCAAGCGCCACCTTCCTTCGAAGGAAGGCGGATAGAACATCGGCTTTGTTGTTCTAAACTTAATTTTTACGAACCGATTTATAAAAGCTTTTCAAGTTCTTCTACTGCTCTTTCGTCGGGAGTGCATTGAAGTGAAATTACAGGCACACTTGACAAAAGCTCAATAACGAAATCTATACACATTTGCTTCTCCATCGGAGCTAATAAATCAAGATATATGTTTTTAATTACGCCCTGCAGGGCTTCAACACCCGTAAGGTGTTTTGCAGCATTTTCTTTACCCTGACTCAAAAGCACTATTGCTTTCAAGGGTAAATCACGATTTTTGCAAATTCCGCTTGTTCCGCAAAATGGAATTCCCCCTGCAAATGCTTTGCCGTTTTCAAGGTAAACCCCTGCTTTATCGCCATTTATGATTTCGGCGTTTCTGTGAACCCGCCAAAGCTCAGCCTGAGTGCTTTTGCCTGTTCCGCAGGGAGCGGAAAAAAGAACTGCCGAACCGCCTATATCTATGAATGAAGCGTGCATCAGCACCGCTTTTTTCATTAAGAGGTACTGCGCTAACGGAACAGAGGTCCAGAAATAGCGTTCATCCATAAAAACAGGGGCGCTTTGGGGCGTAAAAAAGATTTCACAATCCAAAGGATTTTTGCAATCATATTTGGTCAGACTGCCTTCAAGCCTTCCCATATCTCTTTTACGGAAAACTGTTTCACCTTTGCAATAAACCGAGAAATCACCCGATTTACCGCAAAGCACTCCCTCCGCCTTCGGAAGAGGCTCGGTCACATTGCATTTAACCGAAAAATCAGGGGTATCAAAATCAGCTTCAAAAATGCGCCAATCTACACAATCTGAAGGGAAATCCGATGCTTCAATCTGAATTTTTCGCTGACAAATCACATAATTTTTAAACATAATAAGAACACTTTACCATTCTAAAGATATTCTATTTTATATTATATCAAAAGCCTATATTTGTCAAGGGAAAACTAAAAAAATGCAAAGTGCAAAATGCAAAGCGCAAAGTTATTTAATTCCTTGTGAGATTATCAAATGCTAACTAAAATAAATTTAATTGAATGTGCGGTTATTTATGCCCTTTTTCAAAAAAGGGGGGACCATCGCTTGCGATGGTGGGATACTCTTCATCACAAAGTGTTGATTTTGCCTTTGGCAAAACGTTCTGCAAACAGAATTGTTGCTTCGCAACAAAGAACCTTCCGTCACAAAACAGACAAGCTGTTTTGCGCCACCTTCCTTTGAAGGAAGGCACAAAGAAAACCAACTTTTTCTTCTACTGTACATTTTCGCACCACGAAACTTGCCACTAAAAAAAGAGAAAGGGAAAATCATTCCCTTTCTCTCAATTTTACAGTACCGTCTTCCTGCAATTCATATATTCTGTGGCAATAGTTCAGCATACTGGGACGGTGGGTTGTTATTATGCGGGTTTGGTTGCCGTTTGACTGCATAAGATTATCTAAAACTCTCTCTTCTGTATCACTGTCAAGTGCCGAGGTTGCTTCATCCATAACAAGAAGCGGTGCATTGCAAAGAACCGCCCTTGCAATTGATAATCTTTGAACCTGACCCTCGGAGAAATTAACGCCCCTTTCCCCTACTGCTGTTTCAATGCCAAGTGGCAAAGCCTCAACAAAATCCAAGGCATCTGCAATTTTCAGAGCTGATTTTATTTCCTCATCTGTAGCATCAGGCTTAACTATTCTCATATTTTCTGCAATTGTTCCTGTGAAAACCGCATTTTCCTGAGGAACATAAGAGCAAAATCGCCTTGTGGCAGGTGAAACGGATATAGCATCCGAATCCTCAATCTTTAATTTTAATTCGCCCTCGGTTTTATTAACAAGACCTAAGATTAATCTTAAAATTGTTGTTTTACCCTCACCCGATGGCCCGACAAATGCAATTGTTTCTCCGGGTAATGCGGAAAAGCTGATTTTATTTAAAACAGCTTTTTCACTATCCGCATAGGAATAGGTCAGATTTTCTGCAATTACGCTTACACCTTTTTCACGAGCTTTTATAAGCATTTCCTCAGCTATTTTTTCATCCTTGGTATTCTCTTTCTTCAGCTCTGTTATCTCCTTGATTCGCCCTGCGGCAGTTGCAACGGAAATCACCCCGGGCACCATTGAAACAAGCCCTGAAAATGAAGATGTCAGGCTACCCGATAGCTGTAAAAACAAGGTCATTGTGCCAAAGGTTATTGCACCCGACCAAAGCCTGTAAACACCCCATCCATAACAAGAATACGCCACAACAAGACCTATAAAAGAAAGGCAGAGTGTTGTTAAAATCGTGAATTTATCGTGAGACAGGCGCATATTGCGATAATTAGTTAATAAAGCTCTGAATTTTTCAGAATAATCCTTTGTTAAGCCAAAGGCTTTTATGGTCTGCAAATTCTGAACGGATTCTTCACTGAAGGAAAGAATTTTACCGTTCATTTCCCTTGTTTCAAGGTTATATTTTCTCATCATTTTAGTCATAAATCTTGAAGAGAAAAACAAAACCGGGGCACTCATAAGGGCGAGCAAAGCCAAAGTTGCATCATAATATAAAACTATTGCAAGGCAACCGAAAAACTGCATCAATTTCGTAAAAAGTCCGGGTAAAAAAGATATAACATTCCCCGAAACAGAATTCACATCGCCTTCAAGACGGTTTATAAGGTCGCCCGAGTGATATTTATTGATATTTTCCCAATCGGCATTTGCCATAGCTTCATAGATTTCTGCCCGGATTTCGTTATTGACGCGAGTGCCCACCCGAGAAGAAACAAAAGAGCTCAACGCATTAACAACAAGCTGAAAAACCGCAAGCCCTATAACCAACGCCGCCGCAGGTATAATAGTTTGAGAGTTTTTGCCCACAACCGCATCTATAAGAAATTTTGATGCCACACTTGCACCAAGGCCCATAGCTATGCCGACCACACCCATAACGGTGTAGCCTGCAATCTCAAGGCGGTAACGGCTCATTACCTTTAAAAGCCATTTCCACTCAGAGCCGATATTCTTAAAAAGAGCCGTATATTCACTGACCTTTTTCATTAATCTGCGTTCTCCGATTTTTTATTACGAATTAGTTTTATTTTTCTTTAATTTCAGATAAAGCTTATCTAACCCTTTATCAACAACGGGAAAAAGATATTTCACAACAAGCACTGCAACAAATGCACAAATTACTCCTGAAACAACACCTGCAATTACATCGGTGCAGTAATGAACCTCAACATAAATTCTTGAAAAGCCCATAAGTGCTGCAAAAATTGTTACGGGGATACCAAATTTTCTGTTGTGCCACAAAAGAGCAATTGCTGCCGCAAAGGCTGATGCGGTATGACCCGAGGGGAAAGAAAAGCTTGTAGGCTTTTCTATGAGTTCGGGGAAAATATAGCTTTTATCCCAGAACGCATATTTTTCAGGGTCGGTTTCAAAAAGGTTAAAGGGTCTCGGTCTTGCGAAAAATTCTTTAAGGAAAAGGTCGTTGCAAAGAAGCATAACAAGAAGAGCCACAATAACTGCAAGTCCTGCCTTGCGGTATTTTTTGGTAAACAAAAGAGCCAGACCGATAGCAATAAAAATCGCTCCGCCGTTACCGAGAGTTGTTATACCCACCATTAAAGCATCCAAAAGCTCGTTATGTATGCCCTGAATCCATTGGAACACACTTAAATCAAAATTCAAAAAGGAATCAAAAATTGCTTGCATTTTTACCATTCTCCTATTCTATTTCATCAAGGCTTGCGCCCTTTGTTTCTTTAACCTTAAGAGTAAATATAATTGCCGCAACAGAAACTGTCGGAATTGAAACTGCAAGACACGCCCACCAAATCGGCATAGCGGTCATTCCTATAATTGTAGTTAAATAACCTACCGCAAGACCGATTATTACCAAAAGTCCCTCTGCACCAACAACCGAGGCACGAATATCTGTGGGCACTTTCTCCGTCATCATAACATTCATATAGTCTCTGCCAATCCAATAAGAGCCTTGGTAAAGGCCTGCAAGTGAGCCTATAAAATATGGATTCCAATTATTAAGAATACCTACCACAAAAAGAACGTAACCAACAACGCAGGTTACCGAGAAAAGTGTAACAGTAACCTTTCTGCCAAGCTTATCAGCAATAAATCCCGAAAGGAAGGTTATTGTGGCATAAATAACAGGGACCATAAACAATGCTTTGGTAATATTACTTGTGCTCATTCCTGCACGATGCATTGAAGATTCAAAATACAACGCAATTGCAGGCATTGCCGCATCAAAAATAATGTGGGCAATAATAAGCATTTTCGTATCTTTATTAGAAAAGATATATTTTACGCCGTTAAATACACCGGACTGATTTCTCTGGGCTTCCTTCTGCTTCTTTTTAAGTTCTTTTTCTGCCTGCCTTTGCTCATAGGGGCGAGAAAGATATTCTATTCTTTCGTTAATAAATACTTTTGTATCCTTTGCAAAAATAAGAACAAGACCCACCGCAACAAATCCGATAAGGGCAGGCACAAGGAAAATCTCGCGCCATTTTGTTGCATCGTCACCCATAAGAATATCACGAAGTGTAGGAATAAGAATAACGCCTAAAATACCGAAGCTTTTAAGAAAACTATAAATTTTCGCTCTATGTTTGTTGGGCGCTTCTTCAAGAATATAAATAATCTGAATATCGTGCCCCATAAAAAAGCTGATAATTGCAAAGCCTACAAGGAACATTATGTAGCTTGATGACAAATGAATTACCAGAAGTCCCACTGCCATTCCCAAGGTTGAAAGCACAAAAAGTGGTTTTCTGCCCCATTTATCTGCAAGTGCTTTATAAAAAGGTGTAAATATTCCCAAGACATAGGTGAAAACACCTATGCTTGAATGGAATGCAAGTCCATCTTCATAGGTATAATATTTTCCCATAAATGGATTATTAACGAAAAACTCCGTTACAAAAGAGGACTGAACGGTAACTGTCAGATTACTTGTTACTTCATCAAGAATATTAACAATTGCAATAAGCAGAAGTAAAACAAAAAAATATTTGCTTCCCGAATTGCGATTGCTCATTTTATTCAGCCTTGCAAGCTCATTCTTCTCTTTTTGCAAGGTTTTGTTAGTGCTTTTATCTGTCAAGAAAATCACCTTGTTGAAATATTTTAATAGGTATATAAACAACTCGTTTAAAACTTAAAAAAGTGTTTCACTCTCGTTTTAATCAATCTAAATATATTAAAGCTGAATTCTACTAAAGAATTATCCAACACTTTATACGCTTTACCATGCTTCAAATATGTATTCATTATAGCGCATTGCCAAGGGTATAGCCCCTCTTCCATAACTCTGCGAGTTGAAAAATGAAGAAGTGAACAATCTTTAAACTCTTTTCCGTTTTTGTCTGTCACATCAAGCTTACCATTAACCATATCTATTTGGTTTATAATATATTTTGATGGCAAAGAAATACATTTTGATTCCTTAGGTTGAGCGTGACAAATAAAATCATTTATTGCCATACCTAAATCAAATATCGGGTCATCACGAAGCTTGCCGTTACATAATATCGGAGCATAATCTCTTAATAGATCATCACTTTTTATTCTCTCGGCAATCTGCAAACAATCACTATACATTTTCTCGCATCTTTCACCATTTCTGATAAACAGATACCCCGGGTTAAAAAGCGGAACATCTGCATCTCTTAAAAGCTCGGGAACAAGTTCAAACAAACGATTTTTTGTTTCTTCTGTTTTGAACCAACAATCTAAACCACCATTGTTCCACCCAAAGCTTGAAAAATCTGATTCTTTAGATAATAAATCCCAGAAAAAGTCAAGATTGCGGTATATGAGGCAATCCGGCTCAATAAATATATTCTCGTCATAAGGTGACTTAACAAGAAGAGAAAATTTATCTCTGTAATCACCATTTGCATTTTCTAAAACAACCACATCATCAAATTTAGCGGTATATTCATTTTCTCTGTCACAAATGATAGCAAACTTAGTTTCAGGATTATGCAACCTGAAAGAAGCCAACATATTTACTGCCATTTTGTAATATTTTATATCACCTGTGGTTAAGGTTACAAAGCCTCTGGTCATTTTATCACCTGAATTTTCGTAGAATATTTTTCAAGAATAAATATAGCTTATTTTTATACAAAAATTTATGAGTTTTGGTTGCCTTAACTAAAAACTCCTCGTGGCCCAACGGCCAATAAACCTTTGACCTTCTGCCTGCTTTTTCTATCGGCTGTTCAAAAATATGTATTATATATTTTTCTGCTTCTTCAAAAGTTTTTGTTATAAATTTCTCTTCATTAAAAACAGGTTCGTTAAGCATTTTCAAATACAGTTCATCATCATTATCTATTTCTATGATTTTTTTAACAACCTCTTCGATTGATCCATAATCCGAAACATTTATAAAGGCTTTCGGGTTAAATATTTTAGCAATTTCAGGATCACCATAGTATATCGGTATGGTTTCTGCATAAAAAGCATCCATAATCTTCTCTGTATTGAAACCGGTACTAACAGCACTTTCAACGCATAAAGAGAATTTGCATTGCTTTTGAAACTCTACCTTGCTATTATCCTGAAACCTAACCACAGCATCACAATTATTGAGAAATTTGCCGGGAGAATCCACAAACTTGTATTTTGATAATTCATTAAAAAGTTTGCTTCTGTTATTATTTTCCGAATCATAGCTTGCAATTAGGTTTGCAAATTTTGTTTTATTTTCTAAAATGCTTTTATCAAAGCAATTTTTCCTGTCTTCAACGCTCTTTCTTTCTCCATCATAACCAAACAAACTTGCAGGCAAGAAAAAATTTCTATCACCAAAACTAATAGGATAACTGCAAATACTGTAGTCAACCAAATTATAGTCAGGAACATAGTTTTCTCCTGAATACATTATACGAATTTGATTCATCCCACAATATTCGTATAAATTGAAACACGAGCATATAACATAATCCGCATCTTCACATTCTATGATATCAAAGTGCTTGTCCAACACTTTATATAACCAAGTGTTTTTCAACTTTATTCCGTTGATATAGCCACCACTTTGAAATCCAACAAATTTTACTTTTACTTGTTTTTTCATAAATTCTCCTGATCAATTATTGATTAAACATTAACACGCAAAAACGAGTGTGTTTTCACGCCCAATATTTTATCAAATACAAAACCAACATATGCACGGGGTAGAAGGCGTAGAAGCCGTACTGCATGATTTTGCTTGATTTCCCTTTTTTACCACCGTAGAGCCAGATTGGAATAAGTGAGAATACTGCAAAGCCCTGAAAAGGTATTTCAAAGGCTTTGCCGAGGATTTCAATGGGGAAAACCTGACCTTCAAAGAAAACAATATTAATAAGCACCATTGCCACAAGCTGAGCGAGCCACGCAAATGGAAAATCTCTTAAAATATAGAACATTACAACCGTCAGCATACCTGAGCAGCCGTAATCCACAAAGCCTAAAACAGATGCTATGCAAATCAGAGCCAACCACAATACCGAAAGTGCAACATTTTTCACACTCCTGTTTTTCTTCAGGTTATCAATTACATATATTGCAAGCAAGCCCAAAAGAAGAGTGAATAACACATTCTGATGGTATGGATTAAACCATCTGCTGCTGTAAAAAAGGTTAAAGGGTATTTCGGTAATTAACGCAAAGCCCAAAAGCCTTAAAGCATATTTTTTGAAGCTTGAGGTATGAACAAAGCCCTCTGCAATCTGAAATGCAAAAATGGGGAAAGCCATTCTTCCGATATAAGTCATCCAGTTACCGAAGCTCATATATGTTGCCCATATATGATCACTGAGCATAAGAATAACTGCAATTGTACGAAGCATATTTGATGTAAGCCCACCGAAAGGTATTTTAACTAACGGACTGTTTACGGGCAGTTTTCCTTTAACGCTTTCGCTCATATTGTTCACGCACCTTTCCGCTTTTCTGATTTCATTATACCGCAGATTTATATCTGCAACAAGTGCTTTTAAAACATTTTAATTTAATCGGCATAATCCTCAACAAAATATGAGTTAGTGTTCGCCTTTTTTCCCGAGGGACCTATCACTTCGATGCGGAAGTATACATCCTCATCCTCTAACTGAAAATCTGCTTGAGTTACATATTCACCCACAGGTGCGTGTAAAGCCTTTGAGCGTCTGCCTGCAGTAGAAAGTGCTATACGCTGAGCCTGTGAGCATTCAATATGAACCTTGCCATCTTCTAATGTGAGTTCAAAAATTCTCGGCTCACGGGTACAATAAAATGACCCGCTCTGCATGGCAGATATAACAGATTCATAGCTGAGAGAATCGCAGAGAAAAACTGTTTTTCCTCCGAAGCTGTCACAACGCACATCACCAAAAGGAAATTCATTATGATTATCGTCTGCCATAGTACAAAACAGCCTCTTTCCGCTACGGAGCATTTCATCATAAACCTGCTCTTGACCATCATCTCCGCCCTCAATAAACACTGAGTTGTTATATATTTCAACAATACTGCAGCCTTCTAAATCACGATAGTCGTCAAGACATTGCATTGACCAGTATGGATGATTATATGCAACTATAAAGCCTAATTCTTTAAGCTTTTGTATATATTCATTTACAGCCTTCATATCTCTGTAGTCGGGAGTAGCAGGGAGCGCAACCTCTTTATCACCGTTTATATTAAATGCATTGAGGTGATAGCATCTACGGAACTGACTGCTGCTCACAACATTGTCGCTGATATCCGCTTCAAAAGAATTAATTGCAACAAAATCATCCGTGCAAAAATCACTGTGGTCAAAATAATTATCGTGGTCAGAAAATGCAACTATGCTGTACCCCTGCGCCTTATATGCATCACGAATCTCCTCAGGTGTCTTTCTGCCATCCGAAAGTGTGGTATGACAATGCAAATTCGCAATATATTGTTTTTTTTCTTTAGATATTAGTATATGCTTCATCAGCGCTCTCCCCTTAAATATCCACTTCATTTTTATCCGTATTTTATCACATTAACCTCATATAATCAAGCAACTATCCTAACAAGAATTGTTGTTCAAGCCAAACACATCGCTTTTAAAACACATATCGTTTCCAAAGGAAAATATTACAAATCCCAACAGAAATTTATATTTCAAAACCAAAAATCTGCTACCCTTTCGGGTAACAGATTTTATTTGTTTTATTAGGAATTAGCCCTTGATTGCTGCCTGAGGGGCAGGGAAGAAATGTAGGAGATTATTCAAACAACTTGTCATAATCAAAGTTCTCAAGATAATCAAAATATTTATCAAGCAAAGGTTGCCATTTTTCTCTTTTCTTCGGCAGCACACCGACATTATTGCTAATCCGTCTGATTATTTCTTTGCTTATATGAAAACCATAATGTGTTGAGTCTTTATAATTATCAAGGTCACTTATAATATCTAACATATCCTCATCAGCCCAGAAATAAATAGTGACATTGTCATACTTTGACATAAACTCAAAAGTTTTTTCAAATTCAAGTTTATATTCATCCAACTGTTTACTATCATACTTTTCTTTCCAATATAACACACTAAAGGGGGAGCAAAAGAAAACAAATTGTGTGTCAGGCATCTCGTCAAAATACTTCTTTAATAGTTCAAGATTGCCAGCAGTATAAAACTCTTGTTGAGAAACAAGGGTTTCATCTTCTGTATCAGTATTATAATTTTTTAGAACAAAATCTTTCCCAAGCTGCTTTTCGTCGGCCCAAACAAAAACATTATTATAATCAGGAATTGTATTATTGATATTTGCTTTTATCATACCATAAGTATATTTACTTGTTAAAGTAAAATTAAAAAGATACTCAATATCATTCAAATAGTTTTTATCATATAAAAACATAGGTATTTCATGTTTTGTTTCTTTGTCAGATGAATCAAAAAAACCTGCATCAAGATTAAACAGTATATTTTCAGGTGGCTCTTTTTTAGAAGAAAGAATATTCAATAAATATGTCCAATCTAGCACATGAGAACCTGAAGCTGTGAGTTTAACCGTTTCCCCTTTAAAAAGTTTTTCTACATCTGAAACAATAAAATTTTCCGACATAGAGTTGCCAATTATAACGTTTTTAAAATCAAAGTTCTTTGCGATACCTGCGTTCTGATATCTCTCATCTATAACATTAGCTTCAAGCCCAAACCAAGGCTTATGATATTGAAACAATGGGTCTATAACAACATTAATTGTACCCACAATTAACAATGCACTTAGCAACATCGAAAATATTGCTATTATAATTTTTTTACTGTTCATAATTCACCTCAGAAATTCCAATACAAGAAGGAGGATTCTCCACCGAAGGACATAACACACCAGAACAATATTCCTGCGGTTATTACAGGATGGTACCACTTGGGTTTGTATTTTTTAATCAGATAGCTTGCATTTTTGAAAAATACAGACAAAATAAATGCTAAGCCAAAAAGCCACAACCAAGAGTAATCTTTTATATAATCACCCATAACAGGAATAAATTCAGTTGTCAAACGTATGCCGTCCGTTTGCATCAAACTGAGAAAACTACGATTCAATTCAATCAAATTAAAACTGAAAATTTCTTTATAAAAATCAAATGCTTGTGCAATTGAATCTGCTCTGAAAATTACCCAGGTTAGATTCAGAAATGCAAATGTTGATAACCATAACACTATTTTCAAAAGCTTTGAATTCTTTTGAGAAAATAAACCCGTTTTATTATCAATAATTCTTGTAACTATGGATGCAAGTCCATGAAGAATGCCCCATATAATAAATGTCCAGTTAGCACCATGCCACAAGCCACTGACACAGAAAACTATAAATATATTTATATATGTACGAATTGTTCCTTTTCTGTTACCGCCGAGAGGCACATAGATATAGCGTGTAAAGAATCTTGTGAGAGTTATATGCCAACGTTTCCAGAAATCCACAATACCGATAGCTTTATATGGAGAATTGAAATTCTGTGTAATTTCAATATTCATCATTTTACCGATACCCATAGCCATATCGCTGTAACCACTAAAATCAAAATATATCTGAAATGTATAGGAAAGCATAACAAAAATGGCGTTGAGAGTACCGAGACCTGAAACATCAGCAAATGCAGAATCAACAACAAGTCCAAAAGTATCTGCAATTATAACCTTTTTGCCAAGTCCCAAAGCAAATCCGAACAAGCCACAGGCAAAGTTATCTGCATTGAATTTTTTCTTTGATTCGTCTGCAAACTGAGGAACCATTTCATCATGAGTTACAATAGGTCCTGCAATAAGCTGTGGGAAATATGTTACAAAAAGCGCATAGTCAATGAAAGAATACTTTGGAACATCCTTTTTATAGCTATCAATAACATAAGAAAGCTGTTGGAATGTAAAGAAACTGATTCCTAAAGGTAAAAGAAGATTTAATAAAGGCAAGGATGTATTGAAAATTGCATTTATGTTATCAACAAAAAAATCAAAATACTTGAAAACTGCAAGACTTCCTATATTAAGAGTCAATGCAACAGACAATGTAAGCTTGCGTACAACTGAGCTTGTTTTCTTGGATAAAAGTATATTACTGAACAAGTAATTCAGTAGTATTGATGAAACAATTATGAGAAGATAACTCCAGTTAAAATACCCATAAAAATACAAAGACGCACCGGTAAGAAATATCCTAGAGGCTTTATATTGTTTAAAATGATTCAATCCGAAATATCCAAGAATAACTATCGGAAAGAATAAGAACACAAAAACATAAGAATTAAAAAGCATTTTGCACCTACTATTGTTTTTTGTACAGTATAGCACAAGTTCCAAGAAAAAAACAACTATTATATTCAAAATCAAATACCTATGTCACTGTATTTTGAACTGCTATAACTAAACAACAAAAGCTCCCCATATTCTTTCGAATACGGGGAGCTGATTGCTCATTTAATAGCTGTTATACAGCTACAACTGATATAGGAGAAGTCGCGAGAACCCTTGATATTATTAGGGTTTCAGCTTAATTCCTTCATCCCTTGATTGCTGCCTGTGTCGCAATTCTGCTTGGTTGGCAGTTTACCGCCAACCACAGAAACAGAACTGTTTTTTCTTCTTTTACCCTCGGTTTTCATGTGCAGAGGGTCATTTGGGTCTCCGTCAAAGCGAAGATACCAATCAAAGCCGTCTTGCCTTACTACAATCTTCACTACAAAGGCTTCAATCACACTTTCGGGGATGTCTTTTTCATCCGCATTTGTGTACTGCTCCAGAGCATATTGAAGCACAGTCAGCTTGTCCTTGTAGTCTGTAATTACAGGCTCTTTGTTAAACTTCAGCTGAAGCTCTTCAATCTCTGCAGAAAGCTTTGCAATCTCTTCTTTAACCTCGGCAGCTTTCTTTGTGTAGGATTCTTTATCAATTTCACCCTCTGCCCTCATATCAATGAAATTACTGAGCTTCGTTCTGTGCCTTTCAACCTCTCTGCACTTTTTCTCAATGATAGCCTCATAATCAACATCATCCTCTTTATCGTCAATGTGAGCCTCGAGCATTGAGTTGGCAAGGGCAAGCACCTTGTCCTTTTCCGAAAGATAATTGCGGAAAATATAATTTGCCATCATCTGCAGCTTCCACTCGGGAATCATAGGCACACGGCATATTCCGTCAAGAGGCAGTCCCTTTTTCTTTCGGCT
>SVOP01000036.1 GCA_015066325.1 Oscillospiraceae bacterium
CAACGGGTATTTATAAGGTTGCAAAGGTGGGCGATACAGGTAACTATTCCGTTGCAAATATCGGTGATACCAACGATGACGGAATAGTTGATGTGACCGATTATCAGGCACTTGTAAATAAAGCACTTGCAGATGACCACGAGCAGATTGAAACTGCAAGCTATGACGATATAATCAGATATGACCTTGACGGTGACGGTTATATTGATGTTATTGATGCATCGTTTATGCACCTGTTTATCAATGGCTTTGTGACTGTTGATGTTTATGCTCCCGGTGACATTGACAGCTCCGGGGTAAGCTTCTATAATGAAGAGGAGATTCTTCTTTTAGCAGAGAAGATGGCAACCCCCGAAAAGCTTTCGACCTCGGAGAAATATGCTTGCGATATGAATGGGGACGGTAAGGTAAATAACGAGGATCTGGTTATTATCAAAGAAAAATATCCCGATTATTTTACAACTGAATAGCATACCACAAGGGCGGGTCAGATGACCCGCCCTATTTGTTTTTGCGTCTCTTCTATAACTTTTATCCAAAAATCTCACCTCAATATTAGCAATTGTAATAAATTTACTTTTTGTATTGAAATAATGTAAAATCCGTTGTATAATGGTATTCATAAAAATGGGTGGTACTGTCTGCCCGTATTTGTAATTCATTTAATTACGGAGGTAGTTATGAAAATGACAGCAAAGAGATCTCTCGCCGCTTTACTTGCAGTTATTATGCTTTTTAGCTGCATCGGTTTAAGCGTTAGCGCAGAGAGCACAGGTTTTGAAACTCTTCGTGTTAACAGCACAATGTATGGTGACACTCAGACTCAGCGTGCTTTTACTTGGTACACAGAAGAATATTGCGACACAACAATTCAAATCGTTAAAGCATCAGAATTCGATGGTACATTCAACAACGCTCAGGCATACACAGGCGATGTTAAAGTATTCCAGGATTACTATTGCCATAAGGTTGTTGTTACAGGTCTTGAAAAGGGCACTACCTACAACTATCGTGTTGGTAGCATGACTGAAGACACCTGGAGCACAACAGGTAAATTCGTTACTGATAACGGCGACAGCAAATTCTCATTCATCGCTATTGCAGACGTTCAGGCAAGCAGCCTTGAGAACTTCCAGCAGGCAGCTCTTGTTATGGATGCAGCTATGGAATCTAACAAAAAAGCTGAATTCTATGTAAACCTTGGTGACTTTATTAACGATTGCACAAATGACGAATGGAACTGGTGGGGCGAAGCATTCAACGATGCTAACACAAGCCTTTCTATCGCTCCCGTTGCAGGTAACCATGATGGTAATATAACAAACAAGATCAACATCGGTTGGTTTGCAAATATGTTCAATCTTCCTGCAGGTGATGGCGCAGGTAACGGCGTAAACGGTGTTTACTATTCTTATGACTACGGCAACGCTCATTTCTGCGTTGTTAACTCCAACGATATGTATCCAATGGTTCAGGCTCAGAGAAACTGGATTATCAATGACCTTGAAAACTCTGACGCTCAGTGGAAATTCCTTCTTCTTCACCGTGCAGTTTATTCTGCAGGTAAGAACATCAACAAGCCCGATACTCTTGCTATGAGAGAAACAATTATTGAAATTGTTGACCAGACAGATGTTGACGTTGTTCTTTCCGGTCATGACCATATGTATTTCAGAACAAAACAGGTTAAAGGCGATGCAGTTGTTGAGGATGTTACTTATGTAACAGAAAAATTCAACGGTCAGGAAACAACATTTGCAAAGAATCCCGATGGTGCTGTTTATATTCTTCCCTCAACAGCAGGTACTAAGAGATATACAGTAAATGAAAACCCTGTTGACCCCATTAACGAATGTGCAGATGTTAAGCTTTCCACAAGAGATATGGGCGGCTGCTTCTCCAATATCTACATCGACGGCGGTAAGCTTGTTTATGAAGCTTATGTTGTGAACGATGAAACTCAGGAAGTTACAAAAATTGATGAATACGCAATCAAGAAAACTGTAAAAGCAGAACCCAACGAGGAAGAATCCAAGCTTCCTACAGATGCTATCGGCACAATTGATGGTTCAGTTGCAAACTTCTTTACAGAAATCTTCGGTCTTCTTATCAAATATATCACAATGATTCCTCAGTTGATCGCAGGCTTATTCTGATAAAAAAGCGCAAGTCCGTATTCAGTTTTTCTGAATACGGACTTTATATGTTATACGGTCGGCAAAACAAATTGTTTTACCGACCGTATAACTATTATATTTATTGAATTATAAATTAACCAACAAATTCATGGTAAATAGCGTTGAGAGTTTTGATATAATCATCCTCACTGATACCAACAATAATGTTAAGCTCACTTGAACCCTGGTCAATCATTTTGATGTTGATGTCATTTTCTGCAATTGCTTTGAAAAGTCTGCCGGCGGTACCTTTTGCACCTGCCATACCTCTGCCAACAACCGCTACAAGAGCAATACCGCCGTTAACTGTTACGGAGTCTGCTTTCGTTCTTCTCATAATATCGTTAACTACATTATCCTTAACAGGAAGGAAGTCGTTATCGTTTACAACAACTGACATTGTGTCAATACCTGAGGGAAGATGTTCAAAGCAAAGGTTGTAGTTTTCGAGAACCTCAAGAACAGTTCTGCCGAAGCCTACCTCTGCATTCATCATATCTTTTTCAATAGCGATAACTGAGAAGCCTTTTTTACCTGCAACACCGGTGATAACGGTATCAACCTTGTTGCTTTCAACAGAAGAAACAATCATTGTACCTGCATCTTCGGGAGCGTTTGTGTTTCTGATGTTAATTGGAATACCCATTTCGCGAACAGGGAAGATTGCATCTTCGTGCATAACAGTTGCACCCATATATGAAAGCTCACGAAGCTCACTGTATGTGATTGTTGAAATAACCTGAGGATTTTCAACGCATCTGGGATCTGCCATAAGCATACCTGAAACATCTGTCCAGTTTTCGTAGATATCAGCTTTAATCGCTCTTGCTACGATTGAACCGGTAATATCGCTACCGCCACGTGAGAAGGTTTTTATTGTACCGTTGGGCATTACACCATAGAAGCCGGGGATAACTGCATGCTCGTGTTTTGCAAGAATTGCAGTAAGCTCTTCGTTTGTTTTTTCTGTGTCAAGTGTACCGTTTTCCTTGAAGAAAATACCATCTTCAGCATCAATGAAATCATATTCAAGATAAGCTGCAAGAACCATTGAGTTAAGGTATTCGCCACGGCTTGCGATATAGTCGCGGCCTGCGTGGTGAACAATAGCATTTTTGATTCTGTCAAATTCAGGCTGAAGCCAAAGCTTGATACCTAAATCCTTAATTATGCCGTTATAACGGTCTTCAATAAGCTTGAATGCATCGTCAATGGGCTGATTTGCTTTAACGAGCTTGTAGCAATCATAAAGCATATCTGTTACTTTAATATCATCTGAAAATCTTTTGCCGGGAGCAGAAGCAACAACATATCTTCTTTCAGGCTCTGCCTTGATTATAGCGGCAACCTTTTTAAACTGCTCTGCATCTGCAAGAGAGCTGCCACCAAACTTAACAACTTTAACCATAATACATTCTCCTATAAGTATTAGTGTTCGGGGAATTTCGCTTTTAATTCTAATATATATTATCACTCGCAACCTCCGTTGGCAACAAAAAAATCAACCTTTGAAAAAAGTTCTATTTATCATATAAAATTTACAAAAGTAAAACCGTTCTCTTGTGCAAAAACACAACGAAATTGATTTCTTAAAAGAAACTATATCTGTCAAAATTTTCTTGCAATATTCTTGAATTATCTTCTAATAATAAAAATGCAAACGCAAGATTAATTGCGAAGGAGTGTTAAGAAATGGCTTCAAGAAACAACAATATGCCCGCAGAGAACAAGACAAATGCAAAGCAGATTCTCAATCAGGTAAAGATGGAGGCTGCTCAGGAAGTTGGCGTTGACCTTAAGCAGGGTTACAACGGCGACCTCACATCTCGTCAGGCAGGTAGCATTGGCGGTCAGATGGTTAAAAAGA
Source organism: Oscillospiraceae bacterium (assembly GCA_015066325.1). Taxonomy (GTDB): domain Bacteria; phylum Bacillota; class Clostridia; order Oscillospirales; family Acutalibacteraceae; genus DTU089. Next base: position 4,045 of record SVOP01000036.1, read on the forward strand.
TGATCAAAGCTTATGAAGAAGGCAACGTTTGATTTGAGCCTTTAAATGACTTCTTGTGAGTCGAGAAAAGGGGAAACACTCAATTGAGCTGTTTCTCCTTTTTGATTTTTCTTATATAGTGATTATTTACTGCTATTCTTATTGTATTTATAAAGTTACTGTGGTAAAATTATTGCGTATAAATATTTTGTTTTGAGAGGTTTTTTTATGAACAAAACAATGCAGAAAAAATATGCCCGTCTTATTGCAAGAGTGGGCGCAAACATAAAGAAGGGTCAGCCTGTGAGAATTTATGCAGAGGCAGACCAGCACGAGTTTGTAACAATTCTTGTAGGCGAATGCTATAAAGCCGGTGCATCAAGGGTTGAAGTGGATTTTGCCTTTCAGGCTATAACTAAACTTAACTACAAACACCGTTCTCTTAAATCCTTAAGTGAAGTTCCCGCCTGGCAGGAGGAAAGACTTAAGCTTATGGTTGAGGAAGTACCCTGCAGAATTTATATTGAAAGCGAAGACCCTGACGGACTCAAGGGCGTAAATCGTGAAAAAATGCAGAAATCCCAAATGGCTCGTTACAAGGTAACAAAAAAATACAGCGACGCTCTTGAAAATAAGGATCAATGGTGCATTGCGGCAGTGCCCTCTTACGCCTGGGCGAAAAAGGTTTTTCCAAACGAAACCAAAAATAAGGCTTATAATATGCTCTGGGAGGCAATTCTTAAAACAGTTTATGTTAAAAAAGATAATGACCCCGAGGAAGCCTGGAAAAATCATAATGCAGATTTGAAATCAAGAACCGCATATCTCAACGATAAAAAGTTTGATTATCTTGAATATAAGAGCTCAAACGGCACTGATTTTAAAGCAAGCCTTATTCCCGAAAGTCATTGGTGCGGAGGTGGAGAAAATACTCTTTCAGGTAATTTCTTTAATCCTAATTTACCTACCGAGGAAGTATTTATTTCTCCTAAAAAAGGCTTTGCAGAGGGTAAATTGGTTTCCACAAAGCCCCTTTCCTATCAAGGTCAGATTATCAATAATTTCTCAATTACATTTAAAGATGGTAAAGCAGTTGAATGGGAAGCAGAAGAGGGTCAAGACTTACTCGATAAAATGCTCTCAATGGACGAGGGCGCAAAGTATTTGGGTGAGTTAGCACTCATTCCTTATAACAGTCCGATTGCAGATACAGGCATACTTTTCTACAATACTCTTTTTGATGAAAATGCAAGCTGTCATGTGGCTCTCGGCAGAGGCTTCTGCGATACTATTGACGGATTTGAAGAAAAAAGTCTTGAAGAATGTCAGGCATTGGGTGTCAATGACAGTATGATTCATGTTGATTTTATGATTGGCGCACCGGACCTTGAAATAACAGGTTACAAAGACGGCAAAGCATACAAGATTTTTGAAAATGGCAATTGGGCGTTTTGATGTGGCGAAGCCACAGCGATATAAATCCTGACGGATTTGCGATATATCTTGCGATGCGATATGCTTGTGGCGCGATATGTGCCTGACGGCACACGAAAATAAGAATTTATATCATATCGCATTGAGCGTAGCGAAATATATCGTATTTTGTTAAACAAAATATATCGCACAAGCTTGCTTGTATATCGCTAAAAATACTATTAACTAAATTCACGGAGGGAATTTACTATGGCAATGGGATATCCTAAAAAATGGAAAACAGACAGATTTAAAAGAGAAGCACCTGCACCGCTTAAATTCGGTGCAGACGGCAAATTTAAAATTTTACATATAACTGATATTCACGATGTTGAACCTATAATGGACGATGATGAAGACCGTTCAATCCCCGAGAGAAGAGATTTGGAAACTCTCAATGTTATTGAAAGTCTTGTTGCAAAAACAAATCCCGACTTGGTTGTTTTCGGCGGTGACAATATCAGCGGATATTGGGAAGAATTTACCTATGACCTCGTTCAAAGCACAATCAATAAAATTACAAAGCCTATAAGAGACAGAAATATTCCTCTTTGCGTTGTTTTCGGTAATCATGATGGTGAGGTTGGCTTCCATACAGAATTTCAGATGATGCAGTATATGGAATACCCTAACTGCCGTTCAAACCTTAATGATGCAGATGTTTACGGAACGGGCAACTGCTGTGTAACAATAAAAAGCAGTAAAGGTGATAAGGATGCTTTTGCAATCTGGCTTATGGACTCCAACGATTATGAGAGAAATTCAACAGGGGATTTTTCCTACGACCACGTTCACGATGATCAGATTGCCTGGTACGAAAAACGCGCGGAAGAACTTAATAAGGCAAACGGCGGAGAACCTCTTCCTGCAATTCTTTTCCAGCATATTCCCGTTCAGCAGGAATTGGACGGTTTCAAAGTAGTTACCGAAAATGATGAATACACATTCTCGAGAGACGGAAACTATTATGCTTTAGGTCACGAAATCCTTGAAGGCAGAGTGAGAGAAACACCTTGTCCGCCCAATATGGAAAAAGAGTATCGCGAACAGTTTGAATCATGGAAGAAAACAGGGGATATTTTCGCTGCATTCTTTGGCCACGACCATGTTAATGATTTTAAAATGACTGTTGACGGAATTGATCTTTATCAGACTCTCGGTGCAGGCTATTTCACTTATGGTATGGAGCATGGCGGAAGACTTATTGTTCTTGATGAAAATAATCCGAGAGAGCTTTATACAGAGTCAATTGAAATTCCTCAGATTACAGATTTAGGAAAATATTAATTAAGTGAGTGATAATCTTTGGGCGAAAGATTTAAAAAAGCGATAGGGGTTGAAGGCAGATTTGTTGATACGGTCTGGCCTATGATACAGTATTGCTTTGCGAATATTTATCTTGGCGGCGGTGGATACATAATCAGTATGTATTTCACTGTTTTCCTTACAAATGTTGTGGGAATGGATTTGCAGCACGCCACCTTTATCATAATGATTGCAACTGTATGGGACGGTATCAATGACCCGCTGATGGGTATTATTACCGACCGTACCCGTTCTAAATACGGTAGGCACAGAAGATACCTTTTATGGAGCATACCGCCTCTTGTAATAGCGTATTCAATGCTTTGGAACTCCTTCGGGCTTGATGCGAAAGAGCATCCTACTGCTTGCGTGATGTATTATGCATTCGCATATATTCTTTATAAAACTGCATACACAATGGTAGATGTTCCTCATACGGCAATGCTTCCAACATTGGCACCCGAATATAACAAGAGAACCCAGTATACCTCGGTAAGCTACATTTTTAATTCCGTTGGTATGATACCCTCTTATATAATTCTTCTTATATTCCTTTCTGCATTCGGCTCTTCAGGTGCACTTTCAAAAGAGTCGAAAATGCCCTTTATGCTTACGGGTGTTGTTCTTTCAATTGTTTATGCCTGTGCAATTTTTGCAACCTTTAAAACTGTTAAAGAGCCAAGCTCTCTTAATGACAAGCCACCTAAATTGGATTTAAGATTTGCCATTGATGAATATGTTCAGGTGTTCAGAAGCAAGGCATTCAGAGATTATTTTTCAATGTCTTTCTTCTGGCAGATGGCAAGAAGCTTTTATTCAACATCAAGTATTTATTTCATAACCTATCTTGCTAATCTTTATAAATATTACCCCATTTATAATACCTTTGCAGGTGTGTTTGAATCTTTGGCATTCCCGTTGAATTATGCTCTTACAATGAAAAAGGGCAAAAGTAAATGCGGAGCAGTAGTAACACCCTTTATGATTATCGGTTTAGGTCTTTTGCTTTTTGTTAAAACCGGTAGTCCAGAGGGGAATTCTTCAATAGTGCCACTTGTTCTTATGATTTTAGGCGGTGCGGTGCTTTATCCGTTTGGTATGAGTGGTCTTGGCTTTGTGGGGAACAATGTTCTTCCCGACCTTACCGATGTGGATGAGCTTATAACCGGCAGACGACGTGAGGGAGTTATCAGCACCTGTAACACAATGGTAAAGCAAATTGTAGCGGTGTAATGACCTTCCTTGTTGGTACTGTTTTAAAATATTTCGGGCTTGTAACAGGTAACGAGGGCGTTTACATTCAGCAGAATGATACGGCTCTTTTAGGTATTCGTATTTGTGTATCAATTCTTCCTATGGTCAGTGCAATTATTGCTTATCTTTTACTTAAACGCTTTAAAATGACTAAGGATGACCACACTATGATTCGTGCGGCAATTGCCACTAAACACAAATACGGTACGGTTACTCTTACAGAGTATGAAAGAGAGCGTTGTGAGTTACTTGCAGGCTACAAATTAGAAGATACTTGGCTTGGTAAAGATAATAACAAAACAGAAAATCATACTCTTGATAAAAATGAAAAAGGAGAGTATATGATTCTTCTTGAATTAGATGAACTTAAGAAAAAACAACTTGCGGAGGCAGAATGATTATGGAAAATATTGATATTACCAGAACCGAACCTACTCCCAAAGAGAAAAATTTGAAAAATACAATAAAAGATATACTTTTTTATGTTGTTCAATGGACCTGGGGGCTTCCTGTTAATATTGTTGGCGGAATTGCTTACCTTATTTGCACGAAAATCCTCAAGAAAAGACATTCCAAATTCGGTTATGCAAATATAGTTTATCTTCCTTGGAATGCAGGGGGGCTTTCAATGGGGCTTTTCATTTTTATGAAGGACAGAGAGGATGTTAACCCTTGGACCTATAATACCCGTATTCACGAATACGGCCACACATGGCAATGCCTTCTTTTAGGTCCGCTTTACTATATTGTAATTGCTCTTCCCTCTGTAATATGGTGCAATTGTTTTGCAGGTTACAGAAAGAAAAACAATGTTTCCTATTATAAATTGTACTGCGAAAGCTGGGCTAATAATTGGGGTCAGAGGGCAACAAAAATGAAAATGGTTGATACGGGGAAATAAGGTGCTTTTTATGGGTGATGAATACATTTTTATGGGCAAATGGATTGGGGCGGATATGACGGTTGAAGACCGCCGTGCACCCATATTCAAAAAGTCTTTTACAGTTAAAAATGAAATAAATAAGGCAGAAATGCTTATTTGCGGTCTTGGGCTTTTTGAGCTTAAAATCAATGGAAAATTACCCGATGATACTGTGCTTAATCCTGCACATACACAGTATAACCGCACTGTTTTATACAGATGCTTCGATATTTCGGGTTTATTGGTTTTCGGTGAAAATGAAATAACCGTTGAATTGGGTCATAGCTTTTTCAACGAAACTACAAATGTCTGGAATTGGGATAAAGCCTCCTGGCGTTCTTCTCCGAAGCTTATTGCAGATTTGAACATAACTTTTAAAAATGGTGAAAGTGAAAGTATATGTACCGATGAAAACTGGGAATATACTCTTGACGGACAGATAACAAAGAACAGTATTTATTACGGTGAAGTTCACGATTTAAGAAAGAATAAATTTAAATGGGGAAAGGCTATTTTAGTTGATTCTCCTGAGGGTGAGCTGAAGCCGCAGAATATGCCACCTATAAGAAGAATTGGTGAGTTTAAGCCTGAAAAAATTGAAAAATTATGTGATGGTACATACCTTATAACTGCACCCGAAATGATAACCGGTTGGGTAAAACTTAACTTATGTTTGCCGAAAGATACTGAAATTAAAGTAGTTTATAGCGAAAAGCTTAAGGAAGAAGGCTTCATACAGAAAATCGGAAAATATGAGGGTCACGATGGACCCTGGTGGCCCGATGAATATATTCAGCAGGATACCTTTATCGGTAATGGAGAGCTTTGTGAGTTAGAGCCAAAGTTCAGCTATAAGGGCTTCCGTTATATTCAGATTGAAAATTGCCCCGTGAAAATTACTGAAGATGATATAACCATTTATCGTGTTGCAAATGATATGGAGGTTATTTCTGCGTTTCAGTGTTCAAATGAAAGCGTTAATAAGCTTCACGAAATAATGCAGAGAACACTTTTTAATAATTTTCAGGGTAAGCCCACCGATACACCCGTCTGGGAGAAAAACGGATGGTTAGGGGATTTTAGCTGCGGTTTGACCTCAATAATGTTCAATTTTCAAATGGCGGAGTATCTCAAAAACTTTGTCGGTGTAATGAACGATTGCTTTGAGGCTTACGCTAATGTTCCGGTTATGGTTCCTGCGGCAGAATGGGGAATTGATAATTCACCTGTATGGAACACAGTTTATGTGTTTTCTTGCGAGGCACTTCTTGATTATTGCAACGAAAAAGAGTATGTAAAAACACTTTATCCCAATCTGAAACAATTTGCTTTGAATGATATTGAAGCACTTGAAAATCAAGGTTGGGTTTGGGGTCACAGAGGGCTTGCAGACTGGCTTTCACCAATGGGAGAAGCAGACGGGGAAATTGATCCCGGCTCTTCCGAGGGCTGTGAAATCTGCGGTACTGCATTTATTTATAAAATGCTTCTGAGTATCACAAGGATTGCAGAAATTCTTGGTAAAACAGAAGATATAAAGCTTTATAAAAATGCTTGTGAAAATATTTATAAAGCCTTTAATGAAAAGTTTTATAATTCAGAAAAACAAATTTATGAAACAACCTTCTGGGACCAGAAAGGTCATCGAACAAAGTACAGGCAAACTTCAAACCTTTTGCCCTTGGCTTTTGGTATGGTTCCCGAAGAAAATAAAAAAGCCGTTTCAGAAAACCTTGTAAATGATATTATCAATAAAGACTATCATTTTGACACAGGCTGTACGGGCGTTAAATTTATTCTTCCGGTTTTATATGACAACGGCTATTCTGATGTGGCGTACAAGGTGCTTACTCAAAAAACATATCCAAGCTGGTGCTTTTGGTTGGAAAATGGCGCAACATCTGCATGGGAAAGCTGGGAAACAACAACCCGTTCCCAAGACCATTATTTTCTTGGCTCTTATGATGAGGCTTATTTTACCCATTTTGCAGGTGTAAAAGATGTCAGAGATGGGTATAAGAGTTTTACGATTGAACCTCAATTGGATTGCGGTTTAGAATATGTGAATGTTAGTGTTAAAACCCCTTTCGGTAAGTTGGTTTCCGACTGGAAAATAAATAACGATAACACAATAACAGTTAAAATCACAATACCCCAAGAAACAAAAGCAAAAGTTATATTATCTGCCAAAGAAAGAATTGAAGAAAATCTCGGTGGCGGAGAATATGAATGGACAATTAAAAAATAAAGTCAACAAGGAGTTGTAAAAAACAAAGGTTTTTTGCAACTCCTTGAGCGTTCAGCAGAAGTTATCTGTTTTGTTCGTTATTTTTCTGATTCTGCTGATTCTGTTTGTTGTTGTTCTTGTTTTGGTTATTGTTCTGATTGTTTTTGTTGTTCTGGTTCTGCTGATTGTTTCTGTTGTTGTCCATTGTGTTCACCTCCTGATGAGTGCCGTTTCAAACCTTTTGGTTCAAGTCGCTCACTCTGAGTATAGTTTGTCACATTTGCGGAAAACTATTCGCAGATTTAAGACATACTTGAAGGGAAAAATTATGTTATTAGTTAAAAATGGTAATTTATATACAATGGAAAATGAAGAACCAATTAACGCAGATTTATTTGTAAGCAACGGAAAAATTGCAGAAATAGGCAAAAATATTGAAGTCTCTGATGATGTGAAAATTATTGATGCAGCGGGAATGAATGTGTTTCCCGGTTTTATTGATGCTCATAGTCATCTTGGGATTTGCGAAGAAAAGGCAACTGCTCAGATAGATGAAAGCAATGAAAACACTAACCCCGTAATGCCCGCAGTAAGAGCTATTGATGGGGTGAATCCTATGGATAGTGCGTTTCATAATGCACTTGCATCAGGTATAACAGGGGTTATGGTTGGACCCGGTAGTGCAAATCCCATAGGCGGGCAGTTTGCTTTTATTAAAACTCACGGACGATGTATTGATGATATGGTTGTTCTTGCACCTGCGGCCATAAAAATCGCATTTGGAGAAAACCCAATGACTAATTACGGTCTTAACGGAAACACTCCATCCTGCCGAATGGGAACAGCATCATTAATACGGGAAGAGCTTTTCCGTGCAAAACAATATTTTGAAAATGAAAATAATCAGGAAAAGGATTTCTTATTGGAATGCTACAGAGATTTATTTGAGGGGAAAATACCGCTCAAAGCTCATGTTCACAGAGCAGACGACATTTTAACCGCCATAAGAATAGCAAAAGAATTCGGTCTGGGACTTACTCTCGACCATTGCACAGAGGGACATCTTATAGCTGAAAAAATAGCAGAAAGCGGATTTCCTGCAATAATTGGTCCGTCTTTAGCATCAAGGAATAAAAAAGAGGTGAGTCAGTCGGATTTTAAAACTGCAGGTATTCTCAAAAAAACAGGTGTAAGAGTTGCAATAACCACCGACCACCCTGTTTCAAGAATACAGTATTTACCACTGTGTGCAGCGTTGGCGGCAAAGGAGGGCTTAGGGGAATACGATGCTTTAAAAGCCATAACAATAGACGCGGCAAAAATTTGCAGAGTTGACCACAGATTAGGAAGCCTTAAAGTAGGGAAAGACGCAGATTTCGTTATTTTTGAAGGACATCCCTTTGATATATTTTCCCGTGTTTTTGTAACAGTTATTGATGGTAAAATTGTTTGGCAATAATTGTTAAAATGTGTTGAAGACATTTATTTGTTGTGTTAGAATGAATTCTGTAATTCAGGTTTTTCAGATAGGTGGATTTTATGAAAAATGCATTATATGTTGATACTATGATAGGTACCGTTGGTGACGGGCAGATAGAAGAATCTCATGGCGGCGGAAAAACTTATCCCGGAGCTTGTGTTCCCGGGGGAATGGTACAGCTTTCTCCCGATACAGTCAGCGGTGGAGATAATGGTAGCGGTTACAATTATTGCCATAATACCATTGAGGGCTTCAGCTTTAATCATATGAGCGGTATAGGCTGGTATGGTGATTTGGGCAATATTCAGATTATACCCGTAACAGAAGATACGGACCTTCGTAGCGGAAGCAATGAAGAGCAGCCGTTTGTTAAAGGTTCAAGAGGGTGGAAATCTGAGTTTTCCCACGAAACCGAAAAAACTCGTGCAGGGTATTATTCCGTTCTTTTAGATAGATATAATGTGTTTGCAGAAGCTACTGCTTCTGAGCACACAGGAATATTGAGATTTACATATCCTGAAAATTCAGAAAAGAAAATGATAATTAACCTTTCACGAAGAATCGGCGGTAAAGCAGATTTTCAAGAGGTTAATATTATAAATGACAAAAAAATTGAAGGTCATATTAAATGCACTCCAAAGGGTGGCGGCTTCGGTCACGGCCATGGCGGAATTTTCTATGATTTATATTTTGTTATGGAGTTTTCAACACCTTTTATTAATAAAAGATTTTTTTCAAATGAAGAATTTATTGACGAAAACAAAGGTGATGATTTAGGACTTTTCCTTGATTTTAACAGGGATTTAAAAGACCCCATAACAGTAAAATGTGCCATTTCTTATGTGGATATAGAAGGTGCAAGAAAGAACTTTTCTGCTGAATGTGAAAATGTTGATTTTGATAATATGGCAGAAAATGCTTTGCAAAAATGGGAAGATGTATTTTCTTGCATAAAGGTTTCAGGTACGGATGAAATTGATTTGAAGCTTTTTTATACCTGCCTTTATCACGTGCTTTTAGACCCTCGAACAATGGCAGATGTTGACGGAAGATTTGTCATTAATTATGAAGTTTTTAAGGATTCTGATTATAAGCAGAGAACCGTGTTCAGTGGTTGGGATGTTTACAGAAGCGAGTTTCCGCTTTTAAGCATTATTCGTCCCGATATGGTGCGCGATGATATTAATTCCCTGCTTAAAATTGCAGAAATTAATAATTCGTCATTTCCGCGATGGGAGCTTCTGGGTATAAATGCAGGTTGTATGGTTGGTGACCCGGGACTTATTGTTCTTGCGGATGCTTTTGTTAAGGGAATAAAGCCTTATAACATAGAAAAGGCATATAAAATATCAAAAGCTTCAAGCCTTTGTGAGCAAGAGCTTGACGGAAAAACGTTTAAAACTATAAGACCGGATTGTGAGGCGTATCTTGAAGAAGCTTATGTGCCGGAAAAATTAAGCGATACTCTTGAATATCTGTTGGCAGACTACACCATGGCGAAGCTTGCTGAGGCTTTGGGCAAAACGGAAGATGCAGAGTTCTTTATGAACAGGGCTAATCGTTATAACGAAAATTATAATGAAGCCTTGCAGTTTATGGCACCGAGAAAAGCAAATGGCGAATTCGTTTTTGAAGAGGACAGATACGATGATGACGGAACTGTTGAAAGCAATATTTTTCAACAGTCCTGGTTTGTGCCCTATGATGTGGTTGGTTTGAGTAAGCTTTTCGGAGAAGAAAGAACAATTGAGCTCCTTGAAGAATTCTTTGAAAGGGCAGATTTGAAAAGTCTTTGGAATGATGATTATAATCATTCAAATGAGCCCTGCCATAATATAACTCACTATTTCAGCATTTTGGGACTTCCCGAAAGAACACAGTATTGGACAAGAAGAGTTCAGAAGGAGGCTTATCGCACAGGTGCCTACGGCTTCTGCGGTAACGAGGATGTGGGTCAGCTTTCTGCCTGGTATGTGCTTTCCGCAATAGGCTTTGCACAGGTTTGTCCTGCCGACCCGAAATATTATTTCAATACCCCGCTTTTCAGAAGCATTGAATTGAAATTAGATAAGAATTTTCATTCTTGTGAAGTTTCCGATATACTAAAAATAAAATGTGATAAAAATCCACTTGAATTTTCGTATATCAAATCCGTTAAGCTCAACGGAAATAAAATCAAAGAAAATTTCTTAACGTATGAGGAAATAACCAAGGGTGGCGAAATTGTTTTTGAGCTCGGAGAAATAAAAGAAATCGTATAAAAAATTGTTAATATAGTTGAATAATTTTGAATTTTTACCATAAATTATTTATAGTATTACTGTTGACAAATAGTGATTTTTTGCTATAATGATGGTGGTTTGGAGAAATATGATAAAGATTTTTCCTGCTTCACGAAGACTCGGCTTTTGTGGAAAGTCTGTCAGGGAGAATGCGTCGGCGACTGAAAGCGCATTTGAGATGAGTAGTAAGCTTGGGAACACTTCGATGAAATTAAAAACAGAATATTAAAAGAGGATGCGCTTTTGCGTATCAATGCGGGTGGCACCGCGGGTATTAGTTTACTCGTCCCGGGAATATTTTTATATTCCCGGGGCTTTTTATTTTTATTTGGAGGTATGCCAATATGTATAGAACGTTGTTTTGTAACGACATCTGTGACAAGCATATAGGTCAGACTGTCCAGCTTGCAGGCTGGGTTGATGTTGTGCGTGACCATGGTGGTGTTATATTCGTTGACCTTCGTGACTACACAGGTGTTACACAGGTTGTTATTCACAACGAAGAGCTTCTTAAAAACGTTAACCGTGAAACAGTTATTTCTGTCAGCGGTATTGTTGAAAAGCGTGACCCCGAAACAGTAAATACCAAAATTGATACAGGCTATGTGGAATTAGTTGCAGATAGTCTTCAGGTTTTAGGTAAAAGCCAGAATATGCTTCCCTTTGATGTGAGGGCATCAAGGCAGAGCAAGGATGAATTGCGTCTTAAATACCGTTATCTTGACCTTCGTAACCCCAAGAATCACGATAACCTTGTTATGCGTTCAAAAATCATCCGTCATTTGAGAAATAAAATGGAGGAAAAGGATTTCCTCGATATGCAGACTCCTATTCTTACTGCATCATCTCCTGAGGGTGCCCGTGACTTCCTTGTTCCCAGCCGTAAGCATCCCGGTAAATTCTATGCCTTGCCTCAGGCACCTCAGCAGTTCAAGCAACTGCTTATGGTTTCAGGGTTCGACAGATACTTCCAGGTTGCGCCCTGCTTCCGTGATGAAGATGCCCGTGCAGACCGTTCACCCGGTGAGTTCTATCAGTTAGACTTTGAAATGGCTTTTGCAACTCAGGAAGAGGTTCTTGATGTTTGTGAGGATGTTATTTACGATACCTTCACAACCTTCTCTGATAAAAAGGTAACTCCCAAGCCCTTCCGCCGTATTACCTATGCAGATGCTATGATGTTTTACGGTTCAGATAAACCCGATTTAAGAAACCCATTGATTATCTGCGATTTGACTGATTTCTTTGCAGGCGTTAATTTTCCTGCATTCAAGGGCAGACCCGTTCGTGGTATTGTTGCTGATTGTAGCGGTAAATCAAATAAATTCTTTGAAAACTCTCTTAAATTCGCAACATCAGATGCAGTTGGCTTAGGTGGTTTGGGTTATATCACTCTTAAGGATAATGTTTTCTTAGGTCCTATTGCTAAATTCCTCACCGAAGAGCAGAAAGCAGAAATTACCACTCTTACAAATGTTAAAGAGGGTGAAACACTCTTCTTTATCTGCGATGATAAGAAAAACGATACTGAGAAAAAAGCCGGTATGATTCGTGAATGGTTGGCAAAGAAAGACCAGCTTGATTTAATCCGCGATGATGCTTTTGAGTTCTGCTTTGTTGTGGACTTCCCTATGTATGAGTATGATGACGAAGTAGGCGGAATGATTTTCACTCACAACCCCTTCTCAATGCCTCAGGGCGGTATGGATTCTCTTCTTAATAAAGATCCCGAAGAGGTTCTCGCATATCAGTATGACCTTGTTTGTAATGGTATCGAGCTTGCTTCAGGTGCGGTTCGTAACCACGATATTGACATTATGAAGAAAGCTTTCGAAATTGCAGGATATGATGAAGCGGAGCTTAAGAAACGCTTCAACGCTTTATATACTGCATTCCAGTATGGTGCACCACCTCACGCAGGTATGGCACCCGGTATTGACCGTATGGTAATGCTTCTTACTGATGAAGAAAAAATCCTTGATGTAATTGCATTCCCCTTAAACGGTAATGCTCAGGACTTGTTGCTTGGTGCTCCCGGCGA
>SVOP01000037.1 GCA_015066325.1 Oscillospiraceae bacterium
GGTCCCAACGGTATTGCCGTTGTTGTTAAAGCACTTACTGATAACCGCAACCGTACCGCAGGTGATGTTCGTCACTATTTCGACAAATTCGGCGGAAATATGGGCACATCCGGTTGTGTCATGTTTATGTTTGATTACTACGGCGTAATCATCATAGAAAAAGAAGATGTTGATGAAGATAAATTAATGGAAGACGCTATTGAATGCGGTGCTGTTGACTTCATCACAGATGAAGAAGAAATCTTCGAAATCCGAACTGACCCCAATGACCTTGGCGCAGTTACAAGTGACCTTGAGGCAAAGGGCTATAAATTTATGAGCAGTGAAACCGCTTATATTCCCCAGACATATACTCGCCTTGAAGATGAGGAAAGTATGAAAAAAATGAGCAAAATGCTTGAAATGTTTGATGACAATGATGACATTCAGGGTATTTGGCACAACTGGGAGAATGAGGACGAATACGAAGGTTAAATCTTTCCCCTTTTCTATTGATTTTTATTTATTATTAATATATAATATGTAGTAACAACTTACGCTCAATTCGGTCATGCGACGGGTGGGTCCTGTGCGACGGGGCACCGTGAACCATGTCAGGCGGGGAACCGAGCAGCATTAAGCGGACCGTCCTGTGCGCCACAGTCCGCCTGCTCGTCGTATGACCGAGTGGAACGTAAGTTTTTTCATTTGCATTGCAAATGAAAAAGTGAGGAGGTAATGGGAAGCTTCGCGATACTTTTACAAAATAAAGTGGGAACGGGGCAACCCACCACCATTGCCCTTGGCAATGGTCCCCCTCCCTATTCGCTAAAGCGAACAGGGATGATAATTTTCGCATTTCTTTTACTTTTTCTTTTTTGGCGCATTTAGCGCCCCGACACTTTGCACTTTGCATTTTGCAATTTGCGTTTTTAGGAGTGAATATTTTGTACAGAGCTTTATACAGAAAATGGAGACCTCAGGTTTTCTCAGATGTTTCAGGCCAGAACCACATAACTGAAACCCTTATGAATGAGATTTCTACGGGCAGACTCTCCCATGCTTATCTTTTTACCGGTTCAAGAGGTACCGGTAAAACTACCTGTGCAAAAATCCTCGCAAAAGCGGTTAACTGCCTGGATCCTAAAAATGGCAGTCCATGTAATGAATGCCGTATCTGCAAAGGCATTGACGATGGCTCTATTCTTGACGTTACTGAAATTGACGCCGCAAGTAACAACAGCGTTGATAACATTCGTGATTTAAGGGATGAGGTTAATTTCACTCCCGCTGCCGCAAAATACAGAGTTTATATTATTGACGAGGTTCATATGCTTTCAACAGGTGCTTTCAACGCCCTTTTGAAAACACTTGAAGAACCACCCGAACACGTTTTATTTATACTTGCAACTACTGAAGTGCAGAAGCTTCCTGCAACTATTCTTTCAAGATGTCAGCGTTTTGATTTCAGAAGAATTCCTCCCGAGGATATTGCTGCAAGACTTATGACAGTTGCAGAAAACGAGAATTTGCAGTTATCAAACGATGCGGCTCTTCTTATTGCAAGAATTTCTGATGGTGCATTGCGAGATGCTCTTTCAATTCTCGACCAATGCGCAGGCTATAATGAGCCTATTACTGTTAACACAGTCGGTAACGCTGCAGGACTTTTAGGTAAGGACTATTTATTTGAAATTTCCGATGCACTTTTAAATCAGGACAGTCCTGCCGTTCTTAATATAATTGACAGGCTCCACTCCTCTTCCTGCGATATGGAAAGGCTTATGAGTGAGCTTGTTAACCATTTCAGGAATATTATGATGGCTAAAACCACAAGAAATCCTGAAAAATTTATTGTCAGCACTCCTGATGAGCTTCAAAGATATAAAGAAAATGCTGATAAAATGACCTACGGCACAATTCTTCATATAATGGAAACTCTTTGCCGTGAGGCTTCACAATTAAAATACAGCTCACATCAAAGAGCGCAAACAGAAACAACGCTTATAAGGCTTTGCGAGCCTGCTCTTTCAACGGATAATGCAGCAGTAATACGCCGAATTGATGAGCTTGAAGCACAGTTGATGCTCCTTAAGGCTCAAGGTGTTACAGTAACAGTTGCAGATACTCCGAAGGCTACTCCCTCAAAGGAAGAAGCCGCACCCGCAAAGCTTGTTGAAGAAAGCAAAGAGGTTGCTCCTGTTCAGGCTGAAGAACCTGAGATGATTTCCGTTGAGGAGCTCCCCTTCGACGAACCGCCCTTTGATGAGCCCCCTGTATTTGAGGAGCTCACTCCTGTAGCGCCTGAAGAGAAGGTCGTTGAAGAAAAACCCATTCCTCAATCTGCATCTCAACCCCGAAGGGTTGACACAGGCATTGTTACAGATGAAGATAATGCAGTACCCTTTGCCGCTTGGGAAAACACTTTAAATCAACTTTCAAAAATAAACAGACCGTTATATCCCATGCTTATCGGTTCATCTGCTTACAGAGCAGGTAACACGGTCTTTATAAAAGCAAAGAATACCGCATTCAGCCAGATGTTTAACCAAAAAATGCATGCTGACGCGATTGCGGAAGCTCTTATGAGAGCAACGGGAGAAAAGCTCAAACCTATGATTTATAACGATGGCTCTTCCCCCACTGCAGATGAAACTGCAGAACCAATTGACGCTTTTCTTTCAAAATTGAATAAGCATAATATAGATTTTATTATTGAAGAATAAAATATAAAAAAGGACGGTAGAATAAAATGAAAGCAAGAATTCCTAATCAGGGTGGCGGAAACTCCCAGGCAGCAATGATGAAAAAAATCCAGGATATGCAGAACGAAATGGCTCGTATTCAGGAAGAGGTTGAAAACTCCGAGTTTTCTGCAAGTGCAGGCGGCGGAGCAGTTGAGGTTAAGGTTAACGGCAAGCACGAGGTTTTAGCAGTTAACATTCAGCCCGAGGTCGTTGACCCTGAGGATGTTGAAATCCTTTCCGATATGATTATTGCCGCTACTAACGAAGCAATCCGCAAGGCAGCAGATACTATGGAGCAGAGAATGGGCAACGCAACAAGCGGTATGGGACTTCCTGCAGGCTTAGGTTTCTGATATGGCATACGATGTTGCAGCCCTTGAAAAGTTAATTGAACAGTTTCAGAAAATGCCCTCAATCGGCAGAAAAACCGCACAAAGAATGGCTTTTCATGTGCTTGATTTAACAGATGACGAGGCAAAAGAATTCTCAGAAGCAATAATTAATGCCCACACAAAAATCCATCGTTGTTCTCTTTGCCACAATTTAACAGAAAATGAGCTTTGTCCTATATGCGAAAGCGTTAACAGAGATAAAGCTACTGTTTGCGTTGTTGAAGAACCTAAAGATGTTCTTGCAATGGAAAGAACAAGAGATTTTAACGGTGTTTATCACGTTCTTCACGGAGTTATTTCTCCTATGAACGGCATAGGACCCGAACAGCTTACCATAAAAAGCCTTGTTGAACGTGCTGCAGGTGGCGAAGTGACGGAGCTTATTATGGCAACCAACCCCACAATTGAGGGTGATACAACCGCTATGTATATCAGTAAGCTTGTTAAGCCCTTCGGCGTTAAGGTAACAAGACTTGCCTACGGTATTCCGGTTGGGGCAGATATTGAATATGCCGATGATGTTACGCTTATGAGAGCGTTGGCAGGAAGAAGCGAATTATAATAATTTGCGATACTTTTACAAAAGGCAATCTTTGCGTTAGGACCCACCACCGCTGACGCGGTCAACCGGTTGCAATATGGTCGTCTTGCTCGCTATTCGCTTCGCAATACTTCCTATTGCGCCCAGGGCTTATTGTTCGCTGCATCTGCCACAGGCAGCGCTCACAAACGCCCACCCTCCCTAAATTCCCTGACGGGAGATTTATGGATGATAAATTTTCGCATTACTTTTACTCATAAGAAAGGAGTAGTTATGGCAAAACAAGATAATAAAACAGTTGCACAGAACAAAAAGGCATACCATGACTACTTTGTTCTTGAAACCTACGAAGCAGGCATTGAGCTTTTCGGAACTGAGATTAAGTCAATCCGTGCAGGTAAGCTTAACCTTAAGGATTCCTGGTGCAACGTTGTAAACGGTGAAATGCTTGCAAATGGTGTACACGTTTCACCTTACGAATTGGGCAATCGTTTCAATCGTGACCCTTTAAGACCCAAGCGTCTTTTAATGCACAAAAAAGAAATAATGAAGCTTATGGGCGAGGTTAAGCAACAGGGCTGTGCCCTCATTCCCCTTTCGGTCTATTTCAACGAAAGAGGAAAAGCAAAAATGCTTGTTGGTCTTTGCAAAGGTAAAAAGAATTACGACAAACGAGAAACTGAAGCGAAACGCGATGCAGAAAGAAACATTCAGCGCGCTATGTCATTAAAAAATCAATAAAAATACTGTATTCAACCATTGGTTTATAGTATTTTTCGAAAAAACAACTAACAGTTTATTGGATTTTACGTGTTTCAACCTTTGTTATCTTCATATTTTGTTCCGCAAAAGTTAAAATGAAGATACAATAAATGGTGTAAATACCAAAAGGAGAATGAACAATGTCTATATTCAGTAAAAAGAAAAACAATTCTAACGAAGAACCTATGCAGGAAACCGTAAACGAACCTGTTATTGAAGAATTTGAAAACGCAAATACAATCGGTTCACGAATTGCACAAGGAAGAAAAGCAAAGGGTTACACGCAGGAAGAATTTTCTCAATTACTTGATGTTACCGCTCAAGCAGTTTCAAAATGGGAAAATGATATTTCTTGTCCTGATATTCAGCTTTTACCTAAAATCGCAGAAATTATTGATATGACAACTGATGAACTGCTTACAGGTAAAAAGACAGAAAAAAAGAAAGAAATTCAAAAAGTTAATATTGACACAAGCAATCTTAAAATAAATATCAATGTTTTAAAACCGGGACAAAATCCGGTAAATGTTTCCCTGCCCTTGTCAATGGTTAAAAGATTTGCTAAAATAGGCAATGGTATTTCGGGGATAATGGGAAACGGTGCAATAGACGGCGTTAAGCTTGACGAAATACTCACACTTGTGGAAAACGGAGCAACAGGAGAAATTCTCAATGTTGTTGCAGACGATAATACAAATGTTAAAATAAGTATTGAATAAAAATATGTACATATACTCAATCATTATGGTTGAGTATATGTAAAAACCTCTCAACTATTCACTTTTCACTCTTAACTTGAGCGAAGCGAAATATGGGGATGAAAGGATTTCGACGGGGATTTTGAACCGTTATAAGCGAGCAGAGGCGTGGTACCGCTTTAAAAACCACACTTTTAAAAATAACTGACAATAATAAAACAGTTTTAGCAGCTGCTTAAGTCAGCTGCCGTTCCTACTGAGAGTACCGCGACTCAGATAGGAGCGTCATTTAGCGGTGCACGTGAACAAAGGAGAGCCTTGTACTTTGTCACGGATTAAAGGGCTACTGAGGGTTAAAGCCTGTTTACCGGCGTTTTCCCAAGGGAATTTTAAAAGATAAACTACGCTCGTAGAAAGTTTCGGGAATAGATTTTCGGACGCGAGTTCAAATCTCGCCATCTCCACCAAAAACAAGACAGTCTGCGGACTGTCTTGTTTTTTATCCATTGCGAAAGCAATGGTATATCATCACGCGAAAGCGTGCATCTCATCACCGAAGGTGTATATCATCAGCCGCAGGCTGCATTTCTTTTCGCAATGATGATATACAAAGCTTCGCTTTGGTGATATGCAATTTCTTCGAAATTGATGATATACACGGCTTTGCCGTAATTTGACTTGCACCCATTAAATTAATATGCTACAATATCAAAAAGGTTGTGGTAATAAATGAATTTTGAAAACATGGACTGGGCTGACAGTAATATTGATAATATAAAAATATCATATAATTGTGCAGACCTTTATGTTTACAATGATGCATTACAGAAAGATTTCGTAGTTAAATTTAACGGTTTTATTGGTTTAACTAATTTATGTATATGGGATGACCAAATCATTGATTATGTAAATGTTAATAAAGTTCAATGTGATGAGCCACCAAAATTTATACAAGAAGTATTTTCAACATATGACAGAAACTATGATTATGGTGGGAGAAAACTCGGTGATGATATTTTAGAAGTAAATATACGCCTTATAAATAACATTACATTTTCAATTTATTGCCAAGAGATTGAAGTAGAAAATATTTGATATAACCAAAGGAGCAAGAAGCTATGTCCATCGAAAAAGTAAGAGATTATTTTAAAAGCTATAGTATTGAAGATAAAATTTTAGAGTTCCCTGTATCAAGTGCAACTGTTGAGCTTGCGGCGAAGGCACTTAATACAGAGGGTTGCAGAATTGCGAAAACACTCTCATTTTCTGTTAACGACTCACCAATTCTCATTGTCACTGCAGGTGATGCTAAAATAGATAATAAGAAATATAAAACATATTTTGGTGCAAAGGCTAAAATGCTTTCCTTTGATGAGGTAACTGAAAAAATCGGACACGCGGTTGGGGGTGTTTGTCCTTTCGCTATTAATGACGGGGTTAAAGTTTACCTTGACCAAAGCATAAAACGTTTTGAAACCGTTTTTCCTGCTTGTGGCAGCAGTAACAGTGCTATTGAATTAACACCCGATGAATTGGAAAAATATTCATCCTTTTTTGTTGAATGGATTGATGTTTGTAAATTACCTGAATGAAAATATTTCAGGGAGCATTCCAAGTTCTAAAAAACTTGAAATGCTCCCTATTTTTTTATTGTTCGAAAATCTTATCGTAACTTTTTGCCCATTGCAAAACCTTAGTTTTATTATACTCTTTAGGAAGACAGGTACAAAGTGCAATAATCTTTCCTATATCTGTGCCTACCTTTAACATTTTCTTCAAAAGGTCTACTTCTTTAACAATAGCTATTGCTCGCTTTGGCATATCGAGGGCCGGATGAATAAAATCTGTTATACTTGTGCTATCGGCAGTAATTGTCATTTCACGCCAGGTCAGAATACCTTTATCAAAAATATAATCAAGCTGTTGAGGTGTAATTCTTGTTAATAATAGCTTTACCGCCGCAAGTGGTGCTAAGCCTGAACCTAATTTTTTATAGAATTTATATTGATAATTCCACAAGGCTTCTGCGGTATAGGTCTGAGTTTTGTCATCCATTACTGCTTTTGCGAGAATTGGGGCAGCTCTTAACGAGTTGGCAATACCCGAGCCGATAATGGGAACAGTCATAAAAGCACTGTCACCTATTGCTGCATAACCATTTGCAACCATAACAGAAATTGGCTGACGAACAGGTATTTCAACAAACTGACCGCCACGGACGACCTCTGTGCCAAGGCTTTCATTACGGCTTCTGAAATATTCTGCGGTTCTTTCAACCTCTGCCATATCAAAAGGTTCAAACCTGCCTATAAGTAAATCTGTATATTCCTCTTCCGTTGCAACCCAACCAATACCTAATTTACCCTCAGGAAGAAGGCAAACCTTATATTTATCTTCAACTGATTTTTCTGTACCTTTATTATAAAATGCTCTGTAAACATAGAATTTTTCGTTCTTATCCGGATGCTTTTGAATACCGAATTCCTCGGGCAAGCTACTTCTGACAGGAGATTCACAACCGCAGGCATCTATAATCAAATCGCCGTAAATTTCGCCCATTGATGTGTTAATACCCACTACACAATTATCTTTTATAACAGCACTATCAATATTGCAGTTATAAACAAACTTAACACCGTTTTTTTCTGCATTACTAATAAGCAAATCATAAATATCCTTACGCTCCATTTTTATTTCAAGTTCGTTTTCAGGAACCTGTTGCCTGATGGGCGTTTTTTCATCAGATGAATAAAAGGTCATATTCTCCTTGTATTCAAAAAGATTTTTATCTGGCATAGGTATTTCTGCTTTTGCAAGGGCTTTAGGGTCAAAAATATCTGTCCAGTCATAACCCATATTTTCTCTTGAATTCTTTTCATAAACAGTTACATCAAATCCGTTTCGGGAAAGAATCGATGCCACCGCTATGCCACCGTGACCGCCACCTGCCACGACTATTTTTTTACTCATAAACACCCCTCCTGCACTTACGTTATTTTTAATATATCACATTATATGAATAAAAAGCAACAAAAAAACAACGCCATAGTAACCTACGGCGTTGTAATATTGTTTATTTGAGGAATCAGCCCAAACCAAGTAATTTAAGAAGCTCCTGGAAAAGACCAAAGATAATGCTAAGGATTGTGTTAGGTCTTATAATTTCCTGCTCTTCTTCTGCAGTTGTACCAACAGTGTATTCAAATGTTTTCTCATCAGTTACACCTGTTGTTACCCACTCACCTGTTTCTACATTGAATTCTTCTTCAACATAGTTAATTGTGAGAGTGTAGTTACCAAAGAGAGTATGAGTGAAAACTACTTCATATCCGTTTTCGAACTCACCATTGAAATCGTCATTTACATACCATGTAACAGGAAGAAAGCGCTTGCCAACAACACCTTCAGCATCATCCATACCGCTACCATATGCTGTGAAGCGAACAGTTCTGTGGTGAATATAAGAATCTGCAAGACCTACTGCATCGTTATTATCAGCAGAATAAACCTTCATTGTGCCTGCATCAACGATTGTATTATATGCGCCGCATCCATTTAAGCACTCTGCTGTCTTAGTTCCATCGGCACTATAAGTTGCATCGTTATTTGATTTATAAATACCAAAACTATGGTCTACAACTTTAAAGTTAACAGAAACTTTCACATCAGCTTCTTCAACACCGCAAGAAAATACGATATCTTCAGCATATACACCGATATCAAGACCAACAACAGGAGTTATTGAAATTGTAACGCTTCCGCCATCTGCAGGAACATTAAGCGAACCTGTTTTCACAACAAAATCAAAATGATCATTTGAAGGAAGTGCAAAATCAATAGCTACGTTACTGTTATTTGTGATTGTAATATCCTGAGCTTCAATTGCATCATAATCAATACAGTATGAACCAAAATTCAAAGAATCTTCAGAAACTGATGTTGAATACACATTCTTTTGCCAAACAGGATAATATGTAACATTACCAACAATTGCAGGTGTATTCTCATTAAATTCAAGCTCTACAACTTCAGAATTTTCAATTGTTGCCCAACCGATTTGAGAATAACCAACTTTAGTAAAGATTGCACCGGGAGCCTTTGTTGTTTTGTTGTGAGATACCTCAACCTTCTGTGCAGTACCAACACCATCAGCACCGCCAACAAATTCAACATCATAAACAACAGGTGTCCAATAAGGATAGAGGTTTACATCACCGGTAATTGACCTTGTGTAAACAGAGTTCAACTCATATTTTGTACCTGAACCGTTGTTTGTTTTTGACACACTCCAACCGGTCTGAACATAACCTTCACGAGTAAACATTGCACCGGGAAGAGTAACCTGCTGAGCATCAGTGCCATCTGTTTTAACAACAACTTCTTTGAGCTGAGTCATTGAAGCATCAGTATAGTTAGTGGGATCATTTGCATCATAGTATGAACCTGCACTGAATGTAAATGTGAAAACAAGCTGTTTCCAGTGAGGGTAGAACTTTGTTGTGTTATTTCTAACAGTCTGGGATGAACCAAACTTAAGCAATGTACCACCACCGGATGCAGTTTTTGTCCAACCGTCCTGAACATAATCAGGTCTTTCAAAGTATGCTTCCTTAGGAAGTGTTACCTTATTGCTTGAGTTAGTTACAAGAGAAAGCATATCCTCTGTGATGGGTGTGCCATCTTCTAACTCTGTTTTAAGAGTGCTACCTTCTGCTGAACCTGCTTGAATTGTAGCAGTGTATGCTGCAAATGCTGTTACGCTGAAAATTGAAGCAAGCATAAAAACAACAAGCAAGACAGCCATTGATTTTTTGAAGTTTGTCTTCATTGTGATTCCTCCAAATCAAATAGATATAATTATACGAATGAATTATAACACATTTGTCAAGAAATTCATATTAACATATTAACCAAACATACAACGAAAAAACTGTTAAAGTTAATGAGGGTTTACATAAATTTCCCATTTTTAAAGTGATTTTTATAATTCAGTAATTGGCATTGAAGCAACCGCATTTAAAGTTAAATCCGCCTTCTTACCCGCCGTAAATTCATAATAACCCTGTGAAGCTATCATAGCGGCGTTATCTCCGCAATATTTTAATTCAGGCTTGTAAAGTTTGATACCTTTACTCTTGCATTTTTCTTCCATAATTCTTCTTAAACGAGAGTTTGCAGAAACGCCACCTGCAAGGACAATTTTTTCTGCTCCGAAATCTTTAACTGCTTCCATTGTGTGAGAAACAAGAAGGTCTGTAACAGCTTTGATAAATGATGCACCCAGGTCTGCTGCTTTCACCGTTTCACCCTTTTGGGAAGCATTATGAACTAAATTAACTGCAAAGGTCTTAAGACCCGAAAAACTGAAATCATATTTTGAATCAGCTACTTTTGGAACAGGAAATTTATATTTGTTTTCATCTCCGTTTACAGAAACTTTATCAAGGTTAACTCCGCCCGGGTAAGGAAGACCAACGGTACGTGCCGCTTTATCCATAGCCTCACCTGCTGCATCGTCACGGGTTCTGCCGATTATTTCAAAATCAGTGTAATCCTTTACATTGATAATGTGACTGTGACCACCTGAAACCACAAGAGAAACAAAAGGTGGCTTCAAAGCCTCATCTGATATGTAGTTGGCGGCAATATGCCCTCTTAAATGATGAACGGGTACAAGAGGTATTCCCGTTGAATAGGAAAGACCTTTGGCATAGTTAACACCCACAAGCAGTGCACCAATAAGACCGGGGGCATAAGTAACTGCAATCGCATCGATATCATTAATAGTACAATCCGCATCACTCAAGGCTTTTTCCACTACTGAGCATATTGCTTCAGTGTGGCGTCTTGAAGCAATTTCAGGCACAACTCCGCCATATATTTTATGCTCTTCAACCTGAGAAGCAATAACATTTGAAAGCACCTTTCTTCCGTCTTCAACAACTGCCGCCGCAGTTTCATCACAAGAGCTTTCAATTCCGAGAATTTTCATATACTTTTCTCCAAATCAGTTTATAAAATATGTCATTAAAACTCCATCTTCACGGGGTTTTTCATAAAAATCTTTTCTCTTACCCACTTTTTGAAACCCGTTTTTTTCATAGAGCGAAATAGCAGTTGAATTGCTTTCTCTCACCTCAAGGGTTACAAACTCTGCATTTTCATTTTTCATTTGGTTAACAAGATGCTCCACAAGCGCCTTGCCCACACCATTTCTGCGAAATTCGGGAAACACAGCAATATTCGTTATATAGACCTCACCTAAAACATTATGCGAGCCGATATAACCTGTAATCTTCCCATCCGAAAGAGCAACAAAAAATCGCGCAAAATTATTATTTAATTCGCTTTTTAAGCCCTCTTCGCTCCAAGGTGAAGAAAAGCACTCTTTTTCAAGTTTTGCTATATCTTCAATATGAGAAGCAGTCATTTTTACAATCACTAATTCCATCATTTCGTATCGTACCAGGTTTTGCCGTATTGCACATCAACAGTAAACGGAACTGCCATCTCGCAGGCACTTTCCATGGTTTCTTTAAGAATAGCAGCAACCATTTCCGCTTCTTTTTCAGGAGTTTCAATAATCAATTCATCATGCACCTGCATTATGAGTTTGGCCTCAGGAAACTCATCTTTCAAGCGGTAATATACTTTAATCATAGCAATTTTAATTATATCTGCCGCCGTTCCCTGAATAGGCATATTCATTGCAACTCGTTCACCAAAGCCTCGGCGGATTGCGTTTTTCTCCTGTAATTCGGGAAGATACCTTCTTCTGCCGAAGTATGTTTCCGCATATCCTTTGTCCTTGGCACTTTTCTTTGCTTTTTCCATAAACTCAGCGACACCAGAATAGTTGGCAAGATAGCCTTTAATATATCTATCCGCCTCAACAATAGATGTGCCAATATCGTTTGAAAGAGAAAACGCACCGATACCATAAACAATACCAAAATTAACTGCTTTCGCCTTTCTTCTATCATTAGAAGTAACTTTTTCGAGAGGTATTCCCATAACCTGCGAAGCGGTGATAGAGTGAATATCTGCACCACTCAAAAAGGCGTTTATCATATTTTCGTCATTGGCAAGAGAAGCAAGAACTCGGAGTTCAATCTGTGAATAGTCTGCATCCACAAGAGCATACCCCTCTTTTGCCACAAAGAATTTTCTTAATTCTCTCCCCTGTTCTGTTCTCACGGGAATATTCTGAAGATTTGGTTCAGCAGACGAAATTCTTCCTGTTCTTGTTTCCGTCTGATTCAGAGTTGAATGAATTCTTCCGTCGTTATCAATAACCTTTAAAAGGCCCTCACAATAGGTAGATTTTAGTTTCGTAAGACCTCTATATTCGAGAATTTCATTGATAATCGGGTGTTTGTCTCTTAAAGATTCGAGAACCTCTGCGTTGGTAGAATAACCACTTTTTGTTTTCTTTCCGTGAGGAAGATTAAGCTTATCTTCGTCAAAAAGCACCTCACTCAACTGCTTAGGAGAGTTCACATTAAACTCGCACCCTGCCATATTATAAATATTTTTCAATTTCTCTTCTAATTTTGAAGAAATAACATCGTTATAATTTTCGATACCCTCTCTGTCAACAAGGAAGCCTTCTCGCTCCATTGAGGCGAGAACTCTTGCAAGAGGGATTTCAATTTCATAAAGTAATTTTTCCTGATTATTTTCTTTAATTTCTGCAGAAAGCTTAACACTTAAAGCCTCAATATGACCTGCATCCTCAACAAAATCTTTTTCCGCAAGATAAAAATCTGCTAAATCCCCTGCATCTATTTTTATAGGTGAAAGCGAATATGAGCCCGCAAGCATCTTAACAGAATAATCCGAAGAATTGGGATTAAGAAGATATGCCGCAAGAGATGTATCGAGGGCAACATTTTTAAGTTCTATTCCGTTTGCATCACAGAATCCGTAAAGTTGTTTTGAATTATCGGTATATTTCCCGATACTTTCATCGGAGAAAAAAGCACTCGCAAAGGACATAAAAAGAAAATTACTGTTTTCAACAAGTGCTACACCATCAACTGTTTTAAAAAGAAGATATTCTATTCCACCATTATTATATTTAACGGTGAAATATGCTTTTTGAGAAGTTTTCAAAGAATTATAAAACTCATCCGTATCTGTTATTTCATAAAGCTTAACTTCTTTTGCATTTTCCTGCTCTGCAATTTCTTCCTGCGAGAGATTAAGTCTGTTTAAAAGCTTGCTCATCTCCAAAGACATAAGAAGATTTGTAGCTTTAATACTATCAGGAGTTTTGATTGCATAATCGCCTAAATCTATGCTTACGGGTGCATCAAGACAAATTCTACCTAAATCCTTACTCAAGAAAGCATTTTCCTTTGATGCCTCAAGCTTTGCGCGTATTCCTGCCTTAACATCAATGGTTTCAAGATTCTCATAAATATATTCAATTGAGCCGAAACGACCGATAAGGTCCTGAGCACCTTTTTCACCAATACCTGCAACACCGGGGATATTATCGGAAGTATCACCCTGAATAGCTTTTATATCAATAAGCTGCTCGGGAGTTACACCATAAACTTCTTTTATTTTATCGGTATCATATAACACAGTTTCAGACTTTCCCATTCTTGTTGTTGCAAGAACAACATTGACATTATCTCTCACAAGCTGAAGACTGTCTCTGTCACCTGTTGCAATATAGCAAAAATCATCCTTACCGCAAGCAGCGGAAAGGGTTCCGAGAATGTCGTCTGCTTCATAACCGGGCATTTCAACAACAGTATAACCCAGATAACCTAAAAGCTCTTTAAGGGTCGGGAACTGCTCTATTAGTTCGCTTGGAGCAGGTTTTCTCGTTCCCTTATATGCATCATACATTTTATGGCGGAAAGTGGGAGCTTTCACATCAAAAGCAATCGCAACACTATCAGGCTTATATTCATCAAGAAGGTGAAGAAAAATGTTCATAAACCCGAATATTCCGTTAGTAAATCTGCCATCCTTGGTGCTCAAAAGACGAACACCATAAAAAGCACGATTCAATATTGAGTTACCGTCAATTACAAGAAGTTTCATTTATATACCTCATACACTCACATTCTTATACATTCAAGGTTTCAAGTGTTACAAAATGATAGCCGTTAGCGGAAAGATAATTTTCCTCATTCAAGGCACGAAGGCAACCTAACGCCGCAACATTTGTAGCATTACCTGGAATTTTAACCTTTATTCCCGTAGCTTCTTCAATATATTTATCGAGTCCGTAAAGCTTTGCCATACCACCACAAAGGAAAATACCATCATCGGTTATATCTCTTACAAGCTCAGGTGGTGTAACCTCAAGAACATCGGTTATAGCTTTGCAGATTTCATCTACACAATCTCGGATTGCAAAATTGATTTCTTGCGCCGTAACCTCGAAGAACAATGGCATTCCGTCCGCCATATCTTTACCTTTAGCAACTGCCGCAATAGTTTCATTTCGCATTTTTGCGCCACCGATAAGAGATTTCAGTTCTTCCGCAGTAAGCTTACCAACATTTACGCCACGATTATTTTTAAGATATGTTCTTATAACTCTGTCCATATCGTCACCGCCTATAGCGGCACTTTTTGCAACGGCAATGCTACCCATTGTTATTACGCCAACACCGGTTGTCCCTGCACCGATATTTACAATCATAGTGCCATAAGGCTTGTCCGTCATAACTCCAATCCCCAAAGCAGCCGCAAGAGGTTCTTCAATAAGAGTTGCTCTACCTGCACCTGCTCTTAAAACACAACCCAAAATATTACGTTTTTCAAGATTTGTTATTCCTGCAGGCATTGTTGCAACAACTGTTGGCTTAAATATTTTATTTTTACAAATTCTTTCTATAAAGCATTTTAAAAGCTTTTCACTGCTCTCAAGTTCTGAAATACCGCCACTTAAAAGAGGGCGAACAAGCTTTATTGCATCCGGGCATCTTCCGGTCATTTCACAAGCCTTTTTACCCGCCTCAAGAACATTACCCGTTTCACGCTCAAGTGCTAAAACGGCTGGTTCTGAAAGGACTACGCCTTTATTTTCAACTGCAGCAATAACACTGCCTGTTCCTATATCAAGACCAATTTTAAGCCCAACCATTCAAGCACCTCTCTTCTGTTTTCAAATCATAAAAATACAGGATAATTATACACCTATAATATTTTTTTGTAAATAACTTTCTGCCAGTTTACAAATCTTTTTGTTTATATTATAATTGATTATAGACCTATAAATCGTACAAGAGGTGTTACTATGGCAGGTGTACAGAAATCCAAATTAAAACTACTTTATCTTGCGGATATCTTAAAGAAAAAAACAGATGAAGAGCATTTTCTTGCAGCAACGGAAATTGTTGATGAGCTCAGCAAATTAGACATCCCGGCAGAGAGAAAGTCCATATATAAAGACATTGATATTTTAAAAGAATATGGATTTGATATTATTCACACCGGCTCAAAGAATCGTGGCGGTTATTTTTTAGGCGCAAGAGAATTCGAACTTGCAGAAATCCGTCTTCTTTCTGATGCAGTTCAGGCAGCAAATTTCATCTCACAGAAAAAAACTAATCAATTAGTTGCAAAAATTGAAAGCTTCGCAAGTGAAAATCAAGCGAAAACATTGCACTCTCAGGTTTATGTTGACAATCGCCCAAAATGCAATAATGAAGAGATTTATTACACTATAAGCCTTCTTGATGAAGCTATCACAGAGGGGGTTAAAGTAAGCTTTACCTACACAAGAAGAAAGATCACTGAGGAGTTTAAAACTTCAAAAGAAGAAAAATCATTTACTGTCAGCCCTTATGCACTTATTTGGTCTGATGACCACTATTACTTGGTTTGCAATAATGAAAAATATGACAATTTGATGCACCTGAGAATAGATAAAATAAAAAAATTGCAGAAGACTAAAGCTCCTGCAAGGCATTTTTCTGAGGTTTCTGATTACAGAAACAATTTCGACTCTGCTGATTATGCAACAAAGCTTTTCAATATGTATAGTGGCGAACCTAAGCCCATTGAATTGATTTGCAACAATAAAATTCTTGAAGTTATTCTTGATAGATTTGGAGAAAATGTAAAAATCCAAAAATATGATGACCAACATTTTCTGTTGAAAACAAACGCTGTTGTTAGTGATGGATTAACCAAATGGGTTCTTCAATTCGGAGAACAAATAAAAGTCAAATCTCCAAATGATTTAATTTACGCTGTGAAAAATATCGCCGAAGAAATAATAAAAAACTACCAAAACTGAAATATATTTATTTTTAACAAAAAAAGAGGACGGAGATTTCTCCGTCCTCTAAATAATTGAAAATTAAATTATTTAATCTCAACCTTTGCGCCTGCTTCTTCGAGCTTAGCTTTTGCAGCTTCTGCATCGTCTTTAGAAACAGCTTCTTTAAGAGTTGCGGGAGCACCGTCAACCTTAGCTTTTGCTTCTGCAAGGCCAAGACCTGTGAGCTCACGAACAACCTTGATAACAGCAATTTTGTTTGCGCCAACTTCTGCAAGAACAACGTCAAACTCTGTTTTCTCTTCAGCTGCAGCTGCTGCTTCTGCGGGAGCTGCTACTGCAACTGCTGCTGCAGCGGATACGCCGAATTCTTCTTCTACAGCGTGTACGAGTTCGGAGAGCTCGAGAACTGTAAGTACTTTTAATTCTTCAATAATAGCAGTAATCTTTTCAGAT
>SVOP01000138.1 GCA_015066325.1 Oscillospiraceae bacterium
CTTCTTCGGTCAGGGATATCTCAAGGGCACATATACTCAGGCAGGTCTTGTTCCCGAAAGAGAAAATGACTTTATTCTCACCGCAATTGGTGAAGAAACAGGCTTTTTCGGTTGCCTTATTGCACTTTTATTACTCTTCTTTATTTGCTTTAAAATGATTAAAACGGGTAAAGAAGCAAGAGATTTCTCAGCTCAGCTTGCTTGCTACGGTATTGCATCAATGATTGCTGCTCAGGTAGCAATTAATGCAGGTATGGTGCTTATGGTGCTTCCCGTTATCGGTATCACTCTTCCCTTCTTCAGTGCAGGCGGTACAAGCACACTCTGCCTTTATTTAGGTATAGGTCTTGTTTTCAGTATTTACAGATACAACCGTTCAAGAGAAACGGTGAATTTCAGACTTTCAAGGATTGCTTCACCGTTTTCGGAATATTAATTTAGCTGCCAGCTGCCAGCCACCAGTCGCCAGTATTGTAACAACTACTTCATTCTTATCATCTTATTATTTTTATATTTTAAGTAAATAAATATTTTAAACACAAAATATAAAGGCGTTTCCTTATTTCTCTTTGAAGAGATAGGACACGCCTTTGTTTTATAGCATAAACAAATGAATTAAGATTAAAATTTTAAAATTCAGAACAACAAAGATACTATTACATAATCTGGTAGCTGGCGACTGACAACTGGTAGCTAAAATGCTGAATTACATTCAGCATTTTGTCAGCTTCGCCATTTTTGCCATAACCTTTTTAGTTCCGCAATTATCGAATGCGATTTCAAGGAGCATATCTCCGCCCATAGCTTTTGCACTGACAATCATACCCTTGCCGAAGGTTTTATGCTCAACTGTATCCCCCACCTTAAAATCGAGAGTTACATTGTCAGTTGCAGTTTTCTTGGGAGCTGAGCTGAATCCGCCGTTTGCAAAACCGCTTGCTTTGTTTTTCGGTGTAGAAGCTGAAGGCTTTGAATATGAGTTTTCCCGGGAAAACATCTTTGTTCCGCCACCGTATGACGAGCCACCATAGGAAGCTCCCGAATAACCGCCGTAGAAGGTCTGCTGAGGCTCGTTACGCTCAAAGTCAGTAAGCTCCTCGGGTATTTCTGCAAGGAAGCGTGAGGGCCTTGTAAAGCTCGTATTACCAAACAACATTCTCGAACGGGCATTTGTTATATAAAGCTTTTCTTTTGCTCGGGTGATACCGACATAGCAAAGTCTGCGTTCTTCTTCAAGCTCTGTTGGGTCATACATAACCTGATTTCCCGGGAAAAGTCCCTCTTCCATTCCCACAATGAAAACAACGGGAAATTCAAGACCCTTTGCAGAGTGAAGAGTCATCATAACTGTTGACTCTGCTTCGGTGTTATAGTTGTCAAGGTCGGTCATTAAAGCAACCTCTTCAAGGAAGCCTGTAAGGGTTCCGCCCTCGTTATCCTCCATATATCGAACAAGGTTTGCAAGAACCTCCATAACGTTTGCCTTGCGTTCTTCTGCAGTTTCCTTATCCAAATCAAGAGATGCATAGTAACCTGTTTTAGTTATTACATCATCAAAGAAATCCTGAATGGATTTCTCTTCAAGAGAAAGAGCAAGAGAGTTAATAAGAGCGGTAAAATCAATCAACTTACCTGCAGCACGGGAAAGCATGGGATAATCATTTGCATTCTGAATAACATTATAAAAGGTTGTGCCCAAGCCATCTGCAATTGAAGCGGCGTTGTTAATTGTTGTTTCGCCGATTCCTCTTTTAGGCTCATTAATTATTCGTCTTAATCTGACTGTATCAGATGGGTTTGCAATAACAGAAAGATAAGCAAGTATATCCTTAACTTCCTTACGGTCATAGAACCTGTGACCGCCGATAACCTTATATGGAACGGCATTATAAACCAAAGCTCGTTCAATACTGCTTGACTGGGCGTTGGTTCTGTAAAGAATTGCAAAATCTGAGAACTTTCTGCCCAGGGCTACTGCATTAAGAATTTCATCAGCAACAAAGCGTCCCTCGTCACGCTCGTCCGTAAGAATTTTAACCTTGATTTTATCTCCGCCCTCTTTTTCGGTCCAGAGGGTTTTACCCTTTCTGCCTTTATTGTTTTTAATAACTGCATTAGCTGCATCAAGAATAACCGAGGTTGAACGGTAGTTCTGCTCAAGGCGGATTACCGCTGTATCTTCATATTGATTTTCAAAGGAAAGAATATTTTCAATGGTAGCACCGCGGAATTTATAAATACTCTGGTCATCATCACCCACAACACAGATATTTCTGTAGCCGTTGGCGAGTAAGGATGTGAGAACATATTGAGCGTGGTTAGTATCCTGATACTCATCCACCATAACATATCTGAAACGGCGCTGATAATATTCAAGCACATCGGGATTTTCTTTTAAAAGCTTAACTGTATTAACAATTATGTCGTCAAAGTCCATAGCATCGGCTTTTTTTAGCATTTCCTCATACTTTGCAAAGGCTTGTCCGATAAGCTTTTTGTTAGTGTCATACCCTGCACTTGCGGTGTAATCAGCAGGAGTCATTAATGAATCCTTTGCCCTGCTGATTTCATTGAGAACATATTTTACGGGAAGGCGTTTCTCATCAATATCAAGAACACGAATAACTTCCTTCATAACTCGCTTTGAGTCATCAGTATCATAAATAGTGAAATGCTTTGAAAAGCCTATTCTTTCACTGTCACGGCGCAATATACGAACACAGCAGGAGTGGAAGGTACTCGCCCAAACATCATTCCCCTTTTCCCCAAGCATTGCTTCAAGACGGCTTTTAAGCTCGTTAGCGGCTTTATTTGTGAAGGTGATTGCAAGAATCTGCCAGGGCTGAGGAGCATCTACACTTAAAAGAGCTTGTACTCTGTCAGGAAGAGTACCGCCGTTTTCTATGTAGTTTTGGAGCATTACGGTATCTTCTTCTGTGGGCACTCTGTATGAAAAATCAGAATGATAGGCGTTGCCGTATTTAATAA
>SVOP01000139.1 GCA_015066325.1 Oscillospiraceae bacterium
AACAGCACCTGACGACAGTGCGGAGGCTTCGGGAAGAGCAATTGCAGATTGCTTAAAAGGCATAAATGCAAAACCTGAAGAAATTTATTATAATGCTCATGGCACAAGCACACCGCTTAATGATAAGACTGAAACAAAAGCATTTAAAAATGTATTTGGTGATGATGCGTACAAACTCAATATCAGTTCAACCAAGTCAATGACAGGGCATCTTCTTGGCGCAGCAGGTGCAGTTGAGGGGATTGCCGCGGTTCTTGCTTTAACCGAAAACATTGTTCCTCCCACAATTGGATATCAGGAAAAAGACGAGGAATGTGATTTGAATTATACACCAAATAAAGCGAATGAAACAGAGCTCCGGCTTGCAATGTCCACTTCTCTTGGCTTTGGTGGACACAACGCTTGTGTTGCTTTTGCAAAAATTTGAGGTGAGCTATGAATAAAGAAGAAATCAAAAATATATTGCCGCACAGAGATAATATGTTGCTTCTTGACGAGGTAGAGCTTATAGACGGCGTTGCACACGGAAAAAAGAAGATTACCGAAGATGAATGGTTTTTAAAAGGCCATTTTCCTGATAATCCGGTAGTTCCCGGTGTGATTCTTTGCGAAATTCTTGCACAATCTGTATGTGTGTGCTTAGACGGTGTGATTGATGAAAGCAAGCTCCCGTATTTTACGGGACTTGATAAAGTTAAATTCAGAAATCCCGTTAAGCCCGGTGATATATTTGAAACCGAGTGTGAAATTACCAAAGACCGTTCTCCCTTCTATTTTGCAAAAGGAAGCGGATATGTAAACGGAAAGCTTTGTATAAGTGCTGAATTTTCGTTTGCAATAGCAAACAAATCGGAGGATAAGTAATGGAAATTAAGAAAATATTTAATTTTTTAAATAAGGATGAAGATATAACTTGTCCCAAATGCTCTAAAACATATAAACATTCTGTGTTCTTTAACAATTCTATGATTTGCCCCGAATGCGGAGCATATTTAAGAATGGGTGCGATGGAACGAATTGCTGTTGTAACAGATAATGACAGCTTTGTTGAGTGTGATGGGGACCTTAAAAGTCAGAACCCGATAGACTTCCCTGATTATGATGAAAAAATCAAAAAAGCGGTTAAAGACAGCGGTCTTAAAGAAGGTGTTGTATGCGGAACTGCAACTATAAATGGATTTCCTTGTGCAATCTTTGTTATGGACTCCAAATTTATGATGGGAAGCATGGGAACTGTTGTTGGAGAAAAGATAACAAGACTTTTTGAAAAAGCAACAAAGGAACACCTTCCTGTTGTCGGCTTTACTACTTCCGGCGGTGCAAGAATGCAAGAGGGTATTTTCTCTCTTATGCAGATGGCAAAGGTAAGCGGAGCTGCAAAAAAACACTCAGATGGAGGTAATCTCTATATTACGGTTATTACTGATCCTACAACCGGAGGTGTAACAGCTAGCTTTGCTATGCAGGGAGATATTATTATCTCCGAGCCAAAAGCACTTATTGGTTTTGCCGGTGCAAGAGTTATTGAACAAACCACAGGAAAGAAATTACCTGAAGGTTTCCAGAGAGCTGAATTTATGTTAGAGCACGGATTTATTGATATGATTGAGGACAGAAAGCGTCTTAAATATACAATCGGTAAGCTTCTTAAAATTCATTCGGCAAAAGCTATTTAAGATTGGATGTGAAATTTATGGATGCAAAAATAAATGCTTATGACAGAGTTTTAGCAGCAAGAGCTAATGACAGAAATATGGGTGGATATTATCTTTCAAGAATGATAGATGATTTTGTTGAGCTTCACGGCGACCGTAGATTCGGTGATGACGGAGCCATAGTAGGAGGTGTTGGTATGCTTAATGGCACTCCCGTAACTGCTATTGCAATGGAACGTGGCGCAACTATCGAAGAAAGAATAGAGAGACATTTCGGTTGCCCCACTCCTGAAGGCTACAGAAAAGCTTTAAGGCTTATGAAAGAGGCAGAAAAGTTTAACAGGCCTGTAATATGCTTCATAGGAAGTTCAGGCGCTTACTGCGGTATTGATGCTGAAGAGAGAGGTCAGGGTGAAGCAATAGCAGAAAATCTTTTTGAAATGATGGGACTTAAAACTCCAATTATTTCCGTTGTTGTCGGTGAAGGCGGCTCAGGCGGTGCTTTAGCTCTTGGTGTCTGTGATACAACCGTAATGCTTGAAAATTCTGTATATTCTGTTATATCACCCGAAGGCTGTGCAAGTATTTTATGGAAGGACTCTTCAAAAGCATCCGATGCTGCTGACGCCTTAAAACTTACTGCAAGCGATTTGTATTCTTTTGATATTGTAGAAAAAGTAATTGATGAAAAAGATAAATCTCCTGAAGAAATTTGTTCGGATTTAAAAAATTGTCTTGTTGAAGAATTAAAAAATAAGCAGACCCTCACAACTGAAAAGCTTCTCGAAGAACGCTATAACAAGTTCAGAAAAATCGGTGCTTGCTGATTGTTAAGCACTGAAAATTTGGTAAAGAAAAGAGAGAGGTTTATGTTTCTTATTAAAAAAATAGGATGCCGTATATTTCAAATTGGATTTCGGGCAGCACTGCCAGTTTTACCGTATAGAGAACCTAAAATAATTGAATCTTGTCTGAAACTTGATAATGTGTTAAAAAAAGAAGAAATAAAATCGGTTCTTATTGTAACGGATAAAGGAATTGTGAGCAACGGTCTTGTGACTCCTGTTATAGATGTGCTTAAAAAGAATAATATAAAATATGTCATCTTTGATAAAACACAGCCGAACCCAACTGTAAAGAATGTTGAAGATGCTTTGTCGGTTTATAAATCAAATAATTGCAACTGCCTTATAGCAATCGGTGGTGGTTCTTCGATGGACTGTGCCAAAGCTTTAGGTGCAAGAGTTGCATATCCTAATAAAACAGTAGGACAGCTGAAGGGGATATTGCGAGTTCTAGATCGGAAG
>SVOP01000140.1 GCA_015066325.1 Oscillospiraceae bacterium
GACTTTTTTGACGGTAAAATCGCCCGTAAATTCAATCAGATCAGTGCGTTAGGTAAAATTCTTGATCCGGTTGCAGATAAATTGACCCAGGTTACACTTGCTGTGCTTTTATTTATGTCTTTTAATAAAGCGCAGGACGAAACCTTAAAAGCATTCAGCTGGGTTTTCCTCGTATTTATTGTTAAAGAAATCGTTATGGTTCTTGGCGGTGCAGTAATGCTTGCTTGCGGTATCCGTCCCGGTGCGGCTGAAATCTACGGCAAGGTTGCAACCTTCGCATTCTATGCAATTATGATTTTGGTAATTGCTTTCGGTCCCGAGGTTGGTGTTTTCAGAACAGTATTCACTCTTCCCAACATTCTTATGATGATACTTGTTATTATTTCGGCAATACTAACTCTTGTAGCCTTTGCAAGCTATCTGCCCGGAACTTTCCGTCAGTTTAAGGAACGTTTTTCAAAAAAATAATATTAGATATTTATAACAATTAAAACATCCCAGGAGAAATAAATGAACAATAAAATGATATGCAGTAAATGCAAAAAACGCCCTGCAGTTATTTTTGTTTCCCGCGTTGACGGGGATAAAACAACTCAGGAAGGTTATTGTATTAAATGTGCAACCGAGCTAAATATAGGTCCTATTAAACAAATGATGCAGAGTATGGGTATCACAGAAGACGATATTGAAGCAGTCAGCGAGCAGTTTGGCGATATGATGGAAAATATGGATGATTTCCAGTTTGGTGGCGCAGGAACTATGCCTTTTATGCAGAATTTCCTTAATAATAACCCTATGGAAAACAATGCTTCACCTGCCGAAGAACAGGTCGAAGAAGAGGAAGATGAAAAGGAAGATAAAAAAGGCAAGAAAAAAAAGAAAAAACATAAAACAAAAAGAAAATTCCTGAATTCTTATTGTACTGACCTTACCGCAAGAGCAAGAGACGGTAAAATCGATAGAATTATCGGCAGAGAAACAGAAATTTACAGAGTTACTCAGATTCTTTGCAGAAGAACAAAGAATAACCCTTGCCTTATCGGTGAGCCCGGTGTTGGTAAAACCGCCATTGCAGAGGGTCTTGCTCTTAAAATTGCTGCAGGTGATGTTCCTGCAAGAATTGCAGATAAAGAAATCCATCTTCTTGATTTAACATCTCTTGTTGCAGGTACTCAGTTCCGCGGTCAGTTTGAAAGCAGAATTAAAGGTCTTGTAGATGAGGTTAAAGAAGAGGGTAATATAATCCTTTTTATTGACGAGGTTCATAACCTTGTTGGTACAGGTGATGCAGAGGGCTCAATGAATGCCGCGAATATTCTAAAGCCTGCTCTTTCAAGAGGGCAGATTCAGGTTATTGGCGCAACGACCTTCAATGAATACAGAAAGCATATTGAAAAGGATGCAGCTCTTGAAAGACGTTTTCAGCCTGTTAAGGTAGAAGAGCCGTCAGTTGAAGAATGCTTTAAAATGCTTGTGGGAATTAAAGAATACTACGAGGATTTCCATAAGGTTAAAATATCCGATGCTCTTGTATATAGAGCAGTGCACCTTTCTGAAAGATATATCAATGACAGATTCTTGCCTGATAAAGCAATTGACCTTCTTGACGAGGCTTGTACTTGTGCAAATCTTCGTAATGTTGCAATAAGTGATTACCAGAAGCTTATGGCAAAAATTGAAGATTTGAATGAACGTCAGGAGGAGCTTCTTGATGTAACTGCAGAAGAGGGTCCTGATTACGAAGCTATTTCTAATCTCAAAGCAGAAAAAATTGCTTTGGAAAAGGAAGCAGCTCAGGTTAAAATTAAAGCCGATGATAACGATGTAACGGAAGAAGATATCGCAAGAGTTATTAATCTCTGGACGGGTATTCCAACCTCAAAAATCATCGAAAATGATATGAGAAAGCTTTCGGGCCTTGAAAGCAAACTTAAACAGAGAATTATCGGTCAGGATGAAGCAATTGAGGTTCTTGCGGCGGCTATCAGAAGAAGCAGAGTTCAGATTTCTGCAGTAAGAAAGCCGGCATCGTTTATCTTTGTCGGACCAACGGGTGTCGGTAAAACGGAGCTTGTAAAGCAGCTTGCAAATGAGCTTTTTGAAACTCCCGAAACTCTCATTCGTCTTGATATGTCCGAGTTTATGGAGAAGCACAGCGTTTCTCGTCTTATCGGTTCTCCTCCCGGATATGTTGGCTATGATGAAGCGGGTCAGCTCACAGAGAAAGTAAGAAGAAAGCCATATTCGGTTGTTCTTTTCGATGAAATTGAAAAAGCACATCCCGATGTTCTTAATATTCTTCTTCAGATTCTTGATGAGGGCAAAACAAACGATGCTCAGGGCAGAACCGTAAGCTTTGAAAATACTGTTATAATTATGACATCCAATGCTGGTAGTCATATCAGCGAAAATGCTCTCGGCTTTAACCGTGATAAGAATCAGGCTTCAAAAGATAAAACAATGAAAGCCTTGAAAGAATTCTTAAGACCTGAATTTTTAGGCAGAGTTGATGAAATTGTAACCTTCAATACTCTCGGCAAAGAAGAGCTTGTTAAGATTGCAGAGGTTCTTTTAGGCGAGCTTAAATCACCGCTTAAAGATAAAGGCATTGACCTTGTTATCGGTGACGGTGTATATGAAATTATTGCAGATTTGTCCGAGGACGGTGGCAGAGGTGCTCGTGATATCCGAAGAACAATAAGAAAAGAAGTTGAGGATAAAATCGCTAATATTCTTATTGATAATGCGGGTTCACTTGTAAATGAGATTAATGTTACCGCTGTTGACGGTAAAATCAACGTAGATTTTAAATCATAAAGGAAATACCGACAGAGCAAAAAGTTCTGTCGGTATTTTGGGATATAGGTTAGTATGAAAAAGGTAGTAGTTGGTATCAT
>SVOP01000038.1 GCA_015066325.1 Oscillospiraceae bacterium
TCTCCGTTTATAACTGGGGAGATGTTGTTAAAAACAATGTTGATTACAGAAAAGCGGTGATAACACAGGGGACGGTTCTCTGTGTTGACAAAATGCAGTTGATAGGTTAGAATAGAGCCGAGGGAACAAGACAGGGGACGGTTCTGTGTCCTGCTCTGGAACAAGACAGGGGACGGTTCAGACCAATCAGGGGACGGTTCTATGATTGAGTCTTAATCCCTTGTATATCAAGGCTTTTCACTTTTTTTAAAATTTAAAATCAGGGTGGTTCGGTTTAGAATCTTCCCTGATTTTTTATTGTTTAAAAGTTTGGTGTTTACATTTTTTAATTAATATAGTAAAATTCAAATGAGAATGAAAAAGATTTTTTGGTGATAAAATGAAGGTTATATCTGTTGCATCTGCCAAGGGCGGTGTGGGTAAATCCACATTTTGCGCAAGTGTTGGCAAAATGTTGGCTCTTCACGATAAAAGAGTGCTTCTTGTTGATATGGATATCGGCGTAAGAAGCCTTGATATTTTGTTGGGTGTTTCTGAAAGAACTGTTTATAACTGGGGCGATGTTATAAAAAATAATGTGGACTACAGAAAAGCGGTTATTGATGCAGGCAGAAATCTTTTCCTGCTTCCTGCACCTATTGATTTTTCGGAAGAATATACCCCCGAAAGATTTTCGGAATGTATTGAGAAATACAAAAAGGATTTTGATTTTATATTCCTTGATTCTCCTGCAGGGCTTGAAAGCGGATTTTTGCTTTCCGCAAGGGCAAGTGAAAGCTGTGTGATTCTTTCAACACCTGATAACATCAGCATCCGTGCCGCTTCTTATGCTTGTGAAAACGCAAGAAAAAACGGTGTTCAGGATGTTCGCCTTGTTGTTAACAAATTCAATAAAAAGCTTCATAAGAAAATCAATGTGGATGAAATTATTGATACTGTTGGTGCAAGGCTTCTTGGCATAATTCCCGATTCTCAGGATATTTATGCAGGTGTTAACGGGGGCAATATTCCTTATGATTGCAAGGGCAACAGTGCGTTTTTGAGAATTTCAAAACGCCTTTGCGGAGAAAATATTCCCTTCAGGGCAAAAAATATGTAAATTTTTGTTGACTTTTATAAATTTTGAGATATATAATATGTGTGCAAGATTTAGTGGCCACAAATTTTGCCGAAAATAAAACAGGGGAGCTGGCGGACGTCGGCTGAGAAAGAAAACAATCCTTTTCTGACCCTAATAACCTGATGCGGATAATGCCGCCGTAGGAAAATACCAATGAATCAGTATCTCTCTATGGCAGTGTTACCGCCGTAGGGAGATTTTTATTCGGAGGTATTAATTAAAATGAATAATCTTACAAAAAAAGATAAAACGAGGCGTTTGGTAGAGAGTGCACTGATGCTGGCTCTTTCAACAATTTTATCCGAGCTGCCTGTTATTGAATTTCCGTTTGGCGGAAGCGTTACTATTTTCAGTCAGGTGCCTATGGTGGTGGTTTCATACCGCTACGGAGTTAAATGGGGGGCTTTTGCAGGCCTTTGTATGGGTATAATTCAAATGCTTTTCGGTATGGGCAATTTTGCTTATGTCAGCGGTATAGCAGCATATCTGATACTTATATTTGCTGACTACATAATTGCTTTCGGAGCATTAGGCTTCAGCGGTATGTTTAAAAATAAAATCAAAAATCCTGTTGTGTCTATTGCAGCAGGAGGTGCAGCTGTATCTGTTATCAGATTTATCTGCCATTTTATAAGCGGTGTCACAATCTGGGGCGATTATGCAGACGGTGCTCAGGCAGTCTGGGAATATTCTTTTACTTATAATGCAGGGTATATGGTTCCCGAATTAATTATAACTGTTGTGGGTTGTGTTGTTATAGCTTCTGTTTTTGATTTGAGCTCAAAAGAAATAAAGGTAAAAAGGCGTAAATCAGCTGAATAATAAATAAAAAAGTTAATATTTTGTAAACCTCTTCATTAATTTCTGTTTTTATTTGAAATTTGCCATAAATGGTGATACAATGTAAAACAGAAACATAATGAGGAGGTTTTTCCTTGAAGGATAATAAAGAATTAGAGCTTTCTAATGATGAAATTGCAAAAGCTGCCGATAACAAGGCAGTAACTGAAGATGAATTCTCAACTGCAATTGATAAAACCGGGAGTTATACCGATAAAGAGCTTGATGATGAATTGGAGCGCCTTGCCGCTACCTTCAAGCAGGAATATGAAAAGGCTCAGGCGATGACTGAGGAGGAGCTTATCAAAAGCGGAATAATCATCCAGCAATTTGAGGATGATGGAGGCGTTATTCCCGAAGAAGAGCTTTGCAAATGCTGTGGCGAGCAACGCCGTGATAAGAGCTTTGGCGAAAATTACGAATATTGCAAAAATTGCCGTGACGCTATGAAGGATTATCCTTTCAGTATTAAAAGTATGGCAGTTCTTGCGGTTACTGTATTTTTGTGCGTTTTCAGTATCATTTCATTTGTAGATGAGTTTGATAATTATAATTTGGTTCGTAAGGGTGATAATTTCGTTTCGGAGCGTAAGCTTTACTCTGCTTTAGAAGCTTATGAAAGCGCAATTGATGCTTTTGAAGAAGAGGAAATTGCTCCTGAAAAATTGTATCTTGAAACTGCTGAGATTTTATTTAATACTATGCCAAACGGAATAGAGTCAATGAAAGAGGTTGCAGAAAAAATTGAAGCTGCTGTATCTTCGGCAGAATCAAAGCTTCCGTTGTATTATAAATACAATAATATGAGAGAAGAAGTTCTCATTATGAACGGAACATTTCAGGAGGTTTACACTTTATTAAACGGTGAAGATTATTCCAAGCTTGATTTAGAGGACGATGAAGATTATAAAAAAATTATGACTGAAATCGGTTCGATGATTGATAAAGAGGTTATGGTTACTGCTATCGATGGTTCCCAGAAAAAGTGCAAAGCTAATCAGGCTTCAGTGCGCTTTTGCCAATATATGTTTGCTTATTCCGTTCAGAGATACGATGATTGCTATAAATATATGCAGGAGGTTGCAGAGCTGACACCCGATTATTTATGGATTTATGCTTATGAGTTGGGTAATGCAAAATTGCAGAAGGGGAATGCTGATGAGGCAATTGCTTTGGCAGATTCTTTATACAGATTAAATGCTGAAAATGTGGGAAGCTATGTGCTTTATTCAACTGCCTACAGAATGACCTCTAAACCTAAAACAGCAGTTGAATGGGCGGATAAGGGCTTGGAAATTATTCCCGGAGATACAGAGCTTATGAGAACAAAGGCTATGGCACTTATTGTTCAGGGCGAGTTTGAAGAAGCAAAAAAAGTTGTTGATGAAGCAAGAGAGCTTGAAGATTACGGCTTGCTGATGTTGGTTTCATTGGTTGTTGAAAATGAACTCGGCAACAAGGATGAAGTTAAGCAAGTGAAAAAAGATTTGAAAGAGGTCTCTTTGGAAATTACCGAAAGAGTCGATGATTATTTAGACGGAAAAATGACTGCAAAGCAATTGTTTACAGAAGGGGTGGGTGATGTTCAATGATTAACCTTTATGTAGCAACCAGAGTTATAACCTTCCCCGGAACTGTTTTAAGGGCTTTTTGGGAGCATCTTATCTGCCGTTTATGTTCAATCCCTGCAGAAGATATAAGAGCTTTTAAAGTGTCCGAATTGTGTGGCCATGTTGAGCACGAATTGGTTAAGAAAAAATCCCACAGCTTTCTTATATGCTTTATTCCGTTTTTATTGAATTTTATATTAGCTTGTTGCTTTTTCTTAGGCGGTTCATATCGTATAGCTTATATTGGTGACTTTAAATCAGTTCTTGCCTGGGTATATCTTTGGTTGGGTATTTCCTTTGCATCAAACTGTGTTCCGTCTTTTGAAGATGTTTTATCTTTTAAAGATGTTTTCTATAGCAAGGATACCAAAATTATTGTTAAGATTGCTGTTGCACCTTTTTATGCCTTGATTTACGGCTTTTCAATTCTCGAAAGAATGGGGCTGACGGTTGTTATTGCAGTTCTCTTTTCAGTAGTTTTTCCTCAGGTATTTAATAAAATATTCCCTGCAATTATTTTCTTGGTACAGTCTTTCCAGAACTGAACTTAAAATATGAAATAAGGTTGAAAAATGAAAAAAACATTGAAAACGGCTCCTGCAGTTTTTGCAGTAGGCGATAATTATCAGATTATAGTTCCTGTTAAATGTGAAACGGTTATGTGGGTTAAGGTTGGGAACAAATGCTTTTATGACGAGTCAAACGGCATTTTGCGTTCAGCTAAAAAAATACATAAAATGCTTGTTCCTATAGAAATTCTTGATAAAGAATGCTGCTATACTGTTTGTTATCGCAGAGTTATAAAGAGAAAAGCCTATTTTTCATTAACTCATTCAGTTGAGGAAGTTTCTTTCAATTTCAAAAATGTTCAAGGCGATGTTATAAGAGCATATCATATTGCCGATGCTCATAATATGATAAAAGAGCCTGTTAAATGTGCAGAAAAATTCAGCAGAGAAATCGGGAAAATTGATTTTCTTATTCTTAACGGTGATGTACCTGAGGATAGCGATAGCATTAAAAATTTTGATACTATTTATGAAATTATTTCTCAAATAACAAAAGGCGAAATTCCCGTTGTTTTCTCAAGAGGGAATCATGACACAAGAGGGGTTTTCGCAGAAAATATTGCAGAATATACACCTTGTGAAAACGGTAACTCATATTTTACTTTTAAAATAGGTAATGTGTGGGGACTGGTACTGGACTGCGGCGAGGATAAGCCTGATACAAATAAGGAATACGGCAATATGGTTGCCTGCAGTTTTTTCAGAGAAAAACAAACGCAGTTTCTTGAAAATTTGGCTGAAACCGGCGAACAGCAATTTTATGGTGAGAATATTGAGCATAAAATTATTATTGCACATAATCCTTTTACCAGAAGATATCCTGAGCCTTTTAATATTGAAGAGGAAACGTTTACCCGTTGGGCAAAAATTCTTAAAGAAAAAATAAAGCCTGAGCTTATGATATGCGGTCATATTCATAAATTTTCAGTTGATATGCCCGGTTGCGAAAATGATGCTTTCGGTCAACCCTGTCCCATTGTTGTGGGTTCTCAGGTTGATAAGAGGAAAAAATATTTTGCAGGTAGCGGCTTTGTTTTCAATAAAGATAATATTGAAATTATTTTTAATGATGAAGAGAAAATAATTGAAAAGAAAATTTTGAAAAAATAGAACAGAAGCAGATTTCACAATTGAAATCTGCTTCTGTTTTACATTATATTTTGCGATAACAAAATTTCATTGTTATCTGTAAAGCTTGCGATAATTCCGTTTCTGTGTGCGGTGGAAAATGTGGGAGCTTTCGCAACCATTGTCAGATTCCACTTAACATTGGGATAAATTTTTCCCAAATGGTTTGTTACAATTGTAATTTCAGGATTCAGTACCTTTAAAAAGCTTTTTGAGGATGAACCGTAATACCCATGGTGACCGATTTTCAGGAGGTCAACATCACCAATCTCTTCAGCATAAATATCTTCAAGCCCTGAATCATTGGTGAAATCTGCCGCTAAAAATGCGCTCTTTTCACCTTTTTTTACAATTACACCAACGCTGCTTGCGTTTTCACCTTTTCCGTAAACCTCTTTGGGTGTTTCGGTATTAATAAATCTTAAAGTGAAGTCACCGAAAGTAAATTCTGTGTCAGGTAAATTACTTATAACGGGGATGCTTTTTCTTTCAAGAGCTTTTATTATTTTTTCATAGGTGGCTTTGTTGCCCCAGTCATCTGCATCTAATTCTGTTGCAACCTTTTCATTGAATTTTTTGAAATATGCCTTTTCAGCATATATTTTTTCATACTTGAAAATTGCTTCAAAATTTCCTGCGTGGTCATAATGAATATGAGTTCCTAAAATAAACTCAAAATTCACAAAACCCTTTTCATC
This sequence comes from Oscillospiraceae bacterium, assembly GCA_015066325.1. GTDB lineage: Bacteria > Bacillota > Clostridia > Oscillospirales > Acutalibacteraceae > DTU089. The sequence goes on from SVOP01000038.1 coordinate 5,966, forward strand.
GGAAGCAACCTTTTTAATGTATGAAATAACCTCGTCACGATAACCCTTGTACTCGGTTTTTCTTCTGGGGTTTTCGTTGCCTTCACCTGAGTCAATAAGAGCGAATTTGCCGTTACTTTCAAGAATTATGCAATCGGAATTTGCGGTGTTAAGAAAATGGATTCTGTCATCACCGTTTTCATAATCAAAGAGTTCGTTGGAAATCGGGATTTGATTAACGTATTTATTGCCTAAGGCAACAACAATTATATCAAGAATGAAGACCGAGAGCATAACGCTTGTAACCACCCATGTTGCTATCACTCTTGCTAATTTCTTTTTATCCTTTATCATTCCTTAGCCCCCTTATCTGCTTTTTTAAATAAAAGGGAAAGATTTTTATAAGGTACCTGCTGCCAGGCGGAAACTATGAGAAGTGCACCAACACAATGCATGGGTATTCTTGCTAAAATATTGGGGCAAAGGAGAATAATTGTACCGCTTACAACTATTGTTACAACTGCAGAAATAAGAGAATAATTTGTTATATCAAACTGCCTTGCGGGTAAGAATGAAAGGATACCGCTTGCCATATTCGCGAGAGTGTTTCTTGAAATGTTTTTTTCACTTGACCTTAAGAAAAGAATAAATCCGAAATATAAACAACCTAATATTATAGGAAGAGTATTTGCTTCTTCAATAGCTTTTGGGAAATCAAAGGGGATTTTAAATGTGTCGATTTCATTTATTGTTGTCAATTCTTTTTCTGGATTTAAAAATAAGTTCAGGACTAACGGTATTAACAAGGTCATAAACTCCGCAGGTAATTTTTTATTGAGTTTACGGAATTTAAAAGGGTAGGTAATCATTGCAAAAAGAGTGATTGTGCCGTAAAGAAGACCACGGAAAAGAGGGTGGAATCCGAGAGAGCGATAGCTTTTCAGCATTTCAATTGCGGTACTGCCGGAAGCGCCTATTCCAAAGTATTGATTTGTGAGAATAACTGTTGCTACGAGAGCAAGGAGTAAAGTCACCCAAGCAATAATTGAATTTATACGGCTGTTTATTTTAATGATTCTTGAAAGCAGATAATAAATAATAACTCCACCAACAATGCAGATGGGTAAATAATAATTTCCGCATTCCGAAACAACATAATGAACCGGTATAAGAAGAAAAACATCAGGAGCATAAATTTTATTTTTCAGCTTGGCGGAAAACAATGAGCAGATAACAACGCAAAAAAAGACATTCCAAAGCCCAAGCCCTGCGGAAGCGGCAGTGCAAAGGGCATAAGACCCTAAAAGCATAGCCCCCGTAAGACCTGCGAGAACGTCTTTTTTCAGATTCTGTCGGTTTAAAATACTACTCATATATAGTTCCTCAATTAATAATACTTTAGTATTCTACAATAATTGTAAAAAATAAACAATACCGAAATAAAAAATTTTAAAATGTGTTTTTATCATTTCAGCGAAATCTGTTGACATTTTTTAAATCATTATTTATAATAAGAGAGATTAAAATTGGAATGGAGTGTGCATTGGAATGAAAATGTCACCTATCAAGAAAATAGTTATCGGTTTGGCAGCAATCACAGTTGCTTTATCTCTTATTACTGCTAACAATATGGCATCCGTTATGCTTATTGTTGCTTCAAGAGAAGCAGGCTCAGCTGCACAGCAGAGCGTGCAGACAAATGCTCCTGTTCAGAATCAGACAAACAATAACTCACAGAGCAGTCCTTCAAATGATAGCACTGCAAATAATAATGCTGTTACTAACAACACAGAAACAACAGCTCCTGCAGCTGATAATAATGCTGCAAACAACTCATCAAATAATACTGCTGCAGACGATAAAACTCCTGCAGATGATAAAGGTTCTGCAAATGAAGATTCAGGCAAGAAGCTTTCAGATAAAGAACTTGTTGATTTGTATAAGAAGGCAGTTAATGCCGCAAGAACAAAATCAACATCTGTTGTTCGTGTTAAAGATGGCGCTATCAACTACAAAGGTATTGTTGAAGCAGGTAAGCTTTCCAGCACAGCAAGTACCTTGATGGGTATGTTTATGGCAGATGGCCCCGATGCTATTCAGGCTAAAAACGAAGCATGGGAAAAAGAAAAACTTCCCGATGCAAGCGCTCTTACAGTAAATGGTCTTCAGAAGATTTCTTACGAAGAAAAAGATGGTAAATATGTAGTTACTCTTATTGCAAAGAATGCAAGCAACCCCAAAGCAGGTGGCGACGGTGTTGGTGCAATTGCAGGTGTTATCGAGGAATCTCAGATTACAGGTGCTATTGGCTCAGTTCCCGGTCTTACACTTGAGGGTATCAGCATTGATTATGAAAATGTAACAACCGTTGCAACTATTGATAAGGCTTCAGGTAATCTTGTTGCTCTTAATCTTGACGCACCTTGTGTTCTTAATATCGGTTATGCTAAGGTTCCGATTCTTGGTGAAGTTAACAATGCGAAAGTTGGTATTCAGGTTATCACAGAATACACAGTTGCTTATTAATTTGAAATACATAATAAAAACAGCGTCCTCGAGGCGCTGTTTTTTAATCTGTAAAGGATTTAATTTATGGTAGATATAATTGATTCTGAAAAGATTTTTGAATTGTTAAATGACGAATTAAAAAGTAAAATCAAAATAGAAGCTTTGAAAAAAACTACATCAACAAATACTCTTGTTAAAGAAAAAGCTAATGAAAAAGATGAGGGATTTGTTATTGTAGCAGGGGAGCAGACTGCAGGCCGTGGCAGAATGGGTCGCTCATTCTTTTCGCCCGGTGATTCAGGGGTTTATATGAGCTTGCTTCTGAAACCGCAAATAAAGCCTGAGGATGCAGTGCAGATAACAACTGCCGCAGCAGTAAGTGTTTGCAGGGCGTTGGAGCGTTTAGGTGTTTCCGATTCAAAAATCAAATGGGTAAATGATATATATATAGGTAATAAGAAGGTTTGCGGAATTCTGACGGAATCCGGTTTTAATTCGGCGACAAGTATGCTTGATTTTGCGGTGCTTGGTGTGGGAATAAATATCTATGAATCCGCAGAGGGTTTTCCCGATGAAATAAAAGATATTGCCGGTGCGATTTTTTCTCAAAAAGAAGAAAATTTGCGAAATAAATTCATAGCAGGATTTATTAGTGAGTTTTTTGAATTTTATATGTCGCTTTCTTCAAGAAAGCATTTGAAAGAATATAGAGAACGAAGCTTTGTGTTAGGAAAAGAAATTACTGTAATTCAAGGCGAAAATATAAGAAACGCAAAAGCTTTGGATATTGATGAAAATTGCAATCTGATTGCTCAATTTCCGAATGGTACAACTGAAAAATTGTATTCGGGAGAAATATCAATAAAATTTATGTGAAAATTATGTATTTTCAACAATAAATCACCCTCCAAAATTGGCATAGTATATGTGTAAAAATTTCTCAATACTATTGCAATTGAAAGAATTGTGTGGTAAAATCAATTTGTATATATGGTAGTGTACTGTCGTTAGGTGTATGCTATCTTATCTGTTTAGGAGGATTAATATGAAAGCAACAAAGAAAATTGTTAGTGTTATCTTAGCAATAACTCTTGCGGTTGTAGCTTTTGTAATGCCCGTTAGTGCTGCAAAGGTTTACCCCCTTGTTATTGTTGATGGTATCTTCTCAACTCCCTTGTACAAAAATGTAGGTACAGCGGATGAAGCTCCCGCATTCCCTACTGATGATGCAGCTCTTGAGGAAATGATTAAAGAAATTCTCGGTGCATTCATCGGCGGTTGCATTAATTACGGTGTAGCTAAAAAGGACTATAATGCATTTGCAGACAAGTTCTATCCCGTGCTTAATAAGTATGTTGAGCCCATCGGTTTCCTTGCAGACGGAGAACCGATTGATGCTACTGTTGGCTTTATTCAGAACGAAAAGCCTATGTCAGAATATACCGATGAAGAAAAAGCAGGTCTTTCCGTATTTGCTCAGGCTTATGCAGAAGAATTTGGTGAAGAAAATGTTTATAACTTCAGCTATGACTGGCGTATTTCTCCCATTGATTCTGCTGTAGCTTTGGATGAGTATATCCAGAATATTCAGGAAGACCTCGGTGTTAAAAAGGTTAATGTTGTTGCTCATAGCATGGGTGCTAATGTAGTTCTTTCTTACCTTTATGAATTTGGTAGCAAGAGCATCAATAACTTGGTATTCTCTGCTCCCGCATGGCAGGGAACAAGCCTTGCAGGTAACATTGCTACTAACAATATCGAATTCGATATGTTCACAGTGGAAAACTACCTCGTTCAGATGGCAAATGTCAGCGCAACAACTCATATTACTGCTTTCATAATTTCATATATCGCAACTTATGACGGACTTTCAAAAGAATATTTCGGCGACATCAATAAGGCTGTTGCAGGTATTCTTCCTCGTCTTTACACAGATACAGTTATTCCCTATATCGCAGGTATGCCCGGCTTCTGGAGCCTTCTTCCCGCTGAAGATTACGAAGCTGCTAAAGAATTCCTTTTCGTAGACGGCATTATTCCGAACTTTGAAGACAAAATTGATGCATACTATAATATTCAGGCAAATGCTAAAACAATTATAGAAGATGCAATGGATGACGGCGTTAACTTTGGTATCGTTGTTGGTTACAACTGCCAGATGATTCCGATCAGCGATGAATACGAGCAGAGCGACACAATTATTGATGTTAAATATGCATCAGGTGGAGCTACATGTTCAAAATATCTTCAGGCATTTGACGATTGGACCAATATCTACAATCAGGCAGTGAAGGATGGTCACAACCATGTTTCATGGGATTACAAGGTTGATGCTTCAACATGTATGTTCCCCGAACAGACTTGGTTCTATAAAAACTTACAGCACAATGGCCACAATGTTGATTACGGCACAACAGATATTGTTATCTGGCTTCTCGGTGCTGATGAACAGTATGATGTTTTCACAGATACTGAAAACTATCCTCAGTTCTCTCTTTATAACACATATAAGAGAAAAGTTACTCCTATCAGCATTGATGGTATTATAGGTGACCTTGATGATAGCGGCGCTATCACAACTTTGGATGCAAGACAGGCTCTTAAGGTAGCTGCAGGTCAGAAAAAGGTTGATGAGGACCACCTTATCATCGGCGATATTGATGAAGATGGAGATATCACAACTGACGATGCAAGATGTATTCTTGCAATGGCTGCAGGTATTGATTTCTAAATGAAATTTATAAAGACCTTACTCGTTGAGTAGGGTCTTTTTTCTTGTTTTTGGTGTATTTGTAATTGAAATGCACTATATAATGTGATATAATTAAAATATATAATTATATTCAATAGAAGTGTGATTATTATGAGCGAAAAAATGACTAAAAAAGATAATGCAATACAAGCTTTAAAATTTGCTGCTTTTTCTGCTTCTGCAGGAATTATTCAGGTTGTAGCTTTCACCTTGCTTAATGAGCTGCTTCCCCAAACAGAAAGCACCAATGCAGTTGCACAATGGTTTTTTAATTCAGAATATGGCGCAAGTTATCTTGTAGCGTTAATATGCTCTGTGCTTTGGAATTTTACCTTTAACAGAAAATTTACTTTTAAATCTGCGACTAATATTCCCGTTGCAATGCTTAAGGTCTTTGGATTTTATTGTGTGTTCACACCCGTTTCGGTAGTTTTGGGAGAATTGGTTGCCCAAAGAACAACCTGGGAATTTGCAGAATACATTATTTTAGGTGTAACAATGATTACCAATATGGTTACAGAGTTTTTATTCTGCCGTTTCTTCGTGTATAAAGATAGTATGAATACCGCCGAAAAAAAGAAGGAAGCATCAGATGTCAGATAAAAACAAAACTGAAAAAACAAGAATATGTCCTGTTTCAAGAAAATGTGGCGGATGTCAGTTGATGAATATGACTTATTCTGAACAGCTGAAATTCAAACAGGCAAAGGTTGTTAAGCTTCTGGGTTCTTTTCACAGAGTAAATGAAATTATCGGAATGGAAAAACCCTTTCACTACAGAAATAAGGTTCAAGCCGCATTTGGCAGAACCCGTGGCGGTGAAATAATTTCAGGGGTATATCAATCAAGCACCCATAATATTGTTAAAACCGATTGTTGCCTTATAGAAGATAAAAAAGCTGATGAAATTATAATAACTATCAGAAAGCTTATAAAGGATTTTAAGCTTAGCGTGTATGATGAGCGAAAAGGTAACGGCTTTCTTCGCCATGTGCTTGTCAAAAGAGGTTTTGCAACTAATGAGATTATGGTTGTGCTTGTAACCGGCACAGGATTTTTCCCTTCAAAGAACAATTTTATTAAAGAGCTTCTGAGAATTCATCCCGAGATTACAACTATAGTTCAAAATATCAATAATAAATTCACCAGTATGGTACTGGGTGAAAAAGAAACAGTTCTTTACGGAAACGGTTATATCGAAGATGTTTTGTGTGGTTGCACATTCAGAATTTCACCAAAATCATTTTATCAGATTAACCCTGCTCAAACTGAAATACTTTATGGCAAAGCTATAGAATTTGCCGGTCTTTCAGGAAAAGAAAAGGTTATTGATGCCTATTGCGGTATAGGTACAATCGGTATAGTTGCATCAAAAAACGCAGGTGAAGTAATTGGCTGTGAGCTTAATCCCGATGCAGTAAGAGATGCAAGGATAAATGCTAAAATTAACGGCATTGAAAATATAAAATTCGTTTGTGCAGATGCAGGAGAGTTTATGCTGGGAATGAAAGAGCATAAAGAAAAATGCGATGTTCTTTTTATGGATCCACCAAGAGCAGGAAGTGATAAAAAGTTTCTTTCCTGTGCTATTGCATTATCACCTGAGAAAATAGTTTATATTTCCTGCAATCCTGAAACTCAGCAAAGAGATTTATATTATCTCATAAAAAACGGTTATAAAGTAAAAAAAATACAACCTGTTGATATGTTTCCATATACTGCTCATGTAGAAACGGTTGTGCTGCTAACCCGAAAATAAAAGCAGGAGGAATAAGATATGAAAGAGTTTGATGGGATTTTTAATAGTGAAGTTGATTTTGACTTTAAAAGCTTTCAGTTAGCAACCGGCTATATTTCTTCCACAACAATTCTTTTCGAAAAAGAAAAAATTGTAGCAAAAATTGAAGCCGATGGTCATATCGATTTTTTTGATTGTGAAGATATTTTACTTGCATCCTTTGATATTCCTGCGCAAACAGGGGGCAAAGAAACCTATAATGAGGTTTTGTGCGGAACAGAAGAAAACGCAGTAATATTAAAATTCCCTATTGTAGAATGGATTGATAACTATCCCAATTGTGACGGTGAATATGACAGATGGGATACCGAGACCATAGGTTATTGTACATTAATATTCAACTATAAAACAAAAGAATATATTTTGAATTGAAGTTAAAGTAAAAGAAGGTGAAATTATGGAAGGCTTATTATATTGTACATTAAATATTTTTTGCCTTGCAATTCTCGGAACGATTCTCGGGCGAATTTTAAGAAGCTCGGATAAACGAGTTTCGCAGGTTACATATTCCTGGTTTATAATTTCATCTATAATTTTGTGCTCAAGTGATTTGCTGTGGGGAATAATCGATTTTTCATATCAATGGCAGTTTTCCGAAGCAATTGATTTTGCTGTAAACAGTATTTATCATGTGTTTACAATTGTAGTTTCATATTTGTGGTTTTTATATGCAGAAAGTGAACAGGAGTCAAGAACAATAAGCACCAAAATCGGTTGGGGAATCAGTATGATACCGTTGATTATGGATGTTGTGCTTATTCTCAGCTCTTATAAATTTGATTCAGTTTTCCGCATTAGTGAAAGCGGCGAGTATGAACGAGGACAGCTATATGTGCTTCATATTTTGATTTGCTTCTTCTATATTATTTTTACATCGATAAAGGCTTTTGTAAGGTCTTTCCGTAAAGATAATTATATGAGAAAAGATAAATTGAGGAGTATAGCATCATTCTGTGTCTTCCCTTTGATTTCAGGCGTTTTGCAGGTTCTTTTTATTGGTTCTCCAATGATAAGCGCAGGTGTTACCTTTGCAAGCCTTCAGGTGTATGTAAGCTCCCGTGAACAGCTTATTTCTGTTGACCCACTTACAAAATTGAACAACAGAACCGAATTGGTTCGCTTTCTTGACAATAAAATGAAAAACCGAAGTCCCGGTAAGGATTTGTATTTATTTATAATGGATTTGGATTATTTCAAAAAAATTAATGATAAATATGGTCATATTGAGGGTGATACTGCTATTACAATAGTTGCCGATGCTTTAAAGATTATTGTAAGAAAAACAAACTTTTTCGTTTGCAGATATGGCGGAGATGAGTTCGTTATAGTAGGCGAGGTGAAATCAGATTTCAACCCCGGAGAGTTCAGAGAAGAGATAAACAGAACATTAAAGGAGGAAAGCGAAAAGCACGGTAAAGAATACACCTTGCATATGAGCGTGGGATATTTTAAGCATAATCCTGAAATTCATAGCGTTGCAGAGTTTATATCTGCCGCCGATAAATATCTTTATAAACAAAAAAGTGACAGGTTATTAAAACGCTCTCAAAAAGAACAAGGTGAAGCAGCTTCAGAAAAAATTGAATTTAAAGCTGATAAAAAATCTGAGAGAAATGTTATTAAAAAGGCAGAAAAGCTTTTGACAAAAAAAGAAGATAAAATAATATAGTAAATTTTCCACAATGGAGTGATATAAAATGATAAAGGTTGGTCTTTATGGCTACGGCAATATTGCAAAGGGTGTTGAATGTGCCGTAAAACAAAATAAGGATATGGAGGTTACTTGTGTTTTCACAAGAAGAAATCCTGAAACAGTTTCAACAATTTCAGGTGCATCGGTTTATAAAACCGATGATGTTTTGAATCATAAGGATGATGTTGATGTTCTTGTGATGTGCGGTGGCAGTGCAACAGATTTACCTGAGCAGACTCCTGCTATGGCAGAGCATTTTAATGTTGTTGACAGCTTTGATACCCATAAAAGAATTCCCGAGCATTTCGGTAATGTGGATGCGGCGGCAAAAAATGGAGGTAAAATCGGTATTATTTCTGTTGGTTGGGACCCCGGTATGTTTTCACTTAACAGACTTTACGGCAGTTGCATTCTTCCTGATGGTGCAGATTATACCTTCTGGGGTAAGGGCGTAAGCCAGGGACATAGCGATGCTATCAGAAGAATTGAGGGTGTTGTTGATGCAAGGCAATATACAATCCCCGTTGAAGAAGCACTTGAAGCAGTAAGAAGCGGCAGTGAACCGCAGCTTACCGCAAGGCAGAAGCATACAAGAGAGTGCTTTGTTGTGGCTAAAGAGGGCGCAGACCTTGAAAGAATAAAAAATGAAATAGTCACAATGAAAAACTATTTCGATGAATATGATACAACAGTAAACTTTATTTCACAGGAAGAATTAGACCGTGACCATAAGGGTATTCCTCACGGTGGCTTTGTTATCAGAACGGGTAAAACCGGCAAAGACCTTGAAAACAGTCACGTTATTGAATACAGCCTTAAGCTTGATTCAAACCCCGAGTTTACATCAAGTGTTATTGTTGCTTTTGTAAGAGCGGCATATCGCCTTAATAAAGAAGGTCAGAGCGGTTGCAAAACTGTTTTTGATATTCCGCCTGCATACCTTTCAAGCAAAAGCTCGGAAGAACTCAGGAGAGAAATGCTTTAAGAATGAAAATAACGCAAGGGTTTTCCTTTGCGTTATTTGTTTAGTAAAAAATGAAAAAGAAAAATTTTATTGTAAAGCTTTTGTATCCTCAACGGTGCAAATATTGCAACAATGTTATTGATATTCGCCGTGAAATTTGCCATACCTGCGAAAATACCTTGCAGAAAATTGAGGGAGATATTTGCAAATACTGCGGTATGAGTGCAAGCGTTTGCAATTGCGGTCATAAAAAGCATTTTTATAAATATATATGTGCTCCTTTTTATTATGAAGGTGCCGCAAGCCGAGCAATCTGGAGATTTAAGTTCCGAAATGCTACCAATTTATCCGAGGTTTTTGCAGAGGATATGGCAGAGTGCTTTAATAATCATTACAATGGTTATGACTTCGATTTGTGCAGATCGGAAG
>SVOP01000141.1 GCA_015066325.1 Oscillospiraceae bacterium
AATTCTTTCCTCTGAAATATCAATACCTGTGTATTTATCAACATAAGCTTTGTTGAAGCTGATATTGATTTCAGGATATTTTCTTACATATTCATCAGTAAGCTGAGAAGCAACTCTTGCACCCTCATCAATGCTCTGAAGTAAATATGCAAAACGCTTAGCAGCTGTTACAGTCATTTCAGGGTCAAGCATTTTTTCGTAACGAGCTGAAGCATCGGTACGAAGACCGAGTCTTGAAGAAGATTTTCTTACGCTAACACCGTCAAAGTTTGCACATTCGAGAACAACCGCATTTGTATCGCCAACGATTTCGGAATCGAGACCGCCCATAATACCTGCAATTGCAACGGGTGTTGAGCCGTTCTGAATAAGAAGAGTATCTGTTGTGATGTCTCTTTCTGTGTTATCAAGAGTTGTGAATTTGCAGTCAGCCTTAGGTGTATCAACAACGATTTCATCAATCTTGTTTGCATCAAATGCGTGAGTGGGCTGACCCATTTCAAGCATAATATAGTTTGTAAGGTCAGCAAGAAGGTTGATACCACGCATACCGCAATAGTAAAGACGAATCTGCATAGCAAATGGGCTTACATTCTTTGTGATGTTATCCATTTTTACGCAGGAATATCTGTAAACAAGGTCGTCTCTGCCAACAGTAACCTTGATCTTCTCATCACCGTCATAAGCAAGGTCAGAAAGGGGGAGAGGTTTAAGCTCCCTGTCGGTAAGTGCTGCAAATTCTCTTGCAATACCATAGTGACCCCAAAGGTCAGGACGGTTTGTGAGAGATTTGTTATCAACCTCAAAAATAATGTCATCAATGGGGTAAATATCCTTAAGATTTGTTCCGTTGGGAGCATCTACATCAATTTCCATAAGACCTGATTTATCATCGGAAAGACCAAGCTCGAATGCTGAACAGCACATACCCTCGGATTCGTAACCTGCAACAGTTGCCTTTGTGATTTCACCTGCGGGAACTCTGCCACCTGCTTTAACGAAAGCGATTTTCATATTCTCGCGAACATTGGGCGCACCGCAAACAACATCATAAATTCTGTCGCCACCGTCAACCTTAAGAAGATGAAGCTTCTTTGAGTTGGGGTGGTTTTCTATTGAAAGAATTTCACCAACAACAACATCTCTTAAATCTTCACCTTTAACGATAATGTCTTCAACCTCTGCAGTTGCAAGGGTGAAGGAGTTAATAAGCTTTTTAATGTCAAGACCCTCGAGGTCAACATATTCTTTAATCCAGTTAATTGAAACAAACATTTATTTGACCTCCTTTTCGGGTTCTGTGAAAGTAGCATTTTCAAACTGTGAAAGTGCTTTAAGGTTGCAGGAGTTGAAAACGCGGATATCTTTAATTCCGTATCTCATCATTGCAAGTCTTGTAAGACCGAGACCGAAAGCAAAGCCTGTATATTTTTCAGGGTCAAGACCTGCCGCAGTAAGAACATTGGGATGAATCATTCCGCAGGGGCAAAGCTCAAGCCAGCCTGAATCCTTACAAGAGGGGCAACCCTCACCGCCGCAGATAAGGCACTGAATATCAAGCTCGAAGCCGGGTTCAACAAAGGGGAAGAAGCCGGGACGAAGTCTTACTGTAATATCTCTCTGGAAAACCTCGGAGAGCATTGTTTTCATAAAGTAAATAAGGTTAGAAATAGAAATATCTTTATCAACCATAACGCCTTCCATCTGGAAGAAGGTATTTTCGTGACAAGCATCAATCTTTTCATTTCTGAAGTATCTGCCGGGGAAAATAACACGGATGGGGCGGTCTGCCTCAAGCTCTTTTGTATATTTAATAAGTATAGCATTCTGAGCTGCAGATGTGTGAGTTTTAAGTAACTGATTTGTACTTAAATAATAGGTATCCTGCATATCACGGGCAGGGTGGTGCTTAGGGATATTAAGAGCCTCGAAGCAATGGTAATCGTCAACGATTTCGTCATAGTCTTCAATAGAGAAGCCCATACCTGCGAAAATATCCTCAACCTCACGCTGAACGAGGGTAATGGGATGATATGAACCGGTATCCTCTGAAATTGGGAAGGTAACATCATAGTCTTCTGCCTGGTTAATAAGACGTTCTTCCTCAAGCTTCATAAGCTCGGTTCTTTTTTCGTTAATGGTGCTTTCAATGAACTGCTTAACGTCATTGATAATCTGACCTGCTTCCTTTTTCTGCTCGTTGGGAATGTTGCGAAGCTCACCCATAAGAGAAGAAATAGGACCTTTTTTGCCTAAAAATTCAATTCTGAGTTGTTCAAGCTCTGCAGGAACTGTTGCCGCAGCAACTTTTTCGCTGAATTGCTCTTTCAACTGCTGTGCCTTTTGAAGCATTTTCTTCATCCTTTCGAAATATATTACTAAAAATTTTTGAACTAAGTAAAAGTATTGCGAAGTTTTATCATCCCTGTTTTGTCGCAGACAAAATAGGGAGGGGGACCATTGCAAACGGCAATGGTGGTGGGTACAATAAAATACTTTACCTTACCTATCATCCCTAAATCTCCCGTCAGGGAATTTAGGGAGGGTGGGCGTTTGTGAGCGCTGCCTGTGGCAGATGCAGCGAACAATAAGCCCTGGGCGCAATAGGAAGTATTGCGAAGCGAATAGCGAGCAAGACGACCATATTGCAACCGGTTGACCGCGTTAGCGGTGGAGGGTCGCCCCGTAAAGATTTCCCTTTGTAAAAGTATCGCAAAGCCTATCCCTCTTTTTTGCTTGCAAAAAGGAGGGGGGACCATTCCTTAACTTGTATAATATAGGTTTTTGTAAATTTCGGGTAATAGGGGTTTTTATAAAACATAGTTCGGGCGGAATGGTGGGTGGTACCCTTTTACTGTTTTCCAAAGCT
>SVOP01000039.1 GCA_015066325.1 Oscillospiraceae bacterium
AAATACAGGACACCGCTTCTTAAGGATATTCTTGATGAAACAAACGGATGTATGGTTTATCAGGAGCAGGTAATGCAGGTTTTCAGAACCCTTGCAGGTTATTCTTACGGACGTGCGGATGTTGTTCGCCGTGCTATGAGCAAGAAAAAGCGAGACGTTATGGAAAATGAAAGAAACATTTTCATTAACGGTCTTAATGATGAAAACGGCAATATTGTTATTGAGGGTGCAGTCAGAAGAGGAATTGATGAGAAAACTGCGGATGCAATTTTCTCCGATATGATTTCCTTTGCTTCCTATGGCTTTAATAAAAGCCATACTGCCGCTTATGGTCTCATTGCCTATCAGACCGCATATTTGAAATGCAAATATCCGAAAGAATTTATGGCGGCTATTCTCACAAGTGTTATCGGTGACGAAGGTAAGACTGTCGGTTATATTGAAGAATGTAAACGACTTAATATAAAGGTTTTGTCACCTCACGTGAACCGAAGCGGTAACAGATTTTCTGTTGTGGGAAATGATATTGTTTTCTCTCTTTTGAGTATCAAAAACTTAGGCAGAGCATTGATTGATAAAATTGAGAGGGAAAGAAAAGAAAACGGTATTTTCAAAACCTTCTGGGATTTCTGCAAGAGAATAAACGGTAACGAGCTTAACCGCAGAGCATTGGAAAGCCTTATAAAATCAGGCGCACTTGACGGGCTTGACCTGAACCGCCGAGAAATGCTCACAAATCTTGATATTGCAATAACTGCGGCGGCAAAGGAAAACAGTATGTATGAGGGTGGTCAGCTTGATATGTTTTCTGCTTTCGGTGGTGGAGAAGAGTTTTCTTCTGCACCTGATTTCAGCAGATGTGAAGAGCTTCCCAAAAATGAAAGACTTTATTTTGAAAAAGAGGTTTCAGGAATGTATTTTTCGGGACATCCCCTTGAAGAGTACAGAGCAATAAGCGAAGCCTTGAATTCACCTAAAACCTCATATCTTTATGAATGCCTTGAAACAGGTAAGGAAAATGATATTGATAATCAGAATGTGTTATTTCTCGGTATCGTAACCTCTGTTAAAAAGAAGGTTACTAAAAAAGATGAGATAATGGCATTCTGCGGTGTTGAGGATTTATTCGGCAATATTGAAATGATTGTTTTCCCAAAAAATTTCATAATGTACGGAAATCTTCTTAATGTTGGTAACATCATTTTGGTTGACGGTAAAATTTCCGTTAAGGATGAAGAGGTAAAGCTCCTTGCGGAAAGAATAACAGTTGCACCTAAAACAGTTGAAGAATTGCCTAAAGATAGAATAAATCAAACAAAACCAACACCAACTCAACTATCTAAAACAGAAAACACCCAAGATAAAAAGAAAAAAATCGGTGTTTTCATTAAAATGCCAACTGAAAATCCTGAGAAAACAGAAAAACTCAAAAATCTTTTGTCAATTTTTGAGGGAAGAATCCCTGTTTATCTCTATTATGAGGACACAAAAAAATACGATTTTCTCGGAATGGATTTTCTGACATCAATCAACCAACCGCTTACAAATGAATTAAAACACATTTTCGGTGATGAGAATGTTGTTGTAAGAGAATGAAGAAACCCTGCAACTCAAATGAGTTGCAGGGCATTTTTTTATTTTATATTCAATTTCTTCAAAATCTCAGGGTCGCAGGTGTCGGCGAGAGAACCAATGCTGTTCCAGAGTGCGTCTGCCCGTTTTTTCCAGCTTTCAAAATCCTTGAATTCAGCAGGGTAGTTGTCGTATAGTTTTCCTACATCACCGCTTTGTTTTAGTCCTTTAAGAAGATTTTTTACGGTTGAAATGCGGATTTTACCTTTTGCTATTCCTTTAATGATACCGCCTATAATTTCTGCAATATCTTTTACACCCAAATTAAGACCTTCATCCATACCGCCAAGAATTTTTTTGCTGAATAAAACATCATTTGCAAATAGATATTCCGCCTCATCAAAATCAATGGTAACAACGCCCATAAGAAGAGGTCGCATTGAATCAAAGTCTTTACCTTGAGCGGTCATATAGCGTTTGTTAATAGACCACATATTTTCTTTTGTAAGTGGCTTTTCTTCTTTAAGAAGCTTTGAGATAACATCAACCGCAATTTCACCCTGAACAAGTGATGATGTGCAACCCTCACCGCAGGTGGGCTTTGTAAGGCAAGCTGCATCACCCATAACAATGAAACCATCATCAACAAAGGAATAAACAGAGCGATGATAAGGTGTTCTGCCTTTTTCAATCTTTTGAACAGTATATTCAGGGTGCTTTGCATTCTTCATAAACTGAGTATTAAACACTTCTTCGGCGTATTCATAGGAATAGCTGCCGCCAATGCCTAAAATTGAATCATATCCTTTTCCTGCAGGAGCAGACCAGGATTTATATTGCATATAAAATCCGTCAAGGTCACGGGCATTTACTGCTTTGTCCTTATATGTAACATAATAAAGAACAACATAAAGAATATCTTTTGGTGTAAGCTTGAAGTTTTCAACAACTGATGAAGAGGGAAGCTTTGTTCTTGCAACTGATGGAATACCCGAACAGTCTGCAACAATTTTTGCAAATGCTTCCTTTTCACCATCTTCTGTTGTATATTTTGCACCGATTATTTTATTGTTTTCATCGTAAATGAAATCATTAAATGGTGCACCGTAAACGATTTGGGCACCTTGCTCTTTTGCAAGGTCTGCCATAAACATAATGTAATCATGCTTGTGAAGACCAATAACTGGAGAAACTCCACCGGGAATTTTATATTTTCCGTAAGGGGAGAACATTGATGAACTTTCAAAACGGAATTCTCTTATAGGGTTAGTTTCTTCGGGTATAACAAGGTCAAATTGTTTCATTTCACCCTCGCCCATATGGAAAATATCGTATGAACGAGAAACATTATCGGGTGTTTCCTTTTCAATAACAAGCACTTTAAAGCCTTGTTTTGCCATTTTCTCGGCAAACCAACAGCCGGTTGTGGAAGCACCAACGATTAAAACATCATATTTTTCCATATAAACACAACCTTTCATTTATTCTTTTGAAGTTTTTAAAGTTTTCATTATGTAAATCAAAAGTCCGATTCCTAAAATAGGGAAAACGGATGCGATTAACATACCGACCTTTAAGCCGATTTCATCAGTTGCCATTGAGGTTGCCTGACTTAAATTGATTGCAAAGCTACTTGCAGAAACCTTGTCAACAATAATACCCAGCATCTGAGGTGCAATAGAAGCACCGAAATCACCTGATGCCGCCATAAGAGCGAATGCCGCAACACCGGGGTTAAGCACCTTTTCTTCCATTAAAATAAGTGTTCCGGGCCAGAGCATTGCGGTGAAAACACCAACTAAAATACAAGCAATAAATGAGAAAATAACATTACCTGAAATGCCTATAATAACATAACAAATTCCGGCACCAATCATACTTACTAAAAGTGTTTTTGAAATGTTTGGTGTGAATTTTGCATAAAGGCTTCTCGTAAGGGCAAGAAGCAGAGCAAAAACCGCAAGTCCTAAAATATCACCAAGAGCTTTAGGTAACTGCAAAGCGTTTTCCATAAAGCTTGAAATCCAGTTGGTCATTGTGTTTTCTGCGGCACTGCCGAGGAAAATGCAAACGGCACAAAGAATAATCGCTTTTCCCCATTTTATACCGCTTTTTTCATTTGATGAAACATCCATTTTGGGAAAAGGTGAGGTGAAAAATAAAAATGAAGCAATAAGAGGAAGAATTGCTAAAATTAATGTTAAATACATCCAGTTTTCAGTTCCGAAAATAAGGAAGAAAACAGAAGCAATTATAACATTTGTAACAACACCCCAACCGTATAAGGAATGAAGCTTGCTCATATCTCTTTCAGGGTTATCGGAGGGCATTGCCGCAATCAAAGGGCTTATTAAAACCTCCGCAAGACCTGCGGAAACAGAGAATATTATTGTTCCTAGAACCAAGCCTAAATAGGCAAATTCGGGGAATATATTGGGGAGAATTGCATAACAAAGCATACCCACACTTGTGATTATCGGCATTAGTCTTACAGTCAGCTTAATATTAAAATATTTTGACAAAAAAGTGAAAATTAAGTCAATTGCAAGCTGAGTGCAGAAATTGACTAAAACTAATGTTCCTAACAAAGTATAGGAAATGTTATACATATCGTGGAATGTAACAAACAGCATTGGCGGTAAAACAAAGGCTGATGATATTGCAAGATATGAAAAATAGCAGGAAAATCGTGTCTTTTTATAGTTTGGTGTTTCCATTATTTAACCTCAATCAATTCATAATCTCTTGAACCATAGCCCAATTCAGCGGCTTTTTCAATAGTGTGAATTCCGTTTCTGCTTTCGATTCTTTCTATAAGATGTGGCTTGCCCGGGTCAGAGCAAGCGTACACAAGGTCAATGCAAGCCTGGTCAATTGCAATTGGGTCATCTGAAATAAGAATACCTATATCAGCAATACAAGGGTCTTCTGCCTTAGCACAGCAGTCGCAGTCAACGCTCATATTTTTCATTACATTTATGTAAACTATGTTTCCTTTAAAATAATCAATAACAGAGCTTGCCGCTTCTGCCATAGACTCTAAAAATTGGTCGTGGTCAGAGGTCCAGAAATTATCGGGATTTCCTACACCGTGAATATAACCCTTGCCGTATGAAGATGCAACACCAATAGAAAGCTGTTTTATCGCACCGCCGTAGCCACCCATGGGATGACCTTTGAAGTGGGAAAGAACAAGCATTGAATCATAATTTACAATATTCTTACCAACATAGTTTTCGGTAATGTTTTTACCTTTTCTTATAGGCAAAACAAGGTCGGGACCTTCAGCATCAAGAATATCAACAGAAAAATACTTTGTCCAACCGTGCTCTTCCATAAGCTTCTCGTGGCGTTCAGTTGTATTTCTCGCACCATCATAAGCGGTGTTGCATTCAACAACCGTACCGTTCACATATTCAATAACAGGCTTCCAGAAATCAGGCTTTAAAAAGTTCTGATTACCTCTTTCACCCGAATGCACCTTAACAGCCACATTACCCAAGAGCTCTTTACCAAGTAATCTGTAAAGCTCCAAAACCTTTTTAGCGGTTATTTCTTTTGCAAAATATACTTTTGATTTCATTACTATCACGTCCTGTAATTAATTTAATATTGCGATTTTTTATTAAACTATATATAATATAAATATAAATTGTCGTGAGGTGATGTTATGCAGCTTGTTCTTTTAACAGCTCTCGGTGTTGGCGGTGCAACGGTTATCGGTGCACTTTTAGGCTTTATATTTAAAAAAACAAGTCACAAATTCAATGACATTGTTCTTTCCTTTGCGGCAGGTGTTATGCTTGCTGCGGCAGTATTCGGACTTGTTTTAGAGTCATTGGAATACGGCGGAAAGTATTCGATAATTGTCACAGTAATCGGTGTTTTCTGCGGTGCAGTCTGCGTAAACTTAATTGATAAGCTTGTACCACATTTGCACAAATTAACAGGTGTTGATCAGGAAAAGCACCCGAGCAAAAATGACAAACTGAATAAAGTCCTTTTATTTGTTATTGCAATTGCGATTCATAATCTGCCTGAGGGCATTGCCGCAGGTGTGGGCTTCGGTACGGGAAATACTGCTGAAGCTTTAACCATTGCAGGCGGTATAGCTCTTCAGAATATTCCTGAGGGTATGGTTATTATTGCACCTATGATTGCCGCAGGTATGAGCGGAGGCAGAACCTTTATTATTGCACTAATGACAGGCGTTGTTGAGGTGATAGGTACGCTTTTAGGTTATTTTGCAGTCAGCATTTCAACCGCAGTTTTGCCCTTTGCTCTTGCTTTTGCCGGAGGAACAATGCTCTATGTAATCAGCGATGAAATGATTCCCGAAACTCACGCTCACGGTAATGAACGAGGAGCAACCTATTCTCTTCTTTTAGGCTTTTGCGTGATGCTCGCTTTCGATTATTTTATGGCTTGAAGGCTTAATTCTCGTTCAATAAGCTCAGTAATACCCGGTGTTTCAAAATCGGCTAATTCTTTTATCAGAGGAACAGCGTTTTCCATTGCATAGGAACGGAATTCTTTAATCATATCCTTATCGTTGATGTTATCGCCAACGGTTATAACATCCTCGTATTCAGCGCCTAAAAGCTCAATAAATTTATATATGCCTTTAGCCTTATCCATATTAACGGAAACAATATCAATGCAGGTTCCGTTTTGTAATGGGTTGAGTACATCGCCGAATTTTTCTTTTATAGCTTCAGTTACTCTTGCCGCTTCCTCAAAGCTTTCTAAAGCAGTATTTATCTGATAAATATAGGGAAATTCGGGTAGCTCTTCAAATATGAAGCATTCGTCTTCGTCATATTCCTCAAAGTCATTGTCTTTGAATACTCGGCAGGGGAAGCTTGTCTGAACATAGCCCCATTTGCACCCCTGACTGAAAAGGAATTCAAGAAACGGCTTTGCGACGCTAACATCAATTTTATCTTCACAGACTATTACACCATTGGGTTTCATAATAACCGCACCGTTATCAGCAATAAGATAGTCGCATTCAAAACTGTTTTTATTGTATATTCTTATAAGGTCGGGAGCACCTCTGCCACTGACAACAGAAAAGATGTTACCTTCTTTTCTCCATCTGGAAATTGCGTTTTTCTTTTTCTCGTCAATTCCACCGTGGTTAAGTGTTCCGTCGTAATCACTTGCAATTATTTTCAAAATAAACATCCTTATTTTTTTATTTTCTAAATTATACCATTTAATAGTTTGTTAGTCTATATTATTTAAGCAAAAATCATTATTTACCATCAGAAAGGAGTGGTTGTATGAAATGCCCGAAATGTAATAAGGAAATCGGAAGGTTTGAGCTTGCCCCAAACTGTAAGAATTGCGGGGTTAACATTTTCTATGCCCGGCAAGAAGCTTTGCTGACGGAAGATGCAAAAAGATGTGAATTGGAATATGCAACATTTCATATTCTGACCGCAAAGCTTAAAAATGCCTTTATCGGCGGTAAAATTCAGATAATGAGAATTGTTGCAATGGTTTTGGCTATTGGTGCTATTTTTGTGCCGTTTGCAACGGTTGAAGCTAACTTCAGCTTATTCTCGGCTAAGTTGAGTTTTGGTGCTTTTGGCATTTATCAGGCCTTTACTGACGGAACCTTGAAGGCTGTCTTTGATTTAGGTTCTTATACACCGACTCTTACAGCTTCTCTGCTTTTGTTGTTAGGACTAATTGCTTTAATTTTCATTTGCGGATTGGGTGTGTTTGTAACACTTATACTTTCGTTTATTAATATTCAGAATACTGCAAAAAAAGCACAGATTTTTTCAGCAGCCGGTATGGTGTTTTCGACAATTGCTTTTGCTTTAAGCCTGGTATTTCCCCAGCTTATTTCCGATATACCTTTTATATATTTTGAATTCGGAATCGGTTCGGTTATTTGTCTGGCTGTTTTGTTATTTATATTTGTCTTAAACAGACTTATTGTTGCAAAAAACATACAACCCGAAATAAAAGAAATTGATTTAGAAAGAGTTAAAATAAAAAAACAGATAAAAAATGGTGAAATAGCTTATGCGGATTTACCATTACCTGTTTTAGAATCAGAAGAGGAAAGAGAAAAACGACTTCAAGAAAAAGAGGAAAAGGATAAGCTTGTCCAATCTGCAAAAGGGGAGGGCAAATAAAATGAACAGTAAAATAAAACAATTTATTGCATTCGGTGTTTGCTCTGTTGTTGCTCTCATTCTTTGTATAGGAGTGCTTGTTGTAACAGTTAATAATCTGGATAGTGATGCAATTGCAACCAAAAAGAAAACCGTAATTAACAAAACAGAGCTTGATTCATCAAAAGATACTTTGGTTGAGTATATCAATACGCTTGTTTATGACACTGAAGATAGATTTGTGAAAACTAAAACTTATACTGAAATTTCTGTTAATGATATTAAAGCTTTAAATCCGTCTGAAAACCAGGGTAAAGACGAAGCTTTATTGGTTTTTGCAAAAGATAAAATGCTTTCTGAAATTGATAGCTTCTATTCAGATGATTCAGAGGGCACTTTTGAAAATAATAATAGTCAAAAGCTTGCTCTTGTTCTTAATAAAACTTTATTGAAAAATGCAAATTTCTCAATCGGTCAAGTTGATGAAAGCGGCAAAAGTGTTTTTGATGATGAGGGAAATTTGGTTGATAGTGAATATTATTATTTAACCTATAAAATTGATATTGAAAATGAAACCTACAAAGAAAAGATTTCTGAAATGTTTTCTGTTAAGGATGATGCTTTAGCAAAAGAGCAATTTATTGATGCAGTAAAAGATGATTGTAGAATAGAGCTTTTTGATGCCAAGCCGGAAAGCTTTATTATAAAGGCAAAGGTTGATCGCAGCAATGATGAAATACAATATATTAATTTAATAAGAAATTATGATGTTACTCTCGATGCAACCTTTATAAATAATGCAGAGTTCTTTGGTGAAAAGCAAATTTCCTTTATTTATACAGTAACCGATACTTATGAATACTCTTATGCAGGCATTTCTTTTATAGAGGATGAAATTACCATCGGCTTTGATGATGAGTATATGTTAAATGTAAATGCTGTTATTGATAATGACAGCGAATATACTGTTGAATTTATCTCATCTGATGAAGATGTTGCGATTATTGATGAAATGGGTTATGTTAAGGGCGTAAAAAATTGTGATGTGCCCGTAACAATCACTGTTAAGCTCAGCTACCTCGGAGAAACCTTTACCGATACTTGTATTGTTAATGTTTCTGCAGAAGAGGGAGGTGCTGTTAATGAGTGATAAAGAAATAATAAATATTACTGATAATGCCTCAAATGAAAATGTAAGGTTTTATGAAGGGTTTAATTATGTTGGTGTTCGTGAAACCGTTGCATACCTCTTAAATGACTGGTCTAACTCCTTCAATATTAACTCTTTTACCGAAAGATATATATGGGATGTTGTTCACATTGATTTCGGGGTAAGTGCGGTGATGAATCTTGTTACTGCCGCGTGGGATATAGTTAATGATACATTTATTTCAGTAATTGTTGACGGAACAAGAACCCGAATTGGTAAGTTCAGACCATACTTGGTTGGTATGCAGTTGCCCTTAACGGTTATCAGCATTTTTACTTGGTTGTTGCCGTTGTTCTTTCCCAATACTGCGGGAACTCATTTGCCCAAGCTGATTTATTACTACATATTTGCAGTTATAAATGAAACCGCAGGAACATTTACTAATGTTGCTAAAAGCGGTTATATGTCAACCATAACACCGAATCCAAATGAACGAATACGGTTGATAACTCTTGCAGAGCTTTTAACAGGCTATATGGGCGAGGATTTGCCCCGATACATAATGGGCGTGCTTATCGACCTTGTTAATAATAAGGTTGTTAAATGGAAGCTCAGCTCTGTGTTTATGGTAATGGGCGGCGGAACGGCGTTGATTTCCTCGCTTTGCACATTCTGGTTCTTCTTGCAGTCTAAGGAGAGAGTTCCTCAATCAATCGAAAAGCCAAGCGTTAAGCAGGGGATGAAAGCAATTGTTTCAAACTATCCTGTTTTACTTATGTGCTTATCAGAATTTTTGGGTAACTTCTCAATCAGCAAAAGTGAAACAAACTACTTCATAGATGTTTTGGGCAGTTATTCTCTTATTACATTATTAAATATACCGTCTTCAATGAATGGCAGCATCAGTTATGCATTTGTTGGTCCCTTAAGAAAACGCTTTTCATCAAAGTCTTTGTGGATTTTTAATGATATTTATAACAGTGCAATAACAACCGCAGTTTTCCTTTTTGGTATGACTAAGAAGAAAACAATGTTTAAAAAGACTGTTCCAATGTGCATTGCTTTTGGATTAAAGGAATGGTTCATTAAATGGTCATGGGGGATTTCAAAGGTTATTAATGCAGACCTCTGGAATGAAGCTATGGACTATTGTGAATGGAAAAACGGTTATCGTATGGAGGCTACAACAGGCGTTGCAAAAGGATTGATTTTAAAAATCCAAAGTGCTCTTTTGGGTTCTGTAACAAGCCTTATAATGAAGCGAATTGGTTATGTTCAAGGTCTTGAGATCGGCACTCAGAACGATAAAACAAAATTCTGGGAATTTGCTCTTTGCACCATTGTTCCTACTGTCACGGGTATTTTAAGAATAGTTCCAAAATTCCTTTGGCCTATATCAAAGCAAAAAAGAGAATGGATGTATTCAGAGCTTGCTGAAAAAAGACAACAAAATGTTATAGAGTATTCAAAAAACGCATAAGAAGCAAAAAATACCCCTCGGCATTTAAGCCGAGGGGTTCGTTATATGTTTGCAGATTAATTATACGCGAACGATTTCTTCTGAGAGAGCAATAAGACCATTCATAAGAGCGGATGCAACACCTCTGCCGAGAGAAATTAATTCGTGGTAGTGGTTAACGGGATCACCGTTTGTGTAGTCGTTGTCAGGAACAACATAACCGATAGCATCGTTCATAAGACCGAAGCATTTAACATCATTACCAAAGATGTCACATGCGGGCTTTGATGAGAAGGGTTTTGCTGTAACAGAGTTGGATGCTACTAAGGAAGCACCGTCGGGAGCAACAAGGTCCTGGCAGATTTCACCGGGAAGGAATACAGTTTTGAACTGATTGCCCAATTCCATATAACCAATCTCTGTGATTGTTGAATATGTGCCATCATCATTTGTAATAACAACATAGTTAGCCATGTTGAGTTTACCAACAGCTTCAATAAGGTTATTGGAAACGGGAACTTCAACCTGTTTGATAAGAAGGTTAAGGAAGGGTTCAACCTCCTGCTCTTCAGGAATTACGTCGTTGCCTTCTTCGTCTTTATTCCAGTTTTCATACCAGATTGAATAATATTCGCTATCGCCGTATTCAGCAATTTCTTCTGCGCAGTTGAGCATATCATTTGCTTCAACCTCTTCTTTAGTCATTGTGAGAGCGAGAGCCATTCTTGCAAGCTCATAGCCGTATCTCTGAGATTCTTCAACTCTCTGTTCTGTGGGAACGCCATCACCTGTAACGCTTCTTGACATATAGATACCTGCAATAGCACCCTGGAAGAACATGAAGTTGTAGCCTGCATCTTCAAGGAATTTACCGCAATAGAAGAGGTAGTCACCGCTGATTTCACGGCCGGAGTTGGATTCTGTGGGAAGACCTGCAACATCGGGATGAGCAGCAATGTTAATCATCATTGTGGGAGTTGCAGTTTCATCATCGGGGATGAAGATGAATCTTGAAATATCTGTCATAGCGATTTCTTTTTCGCCTGTATATACGGATTCACCGTCTTCGTTGATTTCGTAAATCATTTCACCTGAAGAAGGACGGTTTTTGTTGTTGAAATAATCCTGACCTAAATCCTTTTCTGTGTATGTAAGAACACCGGGCTGCATATCTTCATATGCATCAACAAGTGTATCAGCAACGCTGTCTTTAAGGAATTCCATATATGCGGGGTTAGTACCCTGAATAAGCTCTTCATCAGCACCTGTACCGCTGATGATACCGTTACGGGCGAGCTTGTAAAGAAGCTTTGTCCAAAGACCTTCTGTGTCGATACAGCTGTGAGTATGTGTTGATGAAACATTGATTGAAGCGATGTTGTTCTCTTCAGCAAATGTAGCAAGACGAGCACGGATGTCTTTAATATCAGCATTTGTGATACCGATACAGTCAATTGTTGCAAATAAAACTGTGCCTCTGTCTGTGCCGTCATTGATGGAAACGCAACGAACCTTCATATCGTCTTTGCCGATACCGGGAATTTCAGCAATACCCTCAACAACGTTTGAAAAGCCGTTTTCAATAGCGATATAACCACCGATATAGTATGTACCGTTGCTGTAATCATCGGGGATAAGGCTTGTGTTAGCATAGCCGATATTCCACTGTGCATCAGCATCAGCACTTGTTTTGAATTCGTTACCGATACCGCTGTAGTAGTTCTGAGCTGCTTTATCGTAAGCATCCTCTGAAGGTACAAAACCGGGACCGTCATCAAACAAGCCTGCGAATAAGCCTAAAATAAAGTTCAAAAGGCTTTCGATGATGTCAGAGAAGATAACACCGATGGGGTTATCACTGTCACCGCTTATGATTGGATAAGCGCTTGAAGCACCTGCTGTAACTGCGCCGAAAGAGCCGAAGGCAAGAGTCAGCGAAAGAATAACAGCAAGGAGTTTTGTTAATCTGCTTTTTTTCATAATTTGTATTCTCCTTTATAATATTGCTCAATGCAATAATATTTCTTATATATAATATAATACAAAAAGACTTTTTTCAATCATCAATTTGCCTAAATTATGCCAATATTGTTAAATGTTTTGCACAAATTTTAAAATTTGCATAGTTTTTATTAAAGTTAATTGTATTTTCAGTTGACTTTTTCAGAATAATTGTGTAAAATGATTAGGAATTAATAGGTATCAAGGGGGATACTCGGATGAAAAATTTAGAAAACAACGGCAGACTTAAAAAAGTCATTGCCTTGTTGCTTGTTACCACTATGACGGTAGGTATTCTTTCAAGTGCAGCAGTTAAGCTTGTTGCTTCAACCTACTATATGCAAACAAAGCGTAAACTCAAAACAAACATTCCTGTTGTTGACCAGATTATTGATAATGTTGTTGACGATGGCAATATAGCAGGTCCTCAGACAACTGCTCCCGCAGTTACAGCTCCTGCAACAACTCAGGAAATCACAACAGCAGTTTCTACCACAGAAGCTCCCACAGAGGCTACCTCTTCTGAGCAGACAACTGCCGCTACAACAGCACCTGCAGGTGACAGTGGTTCAAGCGGTGGCGGTCTTGGTGACATTTTAGGCTTAGTAACCGGTCTTATAGGCGGCATTGACCTTGACGGAGTTATGGATATGGTCGGCGGTCTCCTCGGTGGCGGTTCAGGTGAAGAAACAACCGAAACTACTGAATCAACAACTGAATCCAAAGAGTCGATTGCAAATAAAAAAGATGTTCTCGGCAAATATAATGCGGTTGTTAACTACGCAAAGAAAATCGGTAAACCCGCATTCACAAAGGTTACATACAGAACTCTTGACAAGAATTTTGATGCAATCCTTATGTGTAATCTTGCAGCATCAAATCCAGAGTACTTTATTTCAAAAGAAAATGCAGAAGCAAGCCCCATTGTTGTTCCTGCAAATACAGATACATCCGAATTCCTTATTAATAACGAAAGCTATGCAGGTATGCTTGCAAATGCAGATGCTGCAGATGCTATTGAATCAGCTACAATTGTTAAGCTTGAAGACGGAACTCAGAAAATCACAATTACATTACGCGAAGAGGCAGATCCTGCAGTTACTGCTCCCGATGCAAAGGATGCAGCAAGCTTCACAAGCGCAATGTTCCCTGTAATCACAGGTGAAGAGTTCGGTAATATGGTAAGTGCAGGTCTCAGCATTGCTTCTCTTAATTCTGCGAATGTAACTTATAAAGATTGCACAGTTGAGCTTATTTTCAATCCCATTACAAGCAGAATCGTTTCCATCAAACAAACAACAAGCTATGTTGGTTCTGCCGAAGCTCAGCTTCTTATAGCTCCGATCACTTCTAAGGGTACCGTAACAGAAGTTTCCGAATACAAAGATTTTGATTACGGTCTTTTATGATGATTAATTAAAAATTACTGAAGAACAGGTTGTAAAATCTGTTCTTCTTTTTTATTACAATTTCCTTTATATATATTACTTGATAATTGTATATTGATGTGTTATAATTTTTAATTGACAAATTACAATCATTTTAACTGAGGCGATAATTATGACAAGACGAGAAGCAAGAGAGCAAGCATTTATTGTGTTGTTTGAAAAGATTTTTGATAGTGATGCATCTATTTCTGATATTGTTGCAACCGCAAAGGAAGCAGAGCTTATAAAAATCAATAACTTTGCTGAAAATATACTTAATGCAGTTGAAGAGAACTTTGTTGAAATTGATGAAGTAATCGAAGCTAATTCACAGGATTGGACTCTTGCAAGATTACCAAAGGTATCACTTTCAATATTGCGTCTTGCTGTTGCAGAAATTAAATATATTGATGAAGTTCCTAATGGTGTTGCCGTTAATGAAGCAGTTGAGCTTGCAAAAAAATACGGAACCAATGAAGATGCAAACTTTATAAACGGCATCCTCGGAACAATTGCAAAAGCATAATATGGGCGGATTTTTAGGATTTGATACCAGTAACTATACCACGTCTGTTGCGGTTTTTGATAATGGTGGTGTTATTCAGAAAAAACGCCTCCTGCCCGTAAAAGAAGGGGAAAGAGGTATTCGCCAGAGCGATGCTGTATTTCATCACACAAAAGCCTATGCAGAGCTTCTGGAAGGAGTTTTAGCCTCATATTCAGGTGAAATCAAAGCTGTTGGTGCTTCAATAACCCCAACAACTCAAGAAGGGTCTTATATGCCGTGCTTTTTGGTCGGTGAGAATGCTGCAAGAACTGTTGCAAGTGCTTTGAATGTGCCTTTTTACAGCTTTTCTCATCAGCAAGGGCATATTGCGGCGGCTCTGTATTCCGCTAAAAGAACAGATTTATTAGATCAAAAGTTTTTAGCTTTTCATATCTCAGGCGGAACAACTGATTTGGTGCTTTGTGAACCTGATGCTGAAAATATTATTAAAATTACCCCGATTTCAAGCTCAAGTGATTTAAAAGCAGGTCAGGCTGTTGATAGAATCGGGGTTAAAATGGGAATTCCCTTTCCTGCAGGAGCGGGGCTTGAGAAATTGGCTCAAAAATCAGAAAAAGCATATAAAAATAAAATTAAGCTGAATGATGGCTTTTGCTCACTTTCAGGGCTTGAAAATAAATGCTTGAAGATGCTCGAAAACGGTGAAACAAAAGAAGATACATCAAAGTTTCTGTTGTGTTATATTGCAGATACAATTTCAGCAATGACTGAATTTGCCCTTGAAAAATACGGTAACTTACCCGTTGTTTTTGCAGGTGGTGTAATGTCGGATAAAATTATCAAGGATATAATAACATCTCGTTTTGATGCTTCTTTTGCAGAACCCGAATTTTCTTGTGATAATGCGGCAGGAATAGCATTTTTAACATCATTGAAATAAAGGAACAGATTTTATGATTACACCCTCACCAACTGTTTACAGTGTTTCACAATTGAATAGTTATGCTAAGGGTGTTCTTGACAGAGATGAGAACCTTGCGCATATTTTTGTAACGGGCGAAATTTCAAACTTTAAAGCTCACTACAGTGGTCATTTATATATGACTCTTAAAGATGAAGCTGCATCAATAAAAGCGGTTATGTTCGCAGGAAATGCCTCAAAATTGCGGTTCAGCCCTGAAAATGGTATGAAAATTCTTGCTCTCGGAACAGTTTCTCTTTTCCCTCGTGACGGCTCTTTTCAGCTTTATATAAATGATATGCAGCCTGACGGAGTAGGTGCATTGAATGTTGCTTTTGAGCAACTAAAAAAGAAGCTTGAAGCAGAAGGTCTTTTTAAGCAGGAGTACAAAAAGGCTTTGCCTGAATTTCCTCAAAAAATCGGCGTTGTAACATCTGCAACAGGTGCAGCAGTGCAGGATATATTTAATGTTTTAAAACGCAGATATCCTGTTGCTCAAGTGGTTTTAAGATCTTGTCAGGTGCAAGGCGAAGGTGCTGCAGAGGATATTGCAAGGGCTATTTATGAATTTAACAAATTAAAAGGCGCGGATGTTCTTATTGTTGGTCGCGGTGGCGGTTCAATTGAGGATTTATGGGCTTTTAATGAAGAAATTGTTGCAAGAGCGGTTTTTGCTTCCGAAATACCCGTTATTTCTGCAGTCGGTCACGAAACAGATTACACAATTTGTGATTTTGTTGCAGATTTAAG
>SVOP01000040.1 GCA_015066325.1 Oscillospiraceae bacterium
GAGGGCGGATTGGCATATAATATTGAGGTTTCAGGTGAAATAGAAAGCGGTAAAACGACCTTGCGGTACGAAGGATATATCATCAAAAAAGATGGTGAAAGAATCAATTATCTGCAGGAAAAAACCCTTGATTTTGTTCTTTGCTCGGAAAAAAGATTTTTTACTGACAAACTTTAATTATTAAAAAAGCTGTTGGATTTTTCTCGTAAAAATCCAACAGCTTTTATTTTATTCAGTATATTCAGTTATTTCGAGAACCTCACCTGCAACTCCTGTTTCAAGGGCTTCAACGCCTTTAAGCTTCTTTTGAATAATATCATTTCTGTGACGGGCTTCATCAAGAGATTTCCCTGCCTCGTCAATTTTCTTTCTTGCCTTTTCTAAAACATTGCCAAAGGTTTCATACTGAGTTTTTGCAGCACCAAGAAGCTTTCTTACTTCATCAGCCTTCTCATTAATCGCCATAGCCTTAAAGCCCATAGCAAAGGAATTGAGCAGAGCGGTAATTGTTGATGGACCTGCAATCATAACATTCTGAGCCTGAAGCTTTTCAGCTATACCGCTTTTTGATGATGCAATTTCTGCATAAAGACCTTCTGTTGCAAGGTAAAGAACTGCAAAAGGCGTTGTCTGAGGAACAACTATATATTTCTTTATATCTTTTGCTTCTGCAAGAACTCTGTCTTCAAGAGCTTTTCTCGCTGCCTGCAAGCCCTCAGGGTCTGCTCTGTCTGCCGCATCGCAAACACGAACATAGTCTTCCAATGGGAATTTTGAGTCAATAGGCAAATAGATATCTTCGCCGTTTTTATCACTATTAGGAAAACGAATAGCAAATTCAACGTGTTCACTATTGTTTTTGGGTGAATAGTTTTTAACATAAAGCCCGGGAATTGTCTGGTCAAGAATCGCTTCAAGCTGAACCTCTGCCCAGGTACCTCTGGCCTTTACATTAGTAAGAATTCTGTTAAGAGAGGTAACATTTGTTGTAACCCCTTGAGAAAGCTCTTTCATTTCGCCGAGAGATTTATAAACATTTTCAAGCTGTTCAGAAACAGTTTTAAAGGAAGAATTAAGACGTGTTGAAAGAGTAGCAGTAAGCTTTTCATCAACCGTCACCCTCATTTCCTCAAGCTTCTTTTCGTTGCTTTCCTGCATCTTGGAAATGGATTCACCTATTACCTTTGACTGCCTTTCGGAGCTTTGAATATTCTGCTCCTGAATAGACTTTAAGGATGCGGAAATTTTTTCGGTCAAGTCAATTCTGCTCTGATAATTCTCTTTAAGCATCTGACTTAACTTATCTTCGATTTTACTAAGAGCTGCGGTTGTTTCCTCACGGGATTCCTTACCCGCTTTAGCCATTTCCTCACGATTGCGACGAAACTCTTCATAAATCGCATCATTATTCTTATTTTTCTTCATAGAAATCACAAGAACAATGCAAACAATTGAAAGTGCAACAGTCAACGCACCGAATAATATAATTAAAATTTCTGTATTCATAATACTCCTGTAAAAGTTGCAAATTGAAAGGGGGAAGTGGCAAGTTTCGGGGAAGCTTCGCTTCCAAACATTATAATGCCGACCGCAGGTCCCGACACTCCTCACTCCTCATTCCTAATTCCTCACTTTTTATTAAGATACTGCGATATGAGGAAATTATTTTTCCCAATCGCGTGAACGCTCTACAGCTTTATGCCAGCCATTAAGCATTTCGTCTTTTGTTTCGCCATCTATAGTCGGAACAAAGATTCTGTCAACCTCACGAACTCTTTCAATTTCATCAAAATCCTTCCAGAAGCCAACTGCAAGGCCTGCCATATATGCAGCACCGAGGGCAGTTGTTTCAACAAGCTTGGGACGGTTAACCTTTGATGATGTAAGGTTTGCCTGAATCTGAAGAAGAATATTACTTACTGATGCACCACCATCAACTCGCATTTCGCTCATTAAAATACCACTGTCCTTTGACATAGCATCTACGAGGTCAGTAACCTGAAAAGCAATGCTTTCAAGAACCGCTCTTGCAAAATGAGCTCTGTTTGCACCTCTTGTCAGACCCATAATGCAACCTCTTGCGTACATATCCCAATAAGGTGCACCAAGACCTGTAAACGCAGGAACAAGGTAAACGCCATTAGAATCCTTAACGCTTTCTGCAAGAAAATCACATTCGCTGGGCTCGGAAATAAGCCTGAGTTCATCACGAAGCCATTTTATAACAGAGCCTGCATTGAAAGCGCTACCCTCAAGGTCATAAGTCACCTTGCCGTTAATACCCCATGCAATACCTTCAATAAGGTTATTTTTAGAGTGAATACGTTTATCACCGGTATTCATAAGAAGGAAACATCCTGTGCCGTATGTATTCTTTGCCTGACCTGCCTTGAAGCAAGCCTGACCGAAGAGTGCAGCCTGCTGGTCACCGATAGCACCGGAAATCGGTATTCCCGCCAATGCTTTAAGACCGGGAATATCTTCAGAAACATAGCCGTAAACAGAACTGCTTTCTTTTACTTCAGGAAGAATACTCATAGGAATACCAAGCTCATTACAAAGCTTTTCATCCCAACAAAGCTTTTCAATATCAAAAAGCATAGTTCTTGCGGCATTACTATAATCGGTAATATGAACCTGTTTATTGGTTAAATTCCAGATAAGCCAGGTTTCAACAGTGCCGAAAAGAAGCTTACCGTCCAATGCAAGAGTTCTTGCTTCAGGCACATTGTCAAGAATCCATTTTATTTTTGTTGCACTGAAATAAGCATCAATAAGAAGCCCTGTTTTTTCTTTTACATAGTCTTCAAGTCCGCTTTCTTTGAGTTTTTCACAAATTGCCGCTGTTCTTCTGCACTGCCACACAATTGCATTATAAACGGGCTTACCCGTATCCTTATCCCAAAGAATCGTTGTTTCTCTTTGATTGGTGATACCAATAGCAGCAATTTCCTTGGGATCTATTTTTCCGTATTCAATAGCCGCAGAAAGTGAACGGAGCTGTGAATCAAGTATTTCATAAGGATTATGTTCAACCCAACCTGTATTGGGGTATATTTGTTCAAATTCATATTGCGCTTTTGAAACAATTCTGCCTTTTTTATCAAAAACAATTGTTCTTGAGCTTGTTGTACCCTGGTCAAGAGCGAGAACATATTTTTTCATACTAAACACCCCTTAATACTTTATTTAGATGGCCATTGAAAATCTTCATATCTGATTAAATGGTCTTTTTCAAATTCAATACCTTTAAGCTTTGCTGCACTTAATGAACCTATACCAAAATTGGTTTGCGCAACATAAACTTTTGATTTATATGTTGCAGTATAGGATAAAACATTGTTTGTTGCAACATCAACTACTATCGTCAGAACGCAATTTTTAAATTCGCGGAGCATTGCGGTTTCTCCTGAACTTGCTTTCATAAGCTTCATTAAAGTTGTGTTCTGCTCAGCTATCATATCGTTTGTGTTGAATACTTTTGCATATGCTGATTGAGTTGACATTTCAATCTCTGTATCAGGAAGGGCAATTTCTATTGTCAACTGACCCTGTTCTGCATCATAAGACGCCTTTGAGCCAAACACATCCGTTTTTGAAAGGTTGGATACATAGCTTTCCCCTTCAACAGAAACTAAGGTAAAATCGGTACTGCCGAACGGAATAACAGTGCTTACATTTTCCTTATCATCTTCTGTAAGACTTTCCTCAACCATATCTGCAATACCCTCTGCACTGGCATTACCCAAAATAGGAAGTTCTACCTCTTTTATATTGAAATTTGTAAGATTATCTGACTCTGTTTTGGTTATGGTTGCGGCAATATATTGCTTTTCTTCACTTTCAACAACCTTGATTTTATTTAAATAACCATTAAAAAGTGTAACAAGGCTTTCTTCGTCATTGAAAATTCCGCCACCATCAAAACCGCTGAAAGCTCCCGATGGCTGAAGAGTTGCAAGGCCTGCAGCACCGCGAAGAATCTGACGGGCATCAATTGAAGTTACAACACCGTCAAAATTTACATCTGTGCGAAGCAGTTGTTCTTCACCTTCTAATATGTGTAATCCCGCTGCTATTTTAAGAGCTATGCGAGCATCTTCTGTATCAACCACACCATCACCGTTAACATCACCATAAAGAGTATCATCCGTATATGCTGCGACTGCGGTAAATCCGCTTGACATAATCGGGCACATAAGTGCAACAACAGTTAAAACAGTAATAAATCTTTTAAACATCTTCCCGCCTCCTTTATTTAATAGCATCTAAAATATCTTTAACAGACCCTAAAACATATTCGGGTCTAACATCGCTTTTTTCATAATCTTCCATAGTAGTTTCGCCTGAAAGAACAAGAACTGAGGTAACGCCTGCATTTATACCTGTTTTAACATCGGTATAAATTCTGTCGCCAACCATTGCAATTTGTTCATAAGGAACATTCTCTCTTTTGGCAAGAATATCAATCATTGTTCTGTCGGGCTTTCCTAAGAAAATCGGTCTTCTTTTAACTGCATTTTCAAACATATCTGCAAAGCTTCCGCAATCAGGAAGATATCTTCCTCCCTCAATGGGGCAAACCATATCAATATTTGTTGCATAATAATCTGCGCCGCCATCAAGAAGGTCGCAAACTATACGGATTTTCTTATAATCAAGCTCAGTATCATAGCCCAAGAGAACTGTATCTGCACCAACACCATCTTCACTGATATTAACTCCATATTTTTTGAGTTCAGTTTTAAGTGACTCTGTTCCGCAAACATAAACTAAAGAATCTTTTTTATTTTCCTGCAAAAACATTCCTGCTGCCATACCTGAAGTGAAAACATTTTCTTTTTCACAAGGGAAATCCAAAGAACGCATTTTTTCAACATAGTCCATAGCATTTTTGGATGAGTTGTTAGTAAGGAAAATAAAGTTCTTGCCCTGGGCTTTAAGAGTTTCAAGGAATTCCTTTGCACCGTCAATGGGGTCATAACCTAAATTAACTGTACCATCCATATCAAGTAAAAATAGTGTTATATCTTTTAAATCTGCCATAAATTACCTTCCATAAAGTCTGTTTAATTCTTTTAGTTCATTTTTATTAATTAAGTTCAGCTGATTTTTAGTTATTCTGTAAAGCCAGTTGCCCTCTGCCCTGCCGGGAACATTAAGTCTGGTATCGTTACCATATCCCAATAAATCCTGAACAGGAAATATCGCAAGACCTGCATTACTTGCCATTATGGTTCTGATTATTGCTCTGCAGCCTTTTTCATTCCATTGATTTTCATCACAAACGCAGTAACGCATAATTTCATTCTTTTGAGCAACGGGGGTTTCCCATAAATAACCCAAAAGGGTGTTATTATCATGTGTGCCCGAATATGCCACACAATTATTTATGTAATTATGAGGTTTATGAGGCGTTTCTCCTCCAAAGAAACCAAACTGGAAAACTCTCATTCCGGGAAAACCGCTTTCCTCAACAAGCTCAATTACCTCTTTGGTTATATCTCCCAAATCTTCTGCAATTATGAGCTTATCTTCAGCAACACTCTTGATTGCATTTATAAGCTTCATTCCCGGACCTTTTACCCATTTACCGTCTTTGGCAGTTTTTGCATCACCTTTAACCGCCCAAAAGCTTTCAAATGCTCTGAAGTGGTCAATTCTTATACCGTCAAAAAGCTCAAGATATGAGGAAACTCTGTCTTTCCACCATTTAAAGTTTTCTTTTTCCATAGCTGACCAATCATAGAGAGGATTTCCCCAAAGCTGACCCTCTTCTGCAAAATAATCCGGCGGAACGCCTGCAACATTCGTCATTTTATTGTTATCATCTATAAGAAATAAGCTTTTATTAAAATACACATCCGAAGAATCAAAGGAAACATAAATCGGTACATCACCTATGATTTTTATATCTTTTTCATTTGCATATTTCTTAATTTCTGCCCATTGGGTAAAAAATTCATATTGAATAAAACGCCAACCGAATTCAACATTGATATTGTAATCTTTATCCTCCCAAAGAGTCCATTGTTTGTTTTCGTTTTTCTCTTTCAGAGCCATAAAAATACAAAAATCTTTAAGATGTCTGTTTTTATTAATAAAAGCGTTCACCGTTGTTTTTTGTTCATCGTTTAAACGAGAAGCTGCGGTAATAAGAAGATTTACTCTTTCCTTTCTTAACCTTTCAAATTCACAAGAATATGGGGTGTTCTGACGGGCATTATCTAATTCTGCACTTGTCAAAATACCTTTAGCATGAAGCTTTTCTAAATCCACAAAATAAGGGTTCCCTGCAAAAGTGGAATAGGATTTATATGGGGAGTTGCATTCATCAACGAGTCCGAAAGGAAGAACCTGCCAATAAGAAAATCCGCTTTCGAAAAGAAAATCTATAAATTCTTTTGCTGCGTCTCCAAACCCACCGCAAGAATATTCTCCCCAAAGGGATGATATATGTAAAAGCACTCCGCTTTTTCTTTCCATTGAAAACCACCACTAACAAGACATAGTTATATATATTATAGTATAACATATTGTAATGTTTTTTGTAAATAGATAAACTGTAAACAAAAAGAAAAACCCTCCGCAAAAGCGGAGGGTGAACGCTATAAATTAAGCAGCTGCTTTTGTTGAAGCAACAAGATCAATGAAAGCATTAACAAATGCTGAACCTGCAGTATCGCAGATAACATTGATTTCTTCATTCTCTGTGAACATTGAGTGATACTCGTTATCTCTGAGAACATAGCCTGCCTGGTCGTTGCAAAGGCCAAATACCATTACATTTTCACAAGATGTGAAGTTTTTGAGAGGCTCATAGCCCCATTCCTCACCGGACCAGGAAGCATCGCCTGATTCGGGACCACCGTAAATAAGAGCGGGTTCAAATTCACCGGGACAAAGGAAGATAGCAACGCTGTTACCAAGCTCCATATAACCGATTTCAGTAATCATCTGATAATCGTCTTCTGTTTTAACAATAACAGGATTAAGAACATCTTCACGTGCTGCAAGTGTAAGAATTTCGTTTGTAACATCAAGGCGAACTTCCTGCATTTTGATGTTAAGAACAGGGTCAAGAGCAACATCATTATCAATTGCTATTACTCTCTCTGCAACTGCCTCACCGTATGCAACCATTCTGTCAACGCCATCCATATCTTCAGGCAAGTTAAGTGTATCGCAATCAGATGTAATAGCAAGCTCAGCACCCTGAACATAAACTACATTTGCGCCTGTTTCCATCTTGATTTTTCTTTCGATGTAATAGGGGAAGTCTGCAGTAAGCTCATCAGGACCTGCACCAAGCATTGTGCAATGGATACCAGCTTCAAGAACCCAGATTTCTGTTGTGCCGTCATCGGGAACGAAACGGAGTCTGTTGATATTGGGGTCATAAGAGATAGGTTCACGTTTGTCGTGGATAAGCTCTCCGATATCTGCATAGCCGTAAGAAAGCTCACCTGGCTTCATAGATTTAACTGCTCTCTTCATTGCAAGAACTGTTTTTGTGAAGAGATTTTCCATGAATTCCTGATTTTTTTCTACCTTAAGGTCTTCAAGAATACCACCTGCTGCAGCATTACCTGTGTTGAAAAGGAGAGCCTGAGCAAGAGGAACGTTCATACCGAGAGTATCAATGCAGGAGTGCTGATGAAGAACGGAAACATTAATGGCAACAACATTGTTTTCTGCTGCAAATTCTTCCATTCTTTCACGGATAATCTGAACATCACCACGTGAGAAGCCGAAGCCGTCGATAACTGCCTGAATAACAACACCGCTAACGCCGTCTGTTACTGCATAAACGCGAACTCTCTGGTCATCAATAACTCTGACGGGAACACGACCTGCAATGGGTTCGAGTGTACCTGCGAGGAAATAGTCACCGCTTGTTGCCTCGATACCATCAAGAAGAGATGCGCCTGAATAACCCATTTCCCATTTAGCACCATCAGCAACTTCAGTATCAAAAGTTTCTTCGC
The DNA here is from genome assembly GCA_015066325.1 of Oscillospiraceae bacterium. Lineage (GTDB taxonomy): Bacteria > Bacillota > Clostridia > Oscillospirales > Acutalibacteraceae > DTU089. The sequence goes on from SVOP01000040.1 coordinate 7,989, forward strand.
CGGTGTAGAAATGTTCGGGAACATATTCTTCCTGCCCTACCCATTGGTCATCATATCCGGGCCAGAACTGGTTCAGATATGTAAGAACAAATGAAATAAGCTTATCAATAATCTGGTTAAAAAAGTTTTCGATGTTGAAGTTCTCAAGTGAGATGTCTGCTGCACTAACAGGAACTGCAACTACCGAAAAAGCAAGAATAAGTGACAGAATAACTGCCAATACCTTTTTAGACATAGGTACTCCTCCTTATATTATATACATTAATGATTATAAAACTTTTTTTCTAAATAATCAACACATATTTATACAGTAGGAATTTCTTTGGTATTTTTAGCCAATTCTTCCTCTATCATTTTGTTGATATTGTTCTTACCCATATGTCTATAGGGCTTCTTTCTCAATATCAGATACATTGCAACTGCGCCTATTGCATTACAGATTGCATCTTCCATAGTATCCATAATAGCAAATCGAGCTTCAAAACGCTCTGAATCAAGAGGTATAAGTCTGAAAATATTTTCTATTCCTCCCGCCTCTTTAATTGCAAGCTCAAGGTTCCAGTGCTGAGCATCTCCGCCAAACCACTGGTCGAAAGAGAATTCAAACAACTCCCAACCTGCCGCAAAAACAAAGGCAATACCAAAAGCACCGAGAGTAATATACTTGGCAGGAACAACAACCTTATCTCTCAACTGCATTGCACAAATAAGCTCATAGCTTATAAACACTGCTTCCATACAACCAAACACGTGAAGAATTTTATCATAAGCAGGAATTATGTAATAGAAATTGAGGAACGCGCCTCCAAAGGATGCAAGAAAAAATCCGAGAATGGTAATATTCTGGAAATACGCGGAAAAATAACGAGGGAATGTTTTTGCAGGAAATGCCTGACAAATTTCAAAAGCAAACATACCCAAAAGATTTGCCGCCATCTGCATTGGCTGATACATGCCGAGCTCGTCCGCTTCAACAAGGCGCAAAATAATGCCGCCAATCATTAAAATCCTTAAAATCCACCAATACACAAGCTCCCATGGCTTGCACATACTGATAACTCTTTTAAAATAACCCTTACCCATATCTTTTCTCCTAATTTGGTTTAGTTTGTTAACCAATAATACCAAAACATCGGTGATTTATTTTTCTTTTTTGGAAAATAAAAGTTAAGAATAACCTAAATATACTATTTTTTTGCTTCCATTTATCAAATTTATTAATTTATGTTGAAAATTTCACAAATAGAATGTATAATGTAAAATGGATTTAAATGGAGATAAGGTGTGATTCGGGTGGCAAAACGAGAAGGATATATTTCCTGGGATGAATTTTTTATGGGTGCGGCTATGCTTTGCGCAGAAAGAAGCAAAGACCCCAACACTCAGGTTGGTGCCTGCATCGTAAACGATGAGAACAGAATTTTATCCGTAGGTTACAATGGCTTCCCCGCCGGTTGCGACGATAATGTTTTCCCTTGGGACAGAAGCGGTGACGACCCTTATGACACAAAATATCTCTATGTTTGCCATGCAGAGCTCAATGCTATTCTCAACTGCCGTGGCAGAAGTCTTGCAGGAAGCAGAATTTATGTTGCTCTCTTCCCCTGCAACGAATGTGCAAAAGCAATAATCCAAAGCGGCATCAAAGAAGTTATCTATCTTTCTGACAAATATGCCGAAACCTCCTCAACAAGAGCATCAAAAAGAATGTTCGATGCAGCAGGTGTTAAATATACAAAGCTTGTTCCCTCAAAAAAAGAGCTTGTTCTCAATCTGAGGGAAGAAGATATTTAAGTAATTGGAAGTTGGTAGTGAAAAGTCAGGAATACCATTATAATCGGCTTTGACCTGAAATTTGCCACTTTCCACTTTCAACTTGCCACTTAAAATTTGTTTATAAAAAATTTTAATATATAGGAGTGTTAAAAATGCCTTTAGTTAACGCAAAAGACATGCTCACAAAAGCAAAAGCCGGCCAATATGCAGTTGGTCAGTTCAACATCAACAACCTTGAATGGACAAAATCCATTCTTCTCACCGCTCAGGAAATGAATTCACCTGTTATTCTCGGTGTTTCCGAAGGTGCTGGTAAATATATGTGCGGTTTCAAAACAGTTGCTGCTATGGTTAAAGCTATGATTGAAGACCTTAACATTACAGTTCCTGTTGCTCTTCATCTTGACCATGGCTCATACGAAGGTGCAAAGGCTTGTATAGAAGCAGGCTTCTCTTCAATTATGTTCGATGGCTCTCATTATCCTATCGACGAAAACATAGCAAAAACTAAAGAGCTTGTTGCAACTTGCGAAGAATTAGGTCTTTCTCTTGAAGCTGAAGTTGGTTCTATCGGCGGTGAAGAAGATGGTGTTATCGGTGCAGGTGAATGTGCTGATCCCGAAGAATGCAAAATGGTTGCTGACCTTGGTGTTACAATGCTTGCAGCAGGTATCGGTAACATTCACGGTAAATATCCTGAAAATTGGGCAGGTCTTTCTTTTGATACTCTTGCAGCAATTCAGGAAAAAACAGGCACAATGCCTCTCGTTCTTCACGGTGGTACAGGTATCCCCGCTGATATGATTAAGAAAGCTATTTCTCTCGGCGTTTCCAAAATCAACGTTAACACAGAATGTCAGCTTGCATTCCAGGATGCTACAAGAAAATATATCGAAGCAGGTAAAGACCTTCAGGGCAAAGGCTTCGACCCCAGAAAACTTCTTGCTCCCGGTTGCGAAGCAATTAAAGAAACTGTTCGTGAAAAAATCGAACTCTTCGGTTCAAAGGATAAAGCTTAATTATGAGCGATAAAAAAAAGCGGAATCTGATAATAGTTCTTTGTGTTCTTGCAGTAGTTATAGCAATTGTTGCAATAGCCTTTGCCCCCTTTGGCAAAAAAGCTACCGGTGATTCGGACTCACCTAATATAACCGATGTTTCCGAAAGCACCCAAACTACAGCTGTAATAACTACAACCTCAGAACCTTCTGAAACTGTTGAAAGTACTGTTCTTTCAACAGAAACAACCTTTGTGGTTCCACCTTCAACTGACCCGATAATAAACCCCAATAAAAACTATACTCTTTTTATTGATAAATCTGTTTTTGAGTCAAGTGAAAATGACGATGGTATAACAACCATCACAGCAAAGGACAATGGTAGCGTTAAAATGACTATAACTCCAGTCAGAGAGATGGGCTATAAAGAATGTTGCCGTGCCACAGAAAAGAACCATAAAAAACTAAACAGCTCCGAAGCGCTTAAAATCGAAAACACTAATACGGTTTACCGCTCTCAGACAGGTGATAGCGATAGTGATATTATCACAACCGTATATTGCGTTGACGATAAAAAAGGTGGTTGCATTATAATTGAGTGCAGAATTCCGGTTAATGCAACCAAATATATGGAAACAATTGAAATTATGCTTTCAATGTTCAAAGTATTATAAAAATCTCTCCTTCGGGAGAGATTTTTGTTTTTATTTTTTCTTGATTTCATATGTAATATATGATACTATTATAATGTATGATTAAGATAAATAATCACATTGTGAACGGAGTTCTTAAAGCATGTACCAAAAGGTTTTCAAGCGTTTTTTTGATATAATTCTTTCTGTTGGCGGCATAGTTGTTCTCAGCATACCTATGCTGCTCATTGCTCTTGCAATAAAGGCAGACTCTAAAGGTCCTGTTTTTTTTAAGCAAAAAAGAGTTGGCATCAATAAAACTCATTTCAAGATTTTGAAATTCAGAACTATGTATGCAGATACACCAAAAGATGTTCCTACTGCTAATTTATCAGATCCCGGCAAATGGATAACAAAGATAGGGAAAATATTAAGAAAAACAAGTCTTGATGAAATCCCCCAATTGTTCAACATACTTGCAGGTCAAATGAGCATTATCGGTCCGAGACCTGCTCTTTGGAATCAATTTGATTTGATTGAAGAGCGTGATAAATACGGTGCCAACGATGTTCGTCCCGGTCTTACCGGTTGGGCTCAAATCAATGGGCGAGATGAACTTGAAATAGAAGAAAAAGCTCGTTTAGATGGCGAATATGTTGAAAATACAAGTTTACTTTTTGACTGTAAATGCTTTTTAAAAACTATAAAAAGCGTCATAAAAAGCGAAGGCTTTGTTGAAGGTAACGAAAAAACAAAAAAAGATTAAATGAGGATACATTACTATGTCACTTAAGCTTATGTATATAACTAACAATCCTGCTATTGCTTTAACAGCAGAGAAAAATGGCGTTGACCAAATTTTTGTTGACCTTGAAACATTAGGCAAAGAAGAACGCCAAAAAAATATGAATACGGTTAAATCTCACCACACAATTAATGATGTCGCAGCTTTATCCAAGGTTCTTCATAAATCAGAACTGATGGTTAGAATAAATCCCTGGAACGAAAACTCAGAAGAAGAAATAGAACAAGTTATTGCCAGTGGTGCTGACAGAATAATGTTGCCTATGTGGAAAAACCCTAATGTTGCAAACAAATTTTTAAAGGCTGTAAATAACAGAGTTGCTACCACCTTATTACTTGAAACGAAGGAAGCCGCTGACTGCATAGATGAAGTTCTGAACAATCCCTTGTTAGACGAAATACATATCGGACTCAATGATTTACACTTGAGCTATGGTTTGGATTTTATGTTCCAGTTGCTTTCCAACGGAATCGTGGAAAATCTTTGCAAAAAGATGCAAGCCAAACAGATGAAGTATGGTTTCGGTGGTATTGCAGGTATCGGGGAGGGTGCAATACCCGCAGAAAGAATCATTACCGAGCATTATCGCCTTGGCTCTCAAAGAGCTATTTTGTCCAGAAGCTTTTGTGATGTAGACAAAGAAGTCGATTTGAAAAAGATTGAAAAAATATTTGCAGTAAATATTAAAAAAATACGCGAATTTGAAAACAATCTTAGCAAATATACCGACAGTGACTTTGAAAAAAATAAACTCGAAACTTATGCACTCATAAATGACTACGCTAACTCTGTAAAAAAGGATTCAAATAATGAAAATTGATAAAAATACATTATTGTTGATAAAAAAAGAATATGGGGATGCATTTTATCTTTTAGACTCAAAGCAATTTGCAGAAAACTTTACCGAACTTAAAAATGCCTTCAAAAGCATTTACCCTAATTTCAATATTGCATATTCGTATAAAACAAATTATACGCCAAAATTATGCAAGGTTATCAAGGATTTAGGCGGATATGCTGAAGTTGTTTCAGAAATGGAGCTTGAGCTTGCACTTAAAGTAGGTAATCCACCTAATAAAATCATTTGGAACGGTCCTATCAAGAATAATTGTGCTATGGCAGAATTCCTTCTGTCCGGAGGAACAGTTAACATTGACTCAATTGATGAAGCCGGAGAAATTCAAAAAATAGCCCTTCATCATCCTCAAACCACTCTAAATGTTGGTATTCGCTGCAATTATGATGTTAATGACGGAGTAATATCAAGGTTTGGGTTTGATGTGGGAGCCGAGGACTTCAGAAACGCACTAAATATCATAGCCTCAACCGAGAATATAAAACTCAAAAATTTCCATTGTCATTTTGCTAAAAGGCAAATAGACTTCTGGCCCGACAGGGCACAGGGAATGCTCAACATATTACAAGATTTTAAAATCACACCTGATAGAATCGATATCGGCGGCGGCTTATTCGGTAAAATGCCTGATAGCCTAAAAGCACAGTTTACAAATGAAATTCCTTTTTATGAAGACTATGCAAAAGCGGCTGCAGGTTTGTTCGCTGACTTTTTCAAAAACGATGAAAAAAAGCCCGAGCTTATCATTGAACCCGGTTCAGCTTTGGTCGGCGATTGCATGAAATTTGTTGCAACCGTAAAAACAATAAAAAATATCCGTGGCAAATATTTTGCTACAGTATTAGGAAGCCAGAAAAATATAAGCATGTCCGGTGTTAACCCACCCATCGAGGTAATAAATCTTTCAAATGAAGGAAATAATTATGAAAACCTTGATATTGTAGGTTTCACCTGCATAGAGGGCGATGTCTTATATCACAATTACAACGGTACTCTGGCAACTGAAGATATGGTAGTTATAGGAAATTGCGGCTCATATTCCATAGTTATGAAACCGCCCTTTATCCTCCCCAACTTTCCTGTTCTTGATATTTCTAACGGTGAGATAGAGTTAATAAAAAAGAAAGAAACCTTTGAGGACTTATTCCATACATTTGTATTTTAAGAGGATTATATGTGGTATTTAATTAATAAATTCATAAAGCGTGCTTTTGATCTTATCACTTGTTCGGTTGCTCTTATTTTTTTGATGCCCTTATTGATTATATTGGCAATTATGATTAAATGCGACAGTGACGGACCTGCATTATTCATACAAGAACGCCGCACTAAAAACGGAAAAATTTTTAAAATGTATAAATTCCGTTCAATGATTACAAATGCCGAAGCTATGGAAGCAGGGCTTTTCAATTATGAGAATGACCCTCGAGTAACTAAAGTAGGAAGATTTCTTCGTGATACAAGTCTCGATGAGCTTCCTCAACTCTGGAATGTTATAAAGGGTGATATTTCCATTGTAGGTCCGAGACCTTGCGTTACATACGAATTAGGCGATTTTGAAACTCTGAACAAAAAATATAAAAAACGTTTTGAAGTCAAGGGCGGTATAACAGGTCTTGCTCAAATTCAAGGAAGAAATGAAAACTCCTGGGATGAAAAAGTAACTTATGACAATTTATATATTGATAAATTCAAAAAACAAGGCGTATGGATTGACTTTGTAATTCTCATAACAACTGTCATAAAAGTTTTTAAAAAGCAGGATATTTACGAAGAGAAAGCCAACGACAATATGAACGCGGCAGATGCAGCAAAGTTTGCGGAAGAAGAAATCATCCGAATTGCGCATTTACCCGATGAAGAAACTACTACGATATAGGGGTATAAAAATGAAAACTGATGTTGCAAACAGATTCATTTGGTACAAAGGCAGGATATTAAATGTTAACGATGCAAAAATAAATATTCTTGCACCTACAGCACAATTTGGACTTAATGTATTTGAAGGCATACCTTGTTATTGGGACACTGACGAAAACCAATTATATGCTTTTAGACTTGATGACCATTATGACCGTCTGCTAAACAGTGCAAAGCTCCTTCAGATTAATTGTCCTTATTCAAAAGGTGAATTAAAACAAGCATTTATTGATGTTATCAAAGCTAACGAATACGATGAAAATATTTCTGTGCGTCAGACTTTGTTTGTTGATGGTTTTGGTTCTTGGAGCTCAGAAGAACCTGTTGATATGTTTATAGCTCCGATTCCAAAAGGAAAAACAAGCTCAGAATATAATAAAAAGGGCCTAAACTGTTGCATTTCCTCATGGCAAAGAATATCTGATTCTGTTTTATCACCGCGAATCAAATGCGGCGCTAACTATATGAACAGCCGTGTTGGTCAACGAGAGGCCTTGCGCAACGGATATGATACCTGCATCTTTTTAAACAATAATGGTAAAATTGCAGAGGGGCCGGGTTCTTGTTTTTTCCTCGTTTCAAAAGGCGTACTTATAACCCCTCGTCTAACAGACAGCGTTTTAGAAAGCATTACAAGAGACACCATTATAAATCTTGCTGAAGAAAATGGTATTTCTGTAATAGAACGAACAATAGACAGAACCGAGCTCTACACTTGTGATGAAGCATTCCTTTGCGGTTCAGCAATGGAAATAACACCTATTCTTTCTATTGACAGATACCCTGTGGGTAATGGTGAAACCGGTCCTGTTACCAATGCACTACAGAAACTGTATATAGATGCCACACATGGCAGAAACCCAAAGCACAAAAATTGGGTAACGCCAATATATTGAGGTGAAATTTAAATGAAAAAATTACTAATTAC
>SVOP01000142.1 GCA_015066325.1 Oscillospiraceae bacterium
GCACCCTTGATTTCAACCTTTTCGGCACAGAGCCTTAAAGTCTTGCCAACATATTTATCTAAATCCCTTGCAAAACCGATTCTGATTTGACTTGCGGGAATAAACACGGGGAATCTTCCGAACTTTGCAATCAAACCGCCTTTATTAACCGATTCAACTACTGCTTCAAAAGTTTTGCCGTTTTTGATTTCTTCAAGTTCAGCTTCTTCTGCAATAACTTTTGCCATTGCCTTTTCAGAAAATCTTACAGGGTTTTTACCGATAACCATTACGCGGATATCTGCGTCCGCTTTGTAATCTTCTTTGTTTTCGCTTAAAAGTTCGTCGTTAGGAATTTCAAAAAAATCCGCTTTCGTGTTCTTTACCGAAACGACGACGTTTCCGTTTATGGGAGCGTCAGGCACTGTGCTTCCTGCAATAAGACTTGCAACAGAACCACCCGAAACGTCAACAAAAACGTTGCCGTTGATGGTGCCCGATTCTGAACCTGCAACAACTTCTGTTTCGACTGTTCCATCATTGATCTTTATGCGGACATCACCATTGATAACGCCTGCTTCATAAGCTTTATCAAATTCCTGAAGACCGTTGCAGAAAAGACCGAAGCTTGTGCAAACAAAAATGCGGTTTGCTTTAAGCTCTTTAAGCTTTGTTGCAACTTCAATCATAGAGTCGCCCGAGGAAATCATATCGTCAATAATAAGGCAGTCCTTACCCTCAACATCGTCACCAAGGAATTCGTGAGCGAGAATGGGGTTTCTGCCGTTAACAACAATGGAATAGTCACGGCGTTTGTAGAACATACCAAGGTCAATTCCCATAACTGCGGAATAGTAGATGCAACGACCCATACCGCCTTCATCGGGAGAGATAACCATAAGGTGATCATGGTCAATTTTAAGGTCTTTAAAGTTCTTTGTGAGAGCTTTTACCATCTGATATGTAGGTGCAACATTTTCAAAGCCTTTAAGCGGAATTGCGTTCTGAACTCTGGGGTCGTGAGCATCAAAGGTGATAATGTTTTCAACGCCCATATCGATGCAAAGCTCCTGAAGAGCAATTGCACAGTCAAGAGACTCTCTTCTTGAACGCTTATGCTGTCTGCCTTCGTAAAGCATAGGCATAATAACATTGATTCTTCTTGCTTTACCTTCAACTGCGGAAATTGCACGTTTAAGGTTTGCATAGTGCTCGTCGGGGGAGTAGTGGCACTCGTAACCATACATATTGTAGGTTACGCCATGGTTAAAGCAATCGCAGATAATGTAAATATCATAACCGCGGACTGTTTCGTGAAGAAGGCATTTACCTTCACCTGAACCGAATCTTGTAAAGTCTGCATCAACGATGAAAGTGTCTCTCTGGTAGCCGTAGAAAGCGATTGTTTCTTTATGCTCACTTTCACGTTCTTCTCTCCAGGAAGTAAGATAGTTGTCAATTTTTTGTGCAAGCTCCTCACAACCGGGAGTAGCAATAATTCCCAAAGGACCTACGGGAATTGTGTTAGGAATACCGAATGCGTCTGCCATCGCCTGAACCTCCGAATAGTTATTTATCTTTCTATATTATTGTACTAATTATTTCTACTCTTTTCAAGTGAATTCGGCAAAATATAACATTAAAAATTATTGGCGTATTCTATCATCATTTTGTGAGATGTTACAAAAAATAAAAATAATGGCAGAATAAATTAAATTCTACCATCATAAACTGAAATCTTCTTTTGAAAAATCACCTGAAAAAGATATAACCTTCGGCTCTCTTTTAAAAGGATCATATTTGAATTTTTTGCATTTTGAAAAGGATTGCATAACTCCGCCAACCTTACGGCAGAGAACAGTTTCACCGTCTCCCACAAGAGAGCCGTGCTCACAAAAGGCGCACTGAGGCTCAATTGATTTATTAAAAATTTTAAGAGCCATAACACTGACCCCCTCCGCATAGATTGATTTTACCTCCTGATTCTAACATATTTTTTTGCGGTTATCAACCTCTAAAATCAAAAGAGCGCACATAACAATTAAAATTATAGCGGCACTCATACTGTGATAGAGGGTGAGGCTTGCGGTGCTTGTTCCTATAACCACGCTCACATTTTCGCATTGAGGGAAGATTTTTAAAAAAGCAGAGCAGTAAATACCGCTTAAAGCGGAATTTATAAGACGGGAGCAGATTAAATATTTCATCCCTACCTTGCAAACCGAAGAATATGAGGCGCATTGGCATATAACTGCAAATCCGCCGAAGCCCGAAATTCCTGCAATAACAGGAAGCGAAAGTCCTGAGGAAACGGCATTTTTGCAGCCTGTTGTGACCTCGCCCACGGATTTTATGATATAGGAAAGTGAATAGGGCAGATTTAAGGCATCGCAAAGCGAGGCAAGAACACAGAAGGTGAGAACCCAACCGCAAATTGCAAACATTCCCTCGCTACCTTTTGAAACGGATTTTACAAATAGGCTTTCCTTGGATTTTTTTTGTTGATTTTCTATGGGGTTAATTTCATTGCTTGAAAGAAAACGACAGAAAAAACCAACTGTAAGGGAGGAAAGTAAGCAGGAAAAATAAAGCAGAAAACCGCTTGTTGTGTTTCCCAGCATAAAAGTACCAACGGCGGTTATTAAAAAAGCGGGGCTTGGGTTTATGCACCAATAAAGGAGCCGTTGGGCATCATTTTGAGAGATTTTTCCGTTTTCATAAAATTCACACACCGTTTTTGCACCAACAGGGTAGCCGCCAAGAGAACCTAAAATAAAGGGAATTACTCCGTAGCCGCTTGCTTTGAAAATGAATTTAAAGGGCTTTTCAAATAAT
>SVOP01000143.1 GCA_015066325.1 Oscillospiraceae bacterium
CATCATAAGCCTTTGTGAGAATCGCAGAATGGTCTTTATAGTATTCTTTGAAATCAGAAAAGCATTTGTCTGTGATTTCAATTGGTGTATTTTCAGGAACGGCACGTTCAATTAAAAGGCGTATTCCGTTGCCCACAAAGGAACGGATTTCTTCTGTTGTGCGTTTGGGTAAATTATTCTTTTCAAGAGCGAAATTGACACTATCTCTTAAATCCCCCAAAGTATCCAGAAGTGTTCCGTCAAGGTCAAAAACAACTGAATTAAGCTTCATCCTCGGGACACTCCAAATCAACAACTGTATATGTTCTGTTAAGAGCAGGTAAAACCTTTTCCTTTAAATCACTGGTTTTGAATTTAACGGTTGCAGTATTAACGCAAGGATGGCAAGCAAAGTATTCATCCTTGAAAACATTTTTCTCAATAAGAAGCTCAACATTTTCTTCCTTATCAAACATCAGAGAAAGAACTGTCAATGAACCGGGAGAAACATTGAGAAGCTCCTCCATTTTCTCTCCGCTTCCGAATGAAAGGCGCGATGAATTTATCTGAGCAGAAAGGTATTTTGTTTTAAATGGCATATCACCGGGTATGAGAAGCAAATAGAACTTCGTCTGCTGACGGTTGCAAAGAAGAAGATTTTTGCAGATTTTTGCATCAATAACCTTCTCAACACCCTCGCAAAGCTCAATTGTTGCCGCCTCATCGTGCTCGGCTCTTATGTATTCCACTCCGTTCTCTTCAAGAAAAAGATAGCTCTGCATTTCCTTTTCTGTTGCAGTTGCTTCGGGGTGGGTTGTGAATGTTTTTTCGTTGATATACATAATTTTTCTCCGTAAATTTATTTAGTATAAGAATTTGAATTAATTAATCCGACAAAATCAAAAATCACAACCTGTTGCCTGTTAAAATATGCGATTTCATCGGTGGGTTTGAAATATGTTTTTATTACTCCACCGGAAGAAACAAAAACAATTTCATTTGTTGATTGCAGATAATAAACATAATCTCCGTCCTCGGCTTCCGTTTTCTTTAACGAAGATGGATTTTCAATTACTCTTATAGCACCTTGCAAATATTGTTCAGCAGTTGCATAACCAAACTCATGACCATGCTTCTGGAAATGACTATTCAAGGCTTCCTGACTTGAAAAATTATAAGAATATTGTTGGTTATTTATACTGTCTGAACTTTTATCATTTGAAGAATCACCTGATGAAAAAAGCACCCCAAGACCAATAACTAAAACAACAATCAATGCAATCATATAGAAAAATGAATTGTTCTTTTTGTTTTGAGATTTATGATTTTTAACCGTCTTTGTATCAACAGTTATATCTTTACTGTAATTTTTCTGTGGCTTCTCAATATTCATCCCCGCATTGGTTTTGCGGTTTGCATCTCTGCATTCTTTGCATCTTTTGGGCAAAGACAGACTTTTATTTTTATAGAAAGCAATTTCAGAATCTGTTAGCATAAATTCTTTTTTACATTGCACACAAGTCTTTTTCATAAAATCTCCCTTCGCGCTCTACCTCTCTTCGAAGAGAGGTACCCATACATCAATTTTATTTTTCTATCTTTACACCTTGCGAAGCTCACTGGCATCTGGCATCTGACGACTGGCAACTTTTACAATCGGCTTTGCCCCGAAACTTGCCACTTTCAACTTTAATAAAGGTTCAACGTCTTCTCTGCCGCTTCCCTCAGGCAGAAGCCTGTTAAAACAGTTCCGTCAGAATTATATTTTTCTGTTAAGTCTTTGAGCATATTGTAATTCTCTTCTATTGGGCTTTCCCAAGTGCTAAGTATTGCATCAAGCAAATCGCAACACATTGAGAATTTATTCACCCATTTTGCCATTTCCTTGAAAAGCTCAATGCTTGTGTCTTGGAGCATTTCAAGGCATTTTCTCATATTGGTGTTATATTCTTTAAACTCTTTAAGAGCACCCTCTTTATCACCGCTTGAAAGAAGGAAATTAATATGAGCGAGGGTATTGCTCATTAATGCGGAGCTATATTTTGAAAGGCAGGAAACACCTAAATGGTCTGCAAAGTAGCCGAACAATTCTGCTTTTTCGCCCAGAAGTTCTTTATGTGCATTTTTGAGAGATTCATCAGGGTTATAGCAAACGGAATTCCAGAGATAATCCGCAATTGTCATAAGCGGAATTTTTGAGCATTCTGCATATTCCATAACATTGGAAATAAGACCTTCACAATGTTTATAAAGCTCTCTGTCTCTGCCGATTATTGCACCGAGGTGCATTTCCTGATACATTTCGCAGTCGTTAACAGGGAAATTATCCCAGAAAAGAGGCTTATGATTAGTTGAACGGAAAAGCTCATCAGATTCTCTTACTGTTAAAACTCTTGAACAGATTTCCGCACCTGTCCAGAACATTTTAACATCTGTGGGAATACCCTGTCCGAATTTCTGAATATAATAACCCTTTTCGTCACCGCTATATTGAGTGGGGCAAACTGTGAGATTGATTTTATTATCAATTTCTTTAAGTGCTTTGTATGTTTTATTTATCAGATAAATATGGGCATCAACTATACCGTCAAATCTTTCTTTATCTTCATCATACTGAAATTCCCAAGGTATATCGTCAAGAAGAAGACCGAAAGTTCTGACACCGAGATTATAAATACTTTTTATCTTTTCGATAAGCAAATTGAAATCCTCTTCCGAGGTATATTTATATGTAAGACCCGGACCGATGCACCAAGCAAAATCCATCTGATTTTCTGTTGCAAAATCATAGAGATTTTTTAATGCGTTAAGTTCGTTCTCAGGATAA
>SVOP01000001.1 GCA_015066325.1 Oscillospiraceae bacterium
GGACTTTTATTTTTTTTATAGTACTTTTTGGTTTCAGACTCTTTTCCTTTTAGTTCCAAAGGCTTGGAATAAATGTAAAAACTATACTCACTATAAAAAGAATAAAAGTCCTTTTGTGGAATAATATTTGTCAATTTTTTTACATAATATTCTCGCAATTGTTTATCCGCTTCAATTGGTGTACCAATTATCTCATTTGATTTTAAGGCAATGTCTAATTTTTCTATTTTGCTTAATTCTAAAAATCTGACAGAACGCTGAACAATGAAAAAATCGCCATCTTCTAATCGTTCAAATTTTTTATCAAATGTGTTATTGGCAATGTATGAAACATGTTTTGCTATTTGGGAACGCAATTCCGGTCCAATTTCTTTATTATCACATATTAATTCACATAATTGTTCTCGTATTATATCGTCAGGGAAGTTTTTGTTTATAAAATTGGAAAATTCAAATATAGTTTTCCACCACGGTTTCAAAAAGCTTCTTTTTTGATATCTGTAAACTATATTAAAAATCCGCTTTATTTCAATAGATAATGATTCCTTTTCTTCAGTAGAAAGTGGTACGGCTACTGTTCCCTCTTTCGAATAAAAAAGCCTCAATTCTTCTTCAAGAGCTTTTATAATTTCTTTTTTATCCTTCAATTGCGTTGAGGTATATGCAATTTTATTAAGCAAAGAAATCCAATCACCATCCGAACGGTGTTTCTTGATAACTGATTCATCCGAAAAGAAATATGTTTGTGGAACAATCCCCAATTCATCAAAAAAGAGATTGTTGATATTAACTGCTATCCCTTTTTCTCTAGCAGATTTATCAATTGCCTTCGATAAATCCTGAGCAGTATGAGTCATTCTACGTTGAATATATGAGCATAAAAAATCAGACAAAACGGCCGTATGATGATTGTACACATACATATACAAATTATCTCTTGCTTCTATCATATTTTGTAATGCAGGAACGGCTTTACTGGTGAAAAGTAAAGTATACTGTTCTGTCGTATACATATTCCTAAATAATCTGTGTGTATCCACAACAGGGGTTCCAATACCTGTATATAATGAATCTCTGATTATATAATCCAGTTTATCCATATCAAAAACGCTTGAGTTTATAAGACGTATTAACAAATTCTTTTCAGCAATTTCCTTCTTCTTTCCCTCATACTCATATCCAATGATACAACGTACAATAAATTCCAAATCAACATCCAGATTTATTGTTTCTTTTTCGCTTTTTTCACTCTCTTGCAGGTTTGTCAACAGTGCATAATACTCTTTCAAAATAACTATACATGATAATTGTTCATGAACAGCGCCAATAGGTTTTTTGCATTTCTTAATCTTTTTGTGAAGTGGTGATTTGGGTAATTTTTCTTCCACGATTGTTTTAAATTTTGTCCAAACCTCTTCTTTATTGAACTCTGTTTCTCCCAAATGTGAAAATGGACAATGTCCAACATCGTGCAATAACGCCGCAATCTCTGCATTAAACTGATTATTTTCGCTTATTGGTATATTGGTTGTAGAATCATCGGTTTCATTTGTGATGAATCCATTTCTATTCAAATTATTGATTGCACGACGAGTAAGTTCCATAACACCTAAGGAATGTTCAAATCTGGTGTGGCGAGCACACGGATACACATGCTGACATGTAAGTTGTCTGACATCTTTTAATCGTTGAAAAGGAATTGTATCTATCAGCTCTAATTGAAATTTTGTAACATTTATATAATCGTTTGCTAAATCTCTGATAAATTTAATGTGCTTGAAGTAGTATGATTTTTCGACTTTCATAATATTGCTCCTTTAGATAAAAATTCCGTACACTTATATATGTCAAATTTCGACAAATACTTCAGATTTTTTTACAAAAATTTTTCGTTTCTCTGTTTTGAACAAATCAAAACCTTAATAATTGGTGAAAATCACAATAAAAACTCCCCGAAATCTATCATTTAAGGTAGGGTTCGGGGAGATATGTTTTATTTATATGTTATTTATTCATTTCGTCAACAAATTCGCTGTTCCTTGCGGTGAGTTCAACCCAAGCAGGTCTGAAACCGCTTCTAATTGCATTGCGAACGGATTTTATATTCGACCAAGCTGCACAGTAAAACGGAACTTTGCCGAGTTTAAGTGTTTCAATAGCAAGTCGGCTTGTAATTGCAGATGCTATACCTTTTCTTCTGTATTCAGGCAGAACATCAACGCCAATTTGATACATAGTTTCGCAATCTGCAGAACAGCCTGCAAGACCAACAAGCTTGCCATTATCAAAAGCACCAACAGCGAGTTTATCAAGGTGTTTTCTGCTTTTGCACAAAGCGTTGCCCCATTCGGCAGTGTAATATTGCTCAAAATCTTCGGGTTGCAAAACTCGTATTTCATAATCGCAAGGTAACTTTTTAAGCTCATTGACATCAGGCAAAAAGTATTCTGCCATAAAGCATACCTTATAACCGAATTGAGCCAATTTCTCATTAAGTGCAATGACATTGGGTGATTCAAAACAATGCTCAACGGCATATTTGCTTATGTACCACTCTACAGTTTCTTTCGTTCTCGGACTGACCTGTGCCACAATATTGTTGCCGTATGAAACCAAATCACATTCAAGTGGTAATGGCATATATACTCTTGCTTTTTCGTTCTTCTGTGACAAAACTATTTTATTTTCAGTCGAAAGAAAATCCTCCGGATTGCAGTTACAGTCATATGCCGACTGCTGTAATGCGATTTTCAATATTTCTTGGTTTGTCATAATTACTCCTATTTATTCGCCTTTATTGTAAATGTTGCACCCCAGTTATTAAGCACCTCAACGGAAGAAAAACCCGCTTCAAGCAAAGCTTCGGTTTCATGTTCAACAGTTAATGGGGTGTCATAATGATAAAATTCGTTATCATCAATGCCTTGTTCCTTTTTAAGACGAATGAGTTCGTTTCGGAAGGCTTTCTCGTCTTCATCGGTCAATGCAAAATAATCGGTAAGGATGAAATATCCGCCATCTTTTAGTGATTTACAGAGTTTTGTATAAAGCGGTATTTTTTCTTCTTTCGTGAAGTGATGCAGGGATTCAACCGATACTGCTGCATCAAAAGTGTTTCCATCAAATGGAATATCAAAATATGAGCCACATATCAAGGTTAAATCCTTTTCGGGGAACTTATTTTTCAATGCATTCAACATTGATTGTGTTAAATCAATACCTGTTATTTTTGCAGATGGATTAAGCCGAAAATAGTGTTCCAATTCCAGACCCGTACCACAACCTAAGTCAAGTATTTTTGCACCATCTGTTTTTGGTAAACAGTATGCTGTAAACGGATAAAACACATCAGATGATTCTATAGTGGTCATCATATGTTCATCGTAACCATCCAACCTTTTATTAAAAAATTCATTCATTTTTTCAAGCATAATTATTATCCTCTATATATTACATCTATTTCATCTTCATTCGGTACTTCAAATATTGATGCAAATTTCTTAGCAAGGTTATCATCAATATAATAAGCGTTCGTTTCTTCTAATAATATTTCACTATTTCTTTTCTGTAAGCGTGCTTGCCAGGTTTCAACGCTGATATCAATGTAATGGAATTCACACGCTATATTTCGGCTGTTATAGAACTCACGAGCATAATCCCTTTCTTCCTTCATCCAGAAGCCCCAATCAAGAATAACATTGATTCCGTCCTCTATGAGATCCAATGATTTGTTGAATAAATAGTTTTGAGTTCTTTCCACATAATCATCGTGTTTTTCACCACAATGCTGACCGAACAAAGCAAGGGTTATCTCATCTGTAGAGAGCAATACAGCGTGATTCTGGACACGTAACTGCTCAGCATATGTACTTTTACCGCTGCAGATTTTACCGCATATTAAATATACTTTTGGCATAAGAAACACCTTCTTTTATAATTTACAATACATCTCCTGTGCTTTGGGGATGAATCCAAGCTTTTCATAAAGTTTGATTGCTCCGTGATTGTTTACAAGTACATCAAGATTTATAAGATTGCAGTTTTGCTCTTTTGCCCAGTCCTTTGCTGAATTCATAAGAGCTGTACCGAATCCTTTGTTTCTGTGAGTTTTCGTTACAATTACATCCATTATATAACAATATTTACCGGGAAGCATAAAGTCAAAATCGGGTCTTGTTTTTGCTTGAAGCAGAATAAAACCAACAACTGTACAATCATTTTCGTAAACAAGGATATCCGACACATCATCTGAAATCGTTTTTTCAAGAAACTCTATACTTTGGTCGCCCTCTTTTATGAAATCAGGTATCAGTTTTGACATTTCCCTGAATTGCTCACGATATAATTCAGCTATTGCAGGGGTATCATCAACTGTTGCTTTTCTTATCATAAACATTCCTCCCAAGCTTGTTTAAGCTCTTTTATGCTTTGATAACGTTTATTTCTATCATCGCTTACTGCCTTTGTTGCAACTGAAAACGCTTTATCTGACAGTTGCCAATTTTCACGGCTACGGTTGTAATTACCGAACAAAGCAAAGGCAAAAGCACCGGCACAATAAACATTTGTTGTTTCGTCAATATCTGCACCGAGTTTGTATTCTTCGGGAGACTGAAACTTTGAACTGCCCCACATTCTGCCCATATCGTTGACACACGGCTGTTTTCTGAAAAAGTCAATATCACAGATTGTTGTTTTATGATTTTCAGCATCGTACATAATACTTCCGTCATAAAAATCAACAGCAACATAATCGCTTGAATTGGTATAGTCCAAAAAATCAAGAATATCACTAAAAACAATCAGCCTATCTGCAGCGGGCATATTCATAAATTTACGATGCTCTGCAGTGTACATTCTGCCCATACAGTCACCGTCAACCCACTTGAATACCATTGCAAAACCGCCGCCCATTTCTTTTGATTCAACAAACTCAATGAGATTTTTGTGTTTCATGTTTTCATATACGGGTAAGGTTGATTTCAAACGCTCAATCGCATCTTCAGGAGTGCCGTTATATGCCTCGGTCGGCGCACCTGCAAATTTCACAAAATATCTTTCACCGTCTTTTTCTGTACCGAAACAGATATTACCTGAATCCTGGTCGTCAAACACCTTGAACACCTTTCCGTATTGGCTGATAAAACTGAAATCGAAAGGTGCTTTCATTTTGTAAGGCAGACCATCTATGTATTGCAAATAATAACCTTTGAAATACCAAGTTGGAACAGGATGCTGCATATTATCATACCAATCGAGAACATCCTTTGCCTGATTAAGCATTGTCTGTACTTCACCGTCACCGAAAGGAATAGCCCAAGGGATCGATGAAAGCATATTACTGCTGATATAAAGTGCAAGGAGTTTCCAGAAATCCATTGGTACTTCATCATCAAAATATCCGTTAACAATACCTGAAGCAAAAATCGGAGCAGACTGTGCACACCACACAATACGGTTAAATTCTTCCCACGGGTCACCGAAATCATATCTATCAAAATCAATAATAACAATTTTGCCGTTTTCAATCATCATATTGCCGATATGATAATCTCCGTGCTGATAGGATTGAGGTCTGTTTTTAAGCAAATTTCGGTTGGCTTCTATGTAATCAATGATATAGTCGGCACCGTCAAACTTTATAGGACAGTCATTATACATCTGTATTTTTCTGTCCATTTTCTTGTTAAAACGGATTTCCCAATCAGGTTGGTCTGTAGGTGCTGGTATTGAGTGAAATTTCTTTAGTATTCTGCCCGCTTCAAGTCCGAGAGCATACTGTTCAGAGTCTGCAAGATATGGAACAACTTCCTCTGCGTCTTTGCCGTCAATCCAAGTCTGTAAAGTGTAAACACCTTCGTCACACTTGCCGAAATCAACAGGTTTGCACATAGGAACACCGAGCTTTTCAACCTCTTTCTGCATAAGGTACATATTCTCTCGATTTGCACTCTTTTCAAAAGGAGTAACACGCAGAAGATATTTTGTGCCATCAGCAGTAGTAACACAGTATTTCTTGTCACCCGACCAACCTTTGTTTATTGGTTCTTTTGTTATAAAATCAAGCATTATTCCAATCCCGTTTCTTTCATAATCTTTATCAGTCTTTTTGCACGAAACATAAGATAATCGTGTCCCATTTCACCTAAAAGAATATACCAATTCAGCTCATTGCACAGAGCATAAAGTTCAACCTTTAAATCACAATATTTTGAGGTTATATTTCTCTTTTTGTATTCTTCATATAGCCTCAGCTTTTCACCGAAACCAAGAGACAAGCAGAAAATTTCATATTCAGGCTCTGCCCACAACATATCGAATGGGTCAACTGCACCTGCAAGTTCGGATTTCCAAAAGTCGATTATCAGGTTCGGCATCCAGAAATCACCGTGACAAAGACAAGGGGTGTTGTTTGTAACACTGAATATTTCGCCAAAATGCTTGTTAATCAGTTCAACCGCTTCCATTATTTCAGTTTCGATTTCTTTCTTCTCAAACTTCTGTTTTGTGAAAGCATAGATATCAACGAAATAATCTTTATAATACTCTGCCCAGGTATCATAAACAGGGCTATCATATTTACCAAATTTGTCATTATGCACGCTTTGTGCGTTCATAAGAGCATCAATAATACTGTTTTTGAGCTTTTTTCTTGACGGAACAAGAGAGATATATTTGCTCTTACCACTCATGCCTTTTATGTAATCCATTCCGAGAAACACAGTATCGTTTTCCTGATGTAAAAAGTAGGTTTTAGGAACTCTGTATGAAACTCTTGCAGAAAGGAAATCAAGCATTTCTCGTTCTTTGCAAATTGCATCATAAAACTTGCTTGTCTTAACTGCAATTTGATATGGTTCAGTTGTGATTTTTACAAGATAAACACTTCCGCTTGCACCTTTACCAACAGCACGAATTTGCTTAACCTTTGTGTTCATTTGCTTTTCAACAATGGATTTAATTAAATCAGTATTCATTGGATTCTATCCTTTCGGATTATAAGATGTCAATTATATCAAAATAAATCCCATCAGCAGACCGCCTGCAAAGCCGGAGATGTGTTCCCATGCAGTTGCTTTGCCCATAAACATTCCGCCGACTGTGTATATCGCTAAAATTATCAATGCTATTGTAGGTACAGGCGAAAAGAAAACAGTTCCGTTTTTGACGGCAAGCATAACAAACACGGCAATCAGCCCGTAAATTCCTGTTGATGCACCTTCGCCCTCGTGAAGTTTATAAACAAAAGCCATCCAAAGTCCCGATATGAAAGCAGAGCCGAAATAGCAAAGCGCAGTTTTTGCCGTACCAAGCTGTGACTCAACGGCATATCCAACAATAAGCGTTGCAGTTATGTTAGAAACAATATGCCACGTTCCAACATGTAATAAAGCGGAAGAAACAAGTCTCCATACCTGACCCTTCTTTATTTTCTTTTCTGAAAGATGTAATGCGTGATTTATGTAGCCTTTGTTATGTCCCGTCCAGAGTTTTTCCTTAAGTGTTACTGTTTCGGTTTTAGGAATAATTATAAAATTATCAAGTATGAAGATTACAAAAATTATTGTGCAAAAAGTTATTGTAAAAACAGGCATATCTTTTTCTCCTATAATATTTTAAATACTTTTATTCAACCATTCAACAGACTGTTTCAATCCGTCAATAGTTTTTGTTTCTAAAACCACACGGCAGTTTTGTTCGTTGGCAAGATCGATATATTTTTTAATATCTGTTTCACCTGTGCCGAGAGCAAGGTGGTTTTTTCGCGCTTTCGCATCGTGCAAATGAATGTGACTAAGGTGGTCTTTGTGCTTCATTATAAATTCTTCATCTGTACCACCTATACCATGATTATGTCCGACATCAAAAGTTAAAGCAAAAACCTTAGATTCCAAAAGCAATTCAATAGCTTCTTTTTGGAAACATTCATATCCATCACAGTTTTCAATGCAGATTTTAATATCATTTTCTCCGATAGCATTTTCGCACATATTCCTGAAATCAATAATGCTTTTGAGATACTGCTCTTTGTATTCAGAGAAAAGAAGCACTTTTCTGTCAGGCAAAGTGAAATATACACCTTTTGCCATATGCATATTTAAAACCTTAATATCAAGTTGCTTTGCGATTTTTATGGTATCAGCAACAGTCTTTATGTAAGCTTCTGCAACATAAGTATTGAAATCGCTGACATTCAGATTTTCATCAAGGTGAATTGTATAATAAATACCATATTTATCAGCAATGCTGTTGAAATAAGCAATGTCAATTTTATCAAGCTGATATTGCGGCAGGTTCATATTAAGCTCAATAAAATCAAGACCTAATTCCGCACACAGTTTCGCACACTCTTCAAGAGTGCTTGTCTCAATCAATGTAGGCATACCATAGTTATGTAATTTCATAATTCACCTCTACCTCTTATCAAAAACTTATGACTTTATAAATTTTTAGCCATTAATCTAAAGTAGCTGATTCTAAAAATCTTATTGTTTTAGCATCTAAATCCACTTCATAATTTATACCCAAAGGTAATAACCCTGAACCGAAAGCATGTCCGATATTAACATTGTAAATTATGGGTAATTCTTCACAGTTAAACTCTTTTAATATCTTCAGATATATTTCTTTGTACTCTTCATAATATGTTTCATCCATAGGCTTTCCTACGATAATACCGTTGATATTATTCAATATGCCTTGAGCACCCAAATTTCTGAGATAATACGTCAAAAAGTTTGGTGTTATTTTTTCTTCAGATGTTTCAATTAAAAGTATTTTGTCTTTCCAGTCATCTGCTTTCAGCCAAATTTCAGTTTCTAAAAGCATTGGAATTACATCTATACAACCGCCAAGTAATTGACCTGTTATTTTACCTTTACCTGATATGACCTCATAACCGTGTTCTTCTTTTGTTAATTTCCTTTGAACATTGATGTTTTCTTCGTTCCAAAACACATGATTATTTGACCAATATTCACTTGATTTGACACAGTAGTTTTCACTGTTTTCAAATAAGATTTTTTTAACAGCCTCTTTGGTATAATCAAACATTTTGACATATTCGCCAAAGCTACACATAACAGACGGACCATAATATGAAATTAATCCTGCTTTATGTAAAATAAAATGAGTGACAGTTGTATCTGAATATCCCATAAAAATTTTCGGATTATTCCTGATAACATCATAATCAATATACGGCAATATTCTTATTGAATCCTCACCGCCTATCGCACTGAATATTCCTTTAATTGTTTTATCTTTAAAAGCATCCATTAAGTCTTTTGCTCTGAGTTCCGGGTGCTCATAAACAAAATCCGTTCCTTTTAATGCATTAGGCATAGCAACAACTTCAAGACCAAAATCATTTTCGAGTCTTTCTTTTGCTATATAATATTTATGTATTAAATCCTCATCACCTAAGCCGCCCCACGATAAACTTACTATCGCTATTTTGTCACCTTTTTTCAACTTTTGGGGTTTAATCATACAAATCACATCCTTATGAATTTAATTCTTTCTCCATAAAACCAACTGTAAATGGTAAATGCTTAAATTTGCGTGTCGAAATATGTGTGAAACCGAGTTTTAAATACCAATTTTTTAACTTTGTGTTTTCTTCAATTATACCGATTGATATTTTATTACCACCATAGCTTTTAACCATTTTAACAGCACAATTAACCATTGCTTTACCGATACCTAAATGACGATATTCAGGTAATACTGCAAGGTTGTTCAATTCCTATTCTTCATCACTGCACTTCGCAAGAGAAAAATAACCAACAGGGATATCACCTTGATAAAACAAAAACATTGGTCTGCCATCGTCAAACTGCATTTTAAGTTTATCCATAGTTATAAATGCAGTATGTGAAGGACAGTTGTTTTCAGTCAACCCAAACTCACCCGCAACTGTTATAAAACTGCTACGAATTATTTCAAGACAAATATTCAGTTGTTCTTTGTTTTCAACTTGAATTATCATAAACTCACCTTATTTCACAGCAAGTGTAGCAAAATACTGTGGATAGTATTTTCTGATTTCGTTTCCGCCTTCTCTGTCACGGTCTTCGTATAATGCTTTGAGTATGAATCCTGCTTTGAGCTGACCGCCGATTTGCTCATCTAACGTGTGACTGAACTGTATTCCATCGCCATTTGCAATCATTGCATCACGTTTTTCTTTCGGCATTTTAAGAGGATTGAATGGCAACGGATTAACCACTTTTAACGGGTCGCTTTCATCAAACAAATAATCAATGCCATTATCAAGACCTGAAAGTAATCTGCCACCTTTTTTGAGTATGCGGTAACACTCATTCCAGATATGATAAACATCTTCAACATAATTGTTTGAAACAGGATGAAAAATCAAATCAAAACTTTCATCTCCAAAGGGAAGAGGCTTTGACATATCACCTTTGATAATTTCAATACTATATCCTTCTCTTTCGGATACCATTTTTTCTGCTTCAAGTTGTTTGTCAGAGTAATCAAACACGGTACATTCCGCACCAAGTTTTGAAAATACGGGCATCTGCTGACCGCCACCGCTTGCAAGTCCTAACACCTTTTTACCTTTCAATTCACCAAACCACTCGTGAGGAACAGCAATGCAAGGTGTAAGGAAAACTGCAAAATTATCCACATTAGTTTTTTCATATTCTTCGTGGCTTATTGGTAACGACCATTCGCAACCATCTTCCGCCCACGAATCCCACGTTTCTGAATTTATTTTAGTATAGTCAAACATTTTCTTACCTCATATTGTTTATGTATTCTTCTGCTTCTTTTCTACTTTTAAAAATTATAATATCTTTTTCGCTGTATTTCTTCAAAAGTTCCAAAACCTTTGGTTTGCTTTGGGCGTTATAGTTTCTGATAAATTCCAGAAGTTCTTCATCAACTTCTGTTTCTATCCACGGCATATCAGAACGTGTTTTTCCTTGTCTTTGCATAATGCCATCAATACAAACCTCAACAGGATAGTCAAGAAAGAAAACAGTATCGCATTCTTTCATACGAAGTTCTATTGAAGAGCCGTAGTTACCATCGATTATCCATTTATCAAGTTCAATAACATTCTGCAACCTTTCAAGAAAAATTGCTTTATCTACTGTTGTTTTATCACTGTTCCAATTCAACAAATCAAGGTGGTATAAAGGCAAGTCAGTAAGTTCGTGTAATGCTCTTGAAAATGTGCTTTTCCCCGAACCGGGACAACCTATTACAATTACTTTGTTCATTTCTTCAAATCCTCGAGAACTTCAATCATTTCATCCCATTCCTTGATATACAAATGGTCGCATTGGGGTTGTCTTTCATTTACTCGGTCTATGTAATCCTTGTCAATTGAATTATCATACCACACAGGAAAAATTCCAATCTGTGCCGCACCTTCAACATCATTCTGTGGATTGTCACCGCAATACCAAACCTCTTCAGCAGAAAGACCTGATTTTTGAAGAGCAATATCAAATAATATGCGGTTAGGCTTACAAATAAAATAATCACTTGATGTCATAACGAATTCAAACTTATTATTTGGCAGGAGTCTGTCAAGTCTTTTTGTAAGAGCTTCACCCGACCATAAAAGATTGCTTATAACTGCAGTTCTAATTCCATTTTCGTTAAGATAATCAAGAATTTTGTCTGCATTTGGCATAATTGCACCTATTGATGCATTATCCCAAAACACTGTTTCCGTTTCCACGGGAGTAAGAGAAAACTCAATACCAAGATAATCATAAAGAGTTTTGTTAGCATTTTGTCCGCTGATGTCGTAACCAAGCTTGCGCACATTTGTAACATGCTCACCGAAGATAAGTTCTGCACCTTTGGTTATATCTTCAACCGTACAATTGTTAGGATTCTTAACAGCATATTTTAAAAGAGCTTCGTTACCTCGGTCAGTATTCCAATCAGGTTCATATAAAAGAGTGTGACCGTAATCAAAAATTACCATTTTAGGATAGTTCATAATTTTTCTCCCGTTATTTCACTTCAAAATACAATACGCTTGCCTCTGTACCATCACCGAAAGGCTCATCACCTATGCAAAGCTCAAAATTGCTATCATGCATCTTTGCAACTTTGTTCCATAAAATAGTGCTTGCAATATTATTTTTGTGATACTTTATGTGCCAAAAGCCCTTATGAACATTAAAAATCTGTCTGACAGCTTCTGTTGCTACTCCTTGACGCCTAAAATTATACGAAACAAAAAACTCTGCCATTGACCAATCAATAGGTCTTTCGCATTCTTTATACTTGTTAATCAAAGCAAATCCGGCAAGAATTTCATCAACATAAATAAAATAAGCATATCTGCTTTCTTCTGTAAAATAGTTGTTTAAATATTTATATCCGAACAAGCCATTGCTGTTGAACTGTCTTTTATCGTACTGAGAAAATTCATAGTTGTATTTTTCGAGAAGATTTGCAAGGGTATCTTTTTCGCTCAATGTTACTTTTTTGATCGTTGTATTCATTGTACTTGTTGCTCCTATAAAAAATTAAGGCACCTCCATTAGAATACGGAGATGCCTGTAAGTTTGTGCTGAAAGATATATTACATCAAATACAAACGGACAAAACGGCTCTCCTGTTTCGGAAATTAAGATTCATTGTCATTTTGTCCACCTGCCTTTCAGTAATTTGCTATGATTATACTCTTATGTATCAAGAAAGTCAATGTTTTGAAATAGGTGTTATGTATAAATTAGTTCAGATATAACAACTTCAATTGACCTTGCTTCAATATTTTGCATACGGCATACTCAATTAAGCTGATTCTCTGCTTTAAGTTGCTTGGTTACACCTTCTGCTTCTTTCATCTGAGCCGCAAGAGTTTCAAACATATCTCGTGCTTGATTGTTTATCCTAGCACAGTGTCGATTCCCCAATTTCAGTAATGTTGACATAACATAACTTTTGTGTTAAAATGTTCTATGTAATATAACATATAACAAGGAGACAAAATAATGCCCAAAAAGAACTTTGATAGCAAAAAGGAGCAAAAACAACAATTAGGAGCGATGTTGGCTCTTTGCAGAGGCAAAAGAAGTTTACGCGAAATTGCCCGTGCAATTGAAATTCCTGCATCAAATCTTAGTTATATTGAAAAAGGCATTAATGCTCCTAGCCCAGAAGTATACGAAAAAATCATCTTGGAATTGGAACCTTCCGATAAGAAGCGTCAAGAAATGGATGCTTTGTATAGCTGTATTAGAGATCTTCCACCACCTGATGTGTGCGAAATACTTGTTGCTAACAACGGACTCAATAATTCACTTCGTTTGCTCGGGAACAAACATGTTTCTAACGATATGCTTATACAAATCAACAAATTGTTTGCATCGTTATGATAAGGGAGAAATAATATGAAGACATATTACTTGAAAATTAGAGATAAATTCATCGGCGAAATCAATGCCGGAAATAAAAAACATGAATACAGATTAGCATCCCCAGAAAGAACGCAAGTAAAAGTGGGCGATACCTTGGTTTTGGTTTCTAATCAAAACAAAGCTGTGTTTGTAAAAACCACCGTAAAAGGTATAAGAATTTTTCCTGGTTGGAGAGAAGCTTTGGAAGATAATTGGCAACAAGATTTTCAAAACTTATATACCACAATTGATGAAGCATTGCGGGAATGTTATAAGTTTTATCCCAAAGATGAAGTCGATACCTACGGTATTATCGTTTATGAAATTGAACCGCTTAAAATGAACATCTTACAATCAAGTATCCTTATTGATACTAATATCATAATCAAAAGAGAAAGCAGCAATAATGTAACCTTCGAAATTGCCAGTCTGTTTAATTGGTTTGCTAAAAAAGGTTCCGCAATTTTCGTTCATGAGCGTTCCAAAGAGGAACTCTCTAATCACCGTGATGAAGCGGTCAAAAACAATATGCTTACAAAACTGAAGTCGTATAACATCTTACCTGCGTTCACACATCAACCGGACAATTATTTTGAAGCTGTTATTTCTCAGTATGTAAAAGATCAAAACGGAATTATTGACAATGCTTTATTGCGTGAGGTGTATGACGGTAATGTCGGCATACTTCTAACGGATGACAACCTTATTTTGAGGAAGGCACAGGAGTTATACATACGGGATAGAGTCCTTACATCAGCGGAACTTTTGTCATGGTTTGAAACCTGTGACCCAAAAAACATTGAATATAAAATGTTGGCAGTTACATTAAGCGAATTTGGCGATATAGATTTAAACTCTTCATTTTTTGATACATTGAGAGAGGATTACGAAGGGATTGCTTTTGATAATTGGTTCAAGAAAAAAGCCCGTAATAAAGAAAAGGCATATATATTCAAAAACGAATCCGGGCTGTTACAAGGCTTTTTATACCTCAAAGACGAGTACGAGGATGAACCCGACTATTTGAAAGTAACACCGCCACTCGCGCCCAAGCGTAGAATGAAGGTAGGAACATTTAAAATTGAGCAAACCGGCTTCCGTCTCGGCGAACGCTTCTTAAAAATTATTTTCGACAATGCAAGAAGCCGCAAGGTCGATGAAATTTATGTTACTCTGTTTGAAAATAAGCGCGAAGGTGTCAAACGGTTGAAGTTGTTAATGGAAGAATGGGGATTCCGCAAGCATGGCTATAAACCGAATGGAGAACTTGTTCTTGTAAAAACAATGGAAACATACGATTCTAACGAAAGTCCTAAATTTAACTATCCGCTTCTAAAATCCACATCTAATTGCTATTTCCTTCCGATATATGCCCGATATCATACCGACCTATTTCCCGATATGATATTAAAAAATGAGGATATGCATTTGTATGAAGACAAAAAGGCTCATCGATATGCTTTAGAGAAAATCTATCTTTCAGGTTCTTTCAATGTGCCTGCTAATCCTGGAGATCTGTTTGTAATATATCGAATAGCAGAAAGAGGCCCGAAAAAGTATACTTCGGTTATAACCGGCATCGCTATCATCGAAAGTATAATCAAAACAAAAACAGCTGATGAGTGTGTAGCTATATGTAAAAACCGCTCTGTATTTACCGAAGAAGAAATCAGGGAAATGCATAAGACTCGTCCAATTGTTATTAAATTACTCGATTATATGCCTTTTACTACAAAAGTAACTTTGGATGAATTGCAAAAGCAAGGGATAGTACCTAAAAATTCTGGTGCCCGTCCGTTTGATTTAATTACGAAAGAACAATTCGATATTATATACAAATTAGGAATGGAGAAATGATTGACATGAAAAGAAAAATACTTATATCTATAAATCCCGAACATGTTCAAAACATCATTGCAGGGATAAAGAAATACGAGTATCGCAAAATCGCTGCTAAACAAGATATATCGTCTATAATAATTTATGAAACGACGCCCATAAAACGAATAGTAGCAGAAGCTGAAATTATTGATGTATTAGAACTGCCCCCCGAGGAACTTTGGGAACAGACGAAAAACGAATCGGGCATTAGCAAAGCATTCTTTGATAGATATTTCGCCAACAGAACGGTAGCGTTTGCTTATAAATTAGGGGAAATCAAAGTATATGATACGCCAAGAACATTACTGGATTACGGCATTAAAGCAGCGCCGCAATCATTTGTATATGTCTGATTATGAGATGTATTTTCTGTGGGAATGATTCCTCGTCGTCAAAAAGCGTAGAACATATTGTACCGGCATCGTTCGGCAATTCTGTTTCAATTTTACCCAAAGGTATCGTATGCGACAAATGCAATAATTATTTTGCACGTAAAATTGAATCTCCATTTCTTAATTCGGAAGTGGTTCTTCAATTAAGACAAGAGCTCGAGATAAATAATAGAGATGGAAAAGTGGTAAATAGATTTGCCGACTTGCCTACTAAAAACATAATGCAAATTTCTCAAGATTTACATCTTGTTATGTCGCAAGAAGACAAAACCGAGGAAGAAGTAGAGCAAGCTGTATTTAAATATCAAAAATACCTCAAAAGAACAGATGAATTACTCATAAAACCTGATTATAATTTATCTCGACTTTTAGCCAAAATGGCTGTGGAGGCTTTTGTATATAAATGTCTTGATGATATGAATGTAATTGATTACATTATTGAAGATGAGGCATTTAAAAAGATTCGACAATATGTTCGTTACGGCGGAAATTACATTTGGGAGTACAACGCTCGGAGAATTTATGCACGCAACGAAGCGTATCACGGTGATGTTACAACCCACATCAATTATGAATTTGATTTTCTATTTACTTCTCAAGGAAAAGCATATTTTATAATTGTTATGTATGGTATTGAATATGTTATAAATATAATTGATAATACAATATCGGATTACACCGAATGGCTAAAAAATAATCACTATATAAGTCCTTTGTATATATCACCTGAACAACGAAAAAAAGAATTTGAAGGATACATGAATTTTTTCGCAAAGTAAAAATACTACATAGCATCTATTCGTTATGCAAAATGGGAAACTGATTGAAAAAAATCACGTTATAACAGATGATTCGAATAGATAAAACATGTAGGTTTATAGACCATAGCAAATATTTTTACACCAAATAAGATCCTTGAACTTTACCCAATTTATGCGTGGTTATGCAATGATCTCACTGCTTGAAAATGAGAGAAAAAATTGAGAATTTAAAAGTAATAATATATTGTTTACATTTAGTCCTGTAAACCGAAAAGAAAAAATTATGAGCCTTCAGTGGTAAATAAATGAAAGCGTTGGAGAATAAAAATGAATAATAAAACTAAAAAGAAATACAAAATTGCAAATCAAGCAATTGATAGTGTTAATAGTATAAATAACAGTAGACAACCCAAGCCAGGTTTTCCAACAGTTTTTTTGTTAGCTTTTACTATTGTTTTTATCATTGTTGTGGTGACAGCACACTGTATTGAATCAATAAGCGAAAAATCTGTTGGTTTTTTATCAAATTTTATAACGATTGTAATAACTATAATTATATTTTTTTATACGATCAATAACGAAAAACGTGAAGATTATAAATTAGCCAAAAAGAATGCCGCTATATTGGCACAATCATTAAATTCTATTATGGCTCAAATCACAATGATTAATAACGGAGAGCGATTTAATATTATTTATCCCTCAGAATTATTAGATTACTATCGCCAGTGTTCAGTATATTTAAAATATGAATACCTTGAGCCTATAATGAGTGAATTGAGTTTTGTAAATCGCATAAATTCTTGTATTGAAAAAAATGACGAAAGCCAAATACAAATATTAATAGATCACAGGAGAAAATGCTTATCTAGATGGAACGATGATTTTAACATTATTGAGGTTTCTTGTAATTTACATGCATTTTCACTAGAACAAGAAGAACAAAAACCATGGAAAGAACAAAAACAATACAAAGAATTCGACGAGTTTATTTTAAGTAATTATGAAAAGGATATTAAGAAAATTACTTTGAATCGGTTGAAAGAAATGGACGACGAATGCGATGAATCTATTATGGCAGATTATATTGCCGAACAGTTGTCTAAAGAAATTAAAAAGAAAAATCCAGAATTAACAAAACTATTGTATGAAAACCGCGCGTTAACCAAAGCAATATTTAAAGTTTATCTTACTTTAGAGGATAAAGATGGATTTAAACTTTGTTGGGGAATACTATCATTAAATAAAAAACAAGTATTGGATTCGAAGTCATCATAGCTTTTTTGAGTTTCTTTTTGAGTAATATCAATTAGCACAAGTACCAAATATAATTAAAATATTAACCCTTATAATAGCACCAACTTTTGAGCTGTTTGATTGCGACAAAATTGCAAAAAAGCCAATCCAGAAGCAAAAGAGAGAAGAAAAGCATTAGGTGAACTCGGCTTTAGTTTATCTGATGAGAAACTCATAGGTCATGATGGCACAGAATATATAAATTATTTTGTTTTACATAAGGATTCAACAAAGTAGTAGATTTAGTATTTTTAAGTAAAACTCCGACACAGGCAATGTTTTGCGGATATTTACTAAAATGAATTTTTAATTAGTTGACAACTCTTTTTAATAGAGTTACTATGCGAGCGAGGTGATACTTTTGACAGGCGTAATTTATGCGAGATATTCAAGTGATAATCAGCGTGAAGAGTCCATTGAAGGTCAATTGAGAGAGTGCAAGGTATTTGCCGAGAAAAATGGCATTGATGTTGTTGGTACATACATTGACCGAGCATTATCTGCCAAGACGGACAACCGTCCTGATTTCCAGAAGATGATTAAAGACAGTGTTAAAAAGCAATTCGATTGTGTTATTGTCTGGAAGCTTGACCGATTTGCTCGTAACCGTTACGATTCTGCTCATTATAAAGCTATTCTTCGCAAAAATGGTGTTCGTGTTTTATCTGCAACCGAAGCAATTTCACAAGGTGCAGAAGGTATCATTCTTGAATCGGTTCTGGAAGGTATGGCTGAATACTATTCAGCAGAACTTGCAGAAAAGGTTATCCGAGGTCAGACCGAAAATGCTTTGAGCTGCCGTTTTAATGGTGGTACAATTCCTATCGGTTACAAAATAAATAAAGATCGGAAATTTGAAATTGATAACGAAACAGCACCCTATGTTTTATCAGCTTTCAAAATGTACGAAGATGGTATGACGATGCAGGAAATTGCAGATGAACTAAATGTCAAAGGTATTCGTAATACTCGTGGTACAAAATTAAATATCAACACTGTTTCTAACTTGTTGTCAAACAGAAGATATATGGGCGAGTATTATTATCGTGATATTGTGATTTCCGATGGCATACCCGCTATTGTTCCAAAAGATTTGTTCCTGCGTGTTCAAGAAAGGATAGCTAAAAACAAAAATTCACCTGCACGATACAGAGCAGATGAACAATATATTTTATCTACCAAGTTATACTGTGGTAAGTGTATGACTTTTATGGTTGGTGAAAGCGGTACTGCAAGGAACAAAAATACATATCGTTATTACAAGTGCTTATCTGCAAAACGCAAGCGTGGTTGCGATAAGAAAGCAGTTAAAAAAGACTGGATTGAAAATCTCGTTATAAACCAAATCATTCGTGTTATATGGGATGATAATCTGATTGAAGATATAACCGATATGGTTATGGACTTGCAGAAAAATGAAAACAATGTTCTTCCTCTTCTCAAAAAGAGACAAAATGAAATTAACAAAGGTATTTCAAATATCCTTTCCGCAATCGAACAGGGCATATTCACACCATCAACAAAGGAACGCCTTGAAGATTTAGAGAAACAAAAACGAGAAATCGAAATACAAATTGCAGAAGAAAGCATTGCAAGACCGATGCTTGACCGTGACCAGATTAAATTTTGGTTTCACCGTTTCAGAAAAATGGATGCATCGAAGCCTGAAAACCGAAGAAGATTGGTTGACAGCTTTGTGAATTCAGTGATTTTATATGATGACAGAATTGAGTTTTATTTCAACTTCAAAAAAGGTGCAAAAAGCCTTTCTTTAGAAGATTTGGAAAAAGGTTCGGATACGCTTGATTCACTCCCACCAAAAAAGAACTAAGCGAAAGCTTAGTTCTTTTTTTATCCATTGCGAAAGCAATGGCATATCATCAAGGGCGACTTGTCGCCCTTGTATCTCATCAGTCCGTCAGGACTGTATATCATCACACCTTTAGGTGTGTATCAAAAATGCTTTCGCAATGATGATATACAACGGTTAGCACCGTTGATGATATCCACGGCGTTGCCGTGATGATATGCAATTCCTTGCGGAATTGATTATATACAATGCTTCGCATTGATTTCAACAAAAATATGTGTTACAATTTTGTTGAAAAGGAAGTGATATTATGCCTAAGAACTATTTGCTTATTTATTCAGAACAACTTGCAACTGATATCGCATTGTTGTGTCAAAGCATTAAAGCACCAAGCAACACTATTTTCCAAATTCAAAAAAGTTCAAGCAGTGTTTACGCAAATATTCGTGAAGCAAATTATGGTCAAAGTAAGGCAGATATGCTTTCTAAATTCGAAATAGCACTAAAAGAATGTAGCGAAACGGAAGGTTGGCTACAATTATTATTTAATACCAACGCTATTGATGAAGATACATATAAAAAACATAGAAATCTTTGTGGCAGAATCAGACGAATGCTGATTTCAAGTTGTAAAACGTTAAAAGAAAAGATTTAATTTTTAACTAAAGGTGGTGAGGCTTTGTTTAGTTTTTTTAGAAAAACAAGAGAAAAAATAACGCCCATAGACTTAAATAATCCTGATGCAGTAGTAACTGTTATCAACTGTCGCCACTCTAAAAATCCTTTTGGTAAAAACTATCGAGGTTGTTGTGAAATTCAAGAAGAATATTTTACTTCAGTTTGTTTTCAGACAATTGATGGAAATGATATGCTTTATGAACAGCCGCACCATTGTTTTGTGAACTTTTCAACTCCAAAAGCATATCCATATAAATTATGGGTAGGGCGTAAAATAGAACTTTACGAAGGTAAAATTCATGTTGGCACAATGGTTGTTGAAGAAATTAAAAATTCTATTCTTGATCGCAATACGAAATTTGAAAATCAAGATAATATTTTAGAAAACTATAAAGTTTTAAATCTTGCTTTAAAGCGCTCGTTGGAGTGGGGCAAAAAATATGTAATACCACTTGATAATAAACTGTTGAAATCATTACCTACACTTTCGGGAACAGATATTGAAAAAATATCAAAATATGTTATTCAAGTAAGGGACGATATTCTTTGGAAAATCTATTATCCAAATTGGGATGTAAAAGAAGGCGTCTTGAAAATTGATGCTAAAAAAGCCGTGTCTGAAAAATATTCTTGGATTAATAAAGATAATTTAGCTTCATTAGATTCTCAAGGGAAGTATTATGCTTGGCACGGTTAAATAATTCTCTGGACTTATAACAGTTTCTGTGCATAATTGTTGTTACCAAAAAAGAAAGGTGGCAATAATATGAGTAAAGAAGAATTGCAGAAAGAAATTTGGTTTTTATATAGACTTTGGTATAGATACTATCTTATCTATACTTTTCTTCGCGAGAACAAACGAGAATTAGAGTTAGTATCAAAACTGCAGGAAAAACAAAATGAGCTTTTACGGCTTATTGATTTTGCAAAAGACCAACTTTAAGTTGGCATCTAAATTGTTCGTAACAACCAAAAACCGACAAGCACTTGTTTGTCAGTTTTTTATTTGTGTCCTGCGGACATAAAATGAAGTTGCCTTACGGCAAATGATGTGGCATTGCCATTGAAGTGCTTACGCAACGAGGTGTGCCTGACGGCAACGGAGTTACACTTATGACAAACGAGTTTAATTTGTAGGAAAAACGGTGTAATATCAACCAGCAAGGATAGTAACAATCCAAACAATACCTTTTATTTTTTCACCTACCTATGTATAATTAAATCAGCAAAAAAACTTAATGCAAGAATGTAGAAAGGAAAGATATGAAAATGAAAAACAGCATAGGTGAAAGAATTGCCTACCATAGAAAAATGAATGCAATGACACAGGAGGAGCTTGCCGGGAAGTTGAATGTTTCTACTCAAGCCGTTTCGAAATGGGAACAAAAAATTTCTTCGCCTGATATTACGCTTTTGCCGGAAATTGCAAGTGTTTTTTCTATTAGTATCGATGAATTGTTCGGAAAGAAAGTTGATAGGGAACCCGTGTTTAATTTAGTTGATAATGTTCCGTGGGACGATGACAGAAAAATACGAATTGCAGTTTATCATGGCAAAAAACTTATGCAACAATCAACACATCAACTTCAAAAAGGAACAAATAAAATAAATGTTCATTTTGACTATGGTGAAGTTTATAAAATACATGGTGTTTGTAATTTGAATTTATAAAAAATTCTTTCATGTTGAACAAAAAGTTATTAAAAATTTGTTAGTAGTACAAAAACCCTCGAAGAGATGGTATCAAAATTACAGAAAAAGCAAAATGAGCTTTTACGGCTTATTTATTTTGCAAAAGCCCAACTTTAAGTTGGCATCTAAATTGTTCGTAACAGCCAAGAAAAGCAGACATCCAATAGGGTGTCTGCTTTTCTTTTGTTTGAAAAAAGTAAAGGTGGATTCGAACCACATTATGGTCTTTTTGAGTGGGTTAATATTTCCTTGTGTTTATTCTAAAAAAGTAGTATAATTAATAAAAAGGCACATAAAAATACGAGAGGTGATTTTATGAGCATACAAAATTTAATTGCACAGTATAAAGAGAATAAAAATGGCATAAGCCATTGTACCTTTAATCCTGAAGGGCCGGGAGTTGTCAGAATTCACCTTGTTCCGCCTAAATTTAAATTGTTTGGTGATAGGGCATACATAGTTATTTTAAACGGTTACTATATGTTACCGTTGGGTTATTCCTGGGCTTTGTTGCTTTCTAATTTTATGAAAGAGGTAAATGCCTTTGCAGGTAAGCCCATAAACGAAAACGATGAAGAGACTATTTTTAAAAGCACAATTAATAAAACATCAGCAGTTTATCCTTCTATGAGCAAAGAGGATATCGAAGAGGATCTGGAATTTATTTTGCGGGTTCTTTTTGCAGTTGCAAGAGGGGACGACCCTGAAATCGAAATTGAAAAGCTTTCCATTCGACAATACGGAAAGAATATGACTGCACCTCACAGAATGGATTTGTTAGTCAGTGCAATGACTGATGCAGAAGGTAAATGGCAGTGTAATCAGAAATGCAAATTTTGCTATGCAGCAGGTCAATGCAAGGGTCAGACTAACGAATTGGGAACGGATGAATGGAAAAAGATTATTGAGGTGCTTTATAAAGCCAATGTTCCTATGGTTACCTTTACAGGAGGGGAGCCAACAATGAGAGCTGATATTGCTTCTCTTGTTGCCCATGCAGAAAAAATGGTAACCCGACTTAACACCAATGGAATTAATTTAACTCCCGATTTGGTTAATGAGCTTAAAAAAGCAGGTCTTGACAGTGTTCAGGTCACTCTTTATTCTCACGATGAAGCGATTCATAATGAGCTTGTTGGCGGTGAACATTTTAAAGATACGGTAAACGGCATAAAAAATGCGGTAAAAGCAGGACTTGATGTGAGCGTTAATACCCCTCTTTGCAAAAAGAATTCGGATTATATAAAAACACTTGAATTTATAAAATCTCTTGGTGTAAGCTTTGTTACAATCAGCGGTCTTATCTGCACGGGTATGGCGGAAATCAATCACGAAGAATATGATCTTTCGGAAGAAGCCTTGTTTGATATTGTTAAGGAAGCAAAAATGTTCTGCACAGTAAATGAAACAGAAATTGATTTTACCTCACCCGGTCTGATTGCAAAAGAACGGTTAGAGTCAATCGGTATGAATGTTCCGATGTGCGGTGCGGCTCTGAGCAATATGGCAGTTGCACCTGACGGTACAGTGGTTCCCTGTCAGAGCTGGCTAAATTCTGACGCGAATTTAGGGAATATACTCAAAGATAAGTTTTCTGATATATGGAAAAACAAAAAATGTGTTGAATTAAGAAATATGACCGAGGAAGAAGCCTTGAATTGCCCATTCAGAAAAAGTGAGGTGATGGGGAAATGAGAGCTAAAAAGGATAAAAACGATTATTCTGCAAAAACTATAGAAAAT
This sequence comes from Oscillospiraceae bacterium, assembly GCA_015066325.1. Lineage (GTDB taxonomy): Bacteria > Bacillota > Clostridia > Oscillospirales > Acutalibacteraceae > DTU089. Next base: position 23,647 of record SVOP01000001.1, read on the forward strand.
CGCAGAAAATTTCCCGTGAGAAACACAGTGATAATTGCAGTTTGCGTAGTTGTTCAGATAGTTTTAATTTTTTTGGCAGTAACTGCAAAAGCAGAGCCTCAGGATGTTATTGAAAAATACACTGTTACCGTTGAGCCGTTGGAAGACGGCACGCTTGACATTGAATATTCTTTCTTGTGGAAAGCTATTGACGAAGCAGAGGAGCTTACCTGGGTTGATATCGGTATGGCAAACGCCTCTTTCTCCATATACGAGGAGTCAATTTCCGGAAATATAAAGGAATGTTCTGCAATATATGATGATGGTTATACGGGGGTAAGGCTGGATTTTCAAAGAGGCTATAAAGGCGGAGAAAACCTAAAGTTTTCCTTTAAGGTGAATCAGCAATATATGCTTTGTAAGGATATGGACAGTTACTTTTATGAGTTTGTTCCTTGCTGGTTTAACAGTACCCCTGTGGAAAATTATGAGTTCAGATGGAAAAAGTCCGCCACTTCTTTCGGAGCAGACGGAGCAAATCTTAAAAACGGTTATTATACCTGGAACGGTAGCTTTGATTGCGGAGAATATGAAATAATGCAGGTTTCTTATGACCTTACTGCTTTTTCAGGGGTTGAAACTGTTGAATATGAGCCCTTTATGACTAACGGTGCATATAATCAGCTTGCAGAAGACCGAGCTATAAAAATAGGTGTTTTTTGCGTTGTAATTATAGGTATTCTGATTGGAGAAATTTATCTTTTAGACAGTCACGTTTCATATCGTAGAGGAAGGGGCTTCCTTGTTGGTTACGGACACCCCATACATACCTACGGCTATCAGAATCCCAGATACATAAAGGCATATAACAGAGCTCACACCTCTACTTCATCAGGTCAGGGTGGCGGTTTCCGTGGCGGTGGATGCGCCTGCGCCTGTGCTTGTGCTTGTGCCGGTGGCGGTAGAGCAGGATGCGGTCAGAAGGACACATACACAAATATCGAACGAATAAAAAAATATTAAAAGATTTAACAACCGATGCTCACGAAAGGGTTTCGGTTGTTTCTCTTTTTGCGTCCGTTTAATATTTCGGAAAGATATAATCAATAAGTTTGCTTGCAGTTTTTTGTTGAAAACGGCGTATTGAGAAAAAATGTATATTATAGTAAAATTATAACGTATGACGATTAATTTTGCGGAGGTCGTTTTTTGTATGAAAAAACATTTGAAGCGTATATCAGTTTTATGCATTTGCGTAACATTGCTTATAGTCAGCCTCTTAACCCCTGTGGCAGCTGCCTCATCGGGAGTTTACGAGCTCACCTTTGACAATCTTTTTATTTTTGAGCAATGGGCAAATCATCCGAATTTAAAGGTTTATGCAGGTGATTCTTCCACAAGCAGCACATTAACCACTGATATTGAAAACGGTAGCTTTGTGCTTACTAACAATACTTCTGCAACAGAGGTTTTTACAACCTTTTCTATGAGTTCGGTAGGTGCGTTTTATTCAATGCCTGTTGAGGAGAATACAGAATATATATTTTCTTATGTTGCTAACGGAACAACAACCAATTTTGAGACCTTTGTGTTCTATTTTGATGAATCCGGACAATACACAACCCATGAAGCAAAGAACGCATATCAATACGGCCTTAATGAATGGAGCTTTACAACACCTGAAAATACTGGTTATATTCAGGTAAGATTTGATAACAATTCTCCCAATTCTGATGTAACGGTTTCCGGTATAAGAATACGCTCCAAAGAGGTTTATGAATTTGCTAAGGATTCGGATTATCGTAAAACATTTACATATTCTGCAGGCGCCACATACGGAGCACTTCCTGTTCCCGAAAGAGAAAATCTTGTTTTTGCAGGTTGGTTCACAGAATCTGACGGAACCGGTGAAAGAATTACTTCAAGCACCCCTGCTTCACCTGCAAGCAGATGTCTTTTTTCTAAATGGGACCCCATTGTAGCTGGTGATTTGAGCATTGTTTCGTTACCAATTAAACTGGAATATTGCGTTGGCGATAAACTTGACACACGGGGGTTGGTTATCGGTGTTACATACCCTGACGGAATAAGCGAAAACATTGACGAAGGCTTTACTTGTTCACCTGAATATTTAACAACAGCAGGCACACAGACTGTTACAGTTACTTATGGTGGCAGTTCCGCAGAATTCGATGTAACCGTTAAAAATTCAGATAGCTATAATTTGTTGTTAAACAATGCACAATACCCCGTAACAGTAGCAAAGAATACATATACCCTTAATTATAGCGGAACAGCCTTTAACCGCTATGTGATAAAATATTCCTCCGATGCTTATGTTAAAGGAGAGTTGAATTTTAACGGAACCATCGAAGAGTTTTTCTTGGAGCCGGCAGAAAACGGAGAGTTCTCAGGATATATTGACGGATTTCTTGTAGGAACAACTCAAACTGCAATTACCAATATAACATTTAAGCCTCTTGATAAAGAGTTTATGGATTTCACATTTGATTCCTTAGCTTTAAGTAAGGAATCTGCACTTGGCGATGCTTCAGGTATGGTTTACCTTTCAAGCTCAGATTATAAAATCGGTATAGACTTGGATTGGGGTGGTGCTCTTACTTATCTTGAGGATTTATCAAACGATGTTGTAGCGTCACAGAAAAGGAAGCTTATCGGAACAAATAATAATCCTGTGGAGGTTGGTTTATCCTCTGATTATGAGGATTCCACTTTCACAAAGTATAACAGAATATCCAATGTAAACTTAATCAATGCCCACGATACAGGCAGACTTGTTCAGCAGTCTTATTACGGAACCGGTTCTTATCCTTATGAGCCGGGTATGTATGGTGAAACTGTCTGGAATTATAACCCTGTTCAGGGCGGTAACCTTTATAACGAAGCAAGTAAAATTGTTGATATAAAAGTAACAGATAATCAAATTTATATTAAATGCCGTCCTCTTGACTGGGCAAAAGAAGCGAAGGATATAACCCCATCATATATGGAAGCCTGGTACACACTTGAAGACGGATTAATGAGAGCAACCTGCAGATTTGTGGATTTTTCAGGCTATCCTGCAGTTACAACAACACAGGAGGTTCCTGCGTTTTACTGCGTTGAGCCTCTCAATAATTTCGTGTATTATGCGGGCGGTGAAGCTTGGACGGACAGCAACACAAAAGTGACCTTGCCGGATTTGGATTTCTGGGGAACGGCAACCGACCAGGATTACCAATGTAATGAGAATTGGGCTGCATTTATCGGCGATGGTTCAAGCGGATACGGTATAGGCTTATACACTCCCGGTCAGACTCTTTATCACCCCGGTGTTTATCAGAGAGATACATTGAAATCTTTGGATGATGATAACAATCAACCGGCAGCAAATCACGATTCCACATCATACATCGGTGTTGTTGATACGCTTTATTTCCGGAGTTACAGCCCCATTTCCTATTGCTACTACATAACAACAGGTAATGTGGATACAATCCGCAGCAATTTCAAAACTCTTGCACAGACTGAAGAAGATATCTGCAATGCAACCAATACAAACGGGTTCTGTGATATGTGCGGTAAACCCGTTGCCCCCGAGCTTAATGAAAACAATGTTTATGAAATTTCAAATGCAGGCGAGCTTTATTGGTTCAAAGAGGCTGTAAACAACGGGAATGTTAATGCAAATGCAGTTTTGGTTTGCGATATTACAGATAACAGCGGTGTTCTTACAGAATATGGTGTTTTGGCAAGTGATACATCCTCTTTCAGAAAATGGACACCTATAGGTTCTTCAACAAATAAATATAACGGTAATTTTGATGGTCAGGGCTATACAATAAACGGACTTTATATGTATGATTCTGCACTCTCTTACGGTGGTCTTTTCGGATATACCGGTTCAAATGCAATAATAGAAGAGGTTGGTGTTGATTATTCGTATTTCAACGGCAATCAGTATATAGGCGGAATTTGCGGCAGAAACGAAGGTAAAATTAAAAATTGTTATTCATTCTATACAATGATTCAGGGAAATTCGTATGTAGGTGGTATAACAGGCTATAATTCCGGTACGCTTCAGAACTGCTATAATGCAGGTCTTGTAAACGCAATAAGCTATGTGGGCGGTGTTGCGGGTTATAAAACCAGTACATCAAGCGTATCAAATTGCTACTATCTTGAAAATGCTGTAACAGACGGCTCGGGAACTGCCGATAATAATATCGGCTCACCAAAAGCTATTGAAGAATTTGCGAGCGGTGAAGTGGCATATTTGTTGCAGAGCGGAAACTCAGAGCAGCTCTGGGGACAAAAAACAACTGCAAAAGGTTCCGGTCCGATATTCGATAAAGCGGTATTTTTAAGGTGAATGCTGTTACCAATGAAGATAATTATGTTTTGGTTGGTATCGGTGATATTGATGAGGATGATGATGTAGATGTAATTGACTATCAGCAGCTTGTTAATAAATCCCTTTCAGGCAAGTCCTTTGAATATAAAGATTTGTTGAGTGCAGATATTGATTACGATGGTTATCTGGATGTTATAGATTGTTCACTTATGCAGCTGATAATAACCGGTCAATTTAATAAGGTTGATGTTTATTTGAAGGGCGATTTTGATTGCGACGGAATACCCTTTACACAGGAGGATATAAAGGCTATTAAGCACGGCCTTGTCAACCGGGATAAATTAAATACAAGGCAGAAATATGCATGCGATTTGAATTTTGATGGCGTTCTTGATATTAACGACAGAGATGTTTTAATCGAGCAAGGTGAAAATAATAAAAATCCATTCTTTACAAATATGGAGGAAGCAATCGGATTAAGAAGCGAAAAGGCAAATGTTATTATACTTTGCGGTCAATCCAATGCTTACGGTGCAAGTCCGTTAACGCAAGCGGTTCGTGATTCGGTTGGTAACACCGATTTCTCAAATATTAAAATTAAATATAATAACATTAATACATACGACGGAACAAATTGGTCAACGCTTTTTTCCAACAACAGTTTTGAACAATTTCGTTTAGGTATAGGCGGTCAGGCTGATATGTGGTTCGGTCCTGAAGTGGGGCTTTCATATTACCTTGCAACAAATGAAGAAACCAAAAATGAAAAGTGGTATATTATCAAATATACCGCGGCGGGGACTTATCTTGGCGGTGACTGGTTGTATGACACCAGCGGAAAATATCTGAATCAGGCAAACAGCCAGAATATCTATAATTCTTTGGGTGGATATTTAGCGGATTTGATGATTCCTTATGTAAATACTGCTCTTGATGAAATTGTGAATATTCATGGTGCCGGTAATATTAACATCCGCTCATTTATGTGGATGCAGGGCGAAAGTGATTCTTTGGTTAAAGAATGGGCTGACCAATATGGCGATTTGCAGAATATTCTTGTAAACCGAGTTCGCACAGAGTTTGAACCAAGAGATACAGATTCTCAAATCGGTTTTGTTGATGGTGCTATCGCCGCATATAACAGCACAACCTTTGTTAATCCTCAAGCTAATAATGCAACTCAAACCTATAACAGTTGGGTTTATTCTGATACTGTTAACACCAATAAATCCAATAATGCATCCCTTTGGTATGTGCCTGCGGTAACAAGCAGAAATGTTATAAATAAAACGAATGCAGGACTTTATACCAATGCGTCAACATCATCAAATAAGCTTTCTGACTCAATTTGGATTGATACATCTACCTGCAAATCCAAGTTAGAAAACAATGTTGAAAACGGTGAATATGACGGCGCTCATTACTGCGGTGATTCTATGTTTAAAATAGGTCAATGGTTTGCCTACGGAATGATGCAGGTTTCGTAACTTTTATGTAAAAAATAAATAATCGTCTGAAAACCAAAAATTTTCAGACGATTATTTTTATCTTTGTTCTAATTCTTTATTTATTCTTTCTCTTAAATCAAGCAACCATTGTTGTTCGTGAGGATAGGTTCGGAATGAGAGAGGAACATCTAAGCCCTGTTCAATAAGGCTTAAAACATATTTCCTCGATGTGAGGCTTTCCAAGAGCTTTAATGACCTTAAATCCTGGAAAGCGTCGTTAAAAACAAGGTGACGAAGAGAGTTAAGGGGCTTGCCGTCTTTGCCCGGATATACTACAAAGGCATCACCTGAGGGGAAAGCTCCGTCAGCATCTGTAACTTTATATGGGTCTATTGGGTATTTTGAATACTGTGAATACCAGAAATTGTGACCCCATTGTAAGAAGCCTTTTGCTTCATATTTATAAAGTAAAACGCCCAAAACTCTGTTTCTCTGTGAGGGTTGAGAGAACATTCTGTTAGGTAAGAAATTATGTACCTGGGTGCAACAATAATAAGTCCAGAAATTCTTAACCTCAGCTTTGAAAATATCAGCTTCGTCTTCACCGCAAACAGGGGTTTTTATAAGTCCGTTGCGGTAATATTCGATGTCTGAAAGAGCATCAAAGGTGTTGAAACCGGGAAAAAGTCTGTGGAGTGTATCTGCGGCTTTTTTGTAGTCCTTAAACTGTTCTTGGTTTGGTTCATCAGAAACATGCAACCAACAACGCTCTTTAATTCCCAAGGCTTTAACCTCTTTGATAAAAGCCTTGGAAAATGCTTCAAGAAATTCTGTGTAGGGTTTTCCGCTTGCTGCAGTTTTCCAGCCAAAAATTTGCTTCTCTTTGCCGTTTACAGTTGCAATAATTTTAGGAGCATGCTTTGCACCCCATTGGGTAAAGAAATGAGAAATTTCAAAGGCTTCGATGCCACAGTCAAGGCAGAGCTTTATGTATCTTCTGAAGTTTTCGAAATCAAAGTAATATTTGTTGTTTTCTTTTGTAACCTTCACCAACTGAACTGTGGGGCGTTCACCGCCAACCGCAGTATCAAGGGGCGGTGTGAAAACGGGAGTCAAAAGCATATTAACGCCGTGCTCGGCAGCATTTCGGATATAGTTTTCAACAATTCTCCAATATTCTTCCGAGAAAACTTCAACACCATAATAGGTGCAAAGGCAGTCATTATGGAACCAGTTTGTGAAAAGAAGCTCTTGCTTTGGAAGCTCTTTATCAATAATGTTGAGAGTGAATGTTTTCTCAACAACTGTTTCACCTGCAGTTAAAGTAAGGGTTATTTTCTTTTTGCCTGTTACTGCTCTCTTTGGAGAATATTCTACCCAGATTGAATTCCACTCGCCTTTTTTTACAGCTATTTCATCCTTAATGGGCATAAGTAAATCGGGAAAGCTTTTTCTTTCAAGGTCATAATGGAAAGAATCTGAATTATCGTATCCGGTTTTGCCCGCGGGAATATCCTTAACATAATATAGCTTTAAATCTTCTGCCAACGGAGATTTAACCGAAATAGAAATTTTGTTTTCATTTTTATTTTCAGATAAAAACGCAAGCTGAAAAGAGAATTTTTCATTTTTTAAGCAGGAAAAAGCTTCTAATTCTTTAAAGTTAGGTTCTTTTTCCTTGAATATTTTGGTAAGAGAAGAAAGCAATAATGTTTTCATAAATCAAACCTCTTTCTGTGATGGTTTTATTTAATTATAGTTGTAAATATATTAAGTGTCAAGAAAATTGAATGTGTATAAATACAGCAGAAAAACCAATAATTTTTTTGTTAATAGATTTTTGAAAGGTTTACAAATTTCAGAATGTGTGGTATCATAATTCAGTTATGAAAATTTTGGAAAGGAGGTATTGCAGTTGGAGCATAAATTGGTCAGCTTTGCAGCAAATGCAGCGTTATCAAGAATATTAAGATATATTGACAAAGCCCCAGAAGAAAATCTTTTGAAGATTTTGAAGGTTGCAGAAAAATATTTTACAATGTATCCCAAGGAAAACTACGAAAAAATGCGTAGGGCGGTTGGTGATAAAGATAATGTTTATATGCAGCTTGCCAAGAATATTCTTAATGATGTTGACCGTGATTTAGTAAAATCCTTACTCATTTCTTTGGGTATTCACGCAGGTTATTTCGGAACAAAAACCGTTCGTGCAAAGCGTGATAAATATAATTGCAATATTCCTTTCATTATTCTTTTTGACCCAACAAGTGCTTGTAACCTTAAGTGTAAGGGCTGTTGGGCAGCGGAATATGGTCACAGCTTTCAGCTTTCGCTTGATGATATGAGAAGCATTGTGAACCAGGGTAAGGATTTGGGAACTCATTTTTATATGCTCACAGGGGGCGAACCACTTATCAGAAAAGATGATATAATTACCCTCGCTTCTGAAAATCCTGAGTGCACATTCCTTATTTACACCAATGCAACGCTCGTTGATAAAAAGCTTTGTGACGATATTAAGCGGTGCGGAAATATCACACTTGCTCTTTCCATTGAGGGTGATGAGTGCAGTAACGATGACCGAAGAGGTCAGGGTGCTTATGAGAAGACCGTTGAGGCTATGGAGCTTCTTAAAAAGGAGAAAATTCTTTTCGGTATTTCCGTTTGTTACACAAGCAAAAATGTTAATGATGTAACAAGTGATGAATTTCTTGATAAAATGGTTGATTTGGGAGTTAAATACGCTTTCTATTTCAACTTTATGCCTGTTGGTCATGGGGCGGACAAGGATTTAATTCCTACTCCCACACAGCGAAAATATATGTATTTCTGGATGAAGAAAATGCGTAACGGACATACAGGGAAGCCCTTGTTTGTTATGGATTTCCAGGACGATGGCGAATATGTTGGCGGTTGTATTGCAGGTGGCAGAAACTACTTCCACATTAACTCAAAGGGTGATATGGAGCCTTGTGTTTTCATTCATTACTCAGATTCCAATATTAAAACAGATACCCTCCTTGAAGCACTTCAAAAACCGCTTTTTATGGCATACAGAAAAGGACAGCCCTTTAATGACAACCATCTTATGCCCTGTCCCATGCTTGAAAATCCCGATATTTTAAGAAAGATTATAAATGATACGGGTGCCCGAAGCACAGATTTTGTTTCTCAGGAAACAGTTGAAGAGCTTTGCTCAAAATGTGATGATTTCAGCAAAGCCTGGAGGCCTGTTGCAACTGAAATCTGGGAGAATAACCCCCATCCCAAAACTCACACACAATATTACAGAGACCACAAATAAAAAACGACTTGCGTTTGGCAAGTCGTTTTTAAGTGTATAGGGGAATTCCTGTATTTAAAATAAGCCACCATTATATTTATATTGATGCTTAAACAGCAGTGCCACGCATATTATATACCCTATAATTAAAAAGGAAGTACCCAACACCTCAAGAAAATGAATTGCAGGAAATAAAGATGTTAAACTGCAAATAAAGGTCGGTATGCTCATAAGCATAATTCCCTTGCCCATAGCCCTGCAGTAGCCTTCTCTGTCAACAACATTTCTGTAATGGTAGGAATGCAAAAGTGAAATATGACCTTTTCTGACGGTAAAGCCGGAAGCGAGCAGAAGAATTGCTACTGTCAATAAGCCGATAAATTCAGTCGTGTTTTCAAATGATATGTTTGATAATATTGCATCTGCAAGATAAATGAATGTGGGAATTGCAGTAGGTATAAGAAGAACGGAAAAAATAATTATACATATTGCCATTTGCAGCTTTTTCTTTTTTACAGAAATTTCTTTTTCCTTAATAGCTTGTATAACATTTTTTTCTGCAATTTCATTGATTTTTTCTTCTTCAAGCCTTTTTCCTGCTAAAAGCTCATTAACGCTTACCAGGAAAAAATTACTTAATGCCAAAAGAGAGTTAACATCAGGAAAGCCTTTTCCTGTTTCCCAACGTGACACGGCTTTATCTGAAACATTTATTTTTTTTGCTAATTCCTTTTGAGTAAGATTTTTTTCTTTTCTTAATTCGCAAATAAATTTACCGCAGTCTTTTGATGACATAATATCACCGCCTTGAATAAATTATACTTAAATCTATATAAAATCGTCAACCTATGAATCATAGAGTTTGGAATAAATGCGGAATGCGGAGTGCGGAATTCGGAATTAAGCTTCGCAAAACGGTAAAAATAGTATAATTTTTATCATCCCTGTTCGCCTTTGCGAATAGGGAGGGGGAGCATTCTTGGATAGGTGAATTAATGTATAAAATATATTTCGGGTGGAAATTATTTGTTAACACATATTCGGGCGGAATGGTGGTGGATTGCCCACTCTATACATTGTTGATGAGGTTTTTTGTTTCAAAACGATTGCATTTTAAAAATTCACGATTTATAATTAGAGTATCAAAAATAACAGGTGAAAAACAAAATGGAAAACAAATTCGAAACAATAACACAATACGCCAAAATATATTCTGACCCGCCCGAGAGAATCCGAGAGGGTTGCAGGGCAATAATAGTTAAAGATAACAAGGTTCTTTTATCCTGGGAAGAAAGAAAAGATGTTTATATGAGCCCCGGTGGGGGAGTTGAAGATAACGAAAGCCGTGAAGAATGTGTTATAAGAGAGCTTCAGGAGGAAACAGGCTTTAAGGTTAAACCCATAAAGCCATTTGTTAAAGTTAATGAGTATTGCTATGAAACCCTATGGATAAATAATTATTTTATTTGCCAAATCGAAGGCGAGTGCGAAAGGCACTTAACTGAAAGCGAGCTTTATAACAGAGTCAAACCTGTTTGGATTGAAATAGATAAGGCTATTGAAATTTTCGGTGAATATGACAGCAAAACTGTTGACCATGCAAGCTTGTATTTGAGAGAATATACGGTTCTTAATAAATTAAAAGACCTTTGTTGACACCGAAAAATATATATGCTAAAATACAACTTACGTAAAAAGTTAGTAATAATGCAGAAAACGAAATTGAAACTTTCACCTCTTCACTATTCACTCTTACTTCTTAACTAAATATGCGGGGATGGCGGAACTGGCAGACGCGTATGATTCAGGTTCATATGGACGTAAGTTCTTGAGGGTTCAAGTCCCTTTTCCCGCACCATATTTGAGTATTCATAAAGGATTTGTCCTGTGAATACTCATTTTTTTGATTAAAATAGAGTTTTGTATATATTTTCTTGTTTTATGTGTTATCACATTCCTTTTGGAGTGTCCTTTTTTTGCGGGTTTTAAAATAGTTCCTAACAAGCGAAAATTATATGAACAAATTTAATGCTTGCTAAAACTTATGCCTCGATTATTTTCACTTCCTATATATAAAAATTTTATAAAAATTCGTACACTGAAACTTAAAGTACAAGGATATATATCCGGGTTGATTTAAGTGTAGTCATTGTGATATAATAATTCTATAAAATCGACTTATTGAACATGAGCACAAAACTAAATAAAAATATTTAGCATATTCCATGGAGGATATTATGAACAAGGAAAATAAAAAATATCTAATACCCATGCTTGTTGCTGTAGTGCTTATGTTTGTGTGGATTTTTGTCACCGTAGTTCTTACAGGCGGGCGTGAGATTTCGGATTTTACCGATACAGATAAAATGTTTTTTACGGGTTTTATAATCGTTGAATTATTAACAGTGGCTTCTATTATAATTTTAATCGTTAAAGCACAAAAGCTTGTTAATAAAAACAATACCAACATTGAAACTAACACCAAAATGCCCGTTGATAAACGCAGAGTTGCACTTACTGTTGCATCTTTTGTAGCAATAATTGCAACTATGTTTGGTGGCATTTTTGCAAAAAATTTATTTGATACTTTTTCGGAAAATATAATCGGTATTATTGCTATCTCCACATTACTTTTACCGGTTTTATTTTTAATAATAAATGTTATTGCAAATCGCATCTATGTCAAAAAATTAAATCAAAAATCTATTGCCGAAAACCAACAATACTGGCTTGCACACCGTGATAACCCCGAAAAAACCATAGCAAAAAAACTATATTTATTGAAAATGCTTATAATAATCAATGATTTTTATAGTGTACTTTTGGCTGTTTGTGCTTTTGTTTCAGCATTCTTTATGGGTGTTATCAGTGATGGTGGTGGTTCTGTTGCCCCGTTGTTCGTTTGCTTTATGATTATTTCAGGTGCTGCATTAAGAATACGACTTAAAACACCTGAAAAGATTTTTGAAGAGGATAAAACTTATGTTTCTGAAAGTGATTATCCTGTTCTCTACGATTTAGCAAAAAAAGCTGCAGTTGCAACAGGCTGCACAACAAAAATTAAAATTGCAATACTTGATGATTTCAATGCAGGCTCTGCCAACATTAATAACACAATTTCAATTCAGCTTGGTGCACTTTTGCTCAATGTGTTATCAGAAGATGAATTATATTGTGTTTTGCTGCATGAGTTCTCCCACATAAAAGATGAAGTTAACCGCGAAAAAATAAATGACTACTACCAGTATATATGTGATGTTCACAATAATAGTATAACAAATACTTATTCAAGCATCACAAGGCATCTGTTTACTTTTATTGATGTTTATTTTAATGTGCATTACAAATTATATTTATATGCAGTTTCATTGGTTCGCGAACGTGCTGCAGATGAGGCTATGTCGATATACGGCAACAATGAAATTGCAGCCTCCTCATTGGTAAAAATCAAATATTATGAGCTTTACGATTGGGAAAAAGGCTCCTACGACACGCCTTGCAATATGCTATCAGAGGAATACGACACTAATTCATTGAACAATGAAGTGATAAAATTCAAGAAAGCAATACAACTGAACGCTGAAAAATGGAATGGGCTTATAAACAAAGAAATACTTTCACGCAGTGCTACACACCCCACTTTAAAAATGCGACTTGAAAGTCTGGGGGTAAATGAACTTAGAATCTTGTATCCCGAAAGTTCAAAGGAATATGTTTCGGAGAGTAAAAAAGCCATTGAATATGTAAGTTCGTTAATTGCCCAGCAAAGCAAGGAGTCTTATGGGGAATACCGTAAATACTATTACACCGAATCAAAAGAATTGGTTGAAAAATGGGAAAATAACGGTAGACACATAATTGCAGAAGAATACAGCGATGTATGTGATGCTTTGCGCCGTTTGGGCAGAAACACCGAGGCTTTTGAATTATGTGAAAATGCTATCAAAATTCTTGATGATGTTGGTTCGTGCTACGCACACTTTATGAAGGGTTGCTTTTTGTTGCATTTTTTTGATGAAACCGGTATAGGCTATATTTATAGGGCTATTGAAACAAATCACAACTATATTGATGAAGGTCTTGAGGTAATAGGTCGTTTCTGTTGCCTTACAGGACAGGAAGATCAATTGGAAATTTATCGTGAACGTGCAATTGCCTTGGCACAAGAAAATGAAATATACTCCGAAGCCAGTGTTCTTAATAAAAAAGACAAGCTTTCAACTGAAGTTCTTCCGGAAGGTATGCTTGAAGATATTCTTGAACATATCACATCTGAGTGTAGCGACAACATAGAAAAAATTTATCTTGTCAGAAAAACAATAACCGACAACTTTTTCACAAGTGCATTTGTTATGAAAATGACTCCCGATACAGATGATGATACCCGATATAAAATTTTACATAAGGCCTTTAATTATCTTGATACTTGCAGTGATTGGCAATTTTCCTTATTTGATTACGAGGATGTGAAAAATGTTAAAATAGAGAATATTGCCGGCAGTTGTGTTTATTCACGGTAACTCTCCCGCTTCCTTTTATGTTTTCTGACGGTTCAGAATACATTCTTTGTTGTTTTAAACAAAATCCTTATGAACACTCGTATCAAAACCGAAGTTCACACAACAGTGTGGTCTTCGGCTTTTTGTTCATTCTTTGTTCACAATTTTTGGTGTAAATCCAACATTTAATACAACAGGTGTTTAATGTTTCGTGAAAGGGGCGTTTTTTTACAGATTTGCTTGACTTTGTCGGAAAAAACCATTATCATCAAACTACGCAATTATCGTTAAAACAGATTGTTTGAGTTTTTATAAATTCATAAATTGTCTTTTTTACATAAAATGTTCTTTCAAAAGAACAGAAAGAGGTTGCCAATGGGCACAAAATGTGATTATTTTTCAACAATGAAAGCAATATCTTTGATAGATTTACCTATTGAAGAAAAAACTTGGCTTCAGCACTACGGCAATATGCATGAGCATATGTGCTACCGCGAGGGCTCAATTTATGAGCTTTTAAAAGAGATGGTTGATAAACAGCCTGATGCACCTGCATTGGAGTTTTTTGACACAGTTTACAGCTTTGAATCAATGGATGAAAATATCAATATCGTTGCAAATGCTCTTAAAAAATTAGGTGTTGTTGAGGATGAGAGTGTAACAATTTGTATGCCCAATATGCCTGAGGCGATTTTCCTTATTTACGCTATTAATAAAATCGGCGCAGTTGCAAATGTTATTCACCCTTTAAGCGATGCAAACGAAATCAGAAATGCGGTCGCTCTTACAAATTCAAGCCTTATTTTCACAACAGATGTTTCCTATAAAACTGTTAGAGATGCTTGCGTTGAAAAGGTTGTTGTTTGCGAAGTCAGTATGAGTATGCCACCTGTTCTTAAAACTCTTTATAATATCAAGAGCAGAAAGAATATGAAATACTCTTCCGATACAATTACCTGGAAAAAGTTTATTTCCGGAATGGGCACAATTGCACCATCTGTTAAAAGAAACAGAGATGATGCAGCAGTTCTCATTTACAGCGGTGGCACAACAGGTAAATCCAAGGGGATTGTTCTTTCCAATCTTTGCTTTAATGCACTTGCAATTCAATGTATTGATGTTTGTCCTGAAGCAAGACCGGGTGCATCTATGATGTCCGCACTTCCCATTTTTCATGGTTTTGGTCTTTGCGTTGCAGTTCATGCACCGCTTTGTTTGGGTATGAAATGTATTCTTATTCCTAAAATAGATATTAAAAAGCTTAACGAAACAATAAAGAAGAAAAAACCCACAATTGTTCCCGCAGTTCCCACAATGTTAAAGGCGATTACAAATAACAAAAACTTAGGTCCTGACAGCTTTAAAAGCGTTAAGGTTATACTTAGCGGTGGCGACTATTTAAGCGATGATTTAAGGGCAAAGGTTATTGATTATTTCCGTTCATGTGGTTCAAAGGCACACATAAGAATCGGTTACGGTCTTTCTGAAGCAACTGCTTTCTTTACTGCAACTGCTTACGGGTCAGAGGATATTGATAATATCGGTATTCCAAACCCTGATACTCATATCAGAGTTTGCGACCCCGTTACTAACGAAAAGCTCCCCGACGGTGAAATCGGTGAAATCTGCGTTAACGGACCAACTGTTATGCTTGGTTATGTTAACGATAAAGAAGAAACCGATAATGCAATAAGAACCCATGCCGACGGAACACAATGGCTTCATACAGGTGACCTGGGTTATCTTCAGGACGGTGTTCTTCACTTCACATCTCGTCTTAAAAGAATGATTATTTCCAATGGTTATAACATTTACCCCACAGAGCTTGAAAATATTCTCAATAAGTGCAAATATGTTGCATCAAGTGTAGTGGTTGGTATTAAAGATAAGGTTCGTGAAGAAGCACCTAAGGCGGTTATCGTTCTTAAAAACGGTGTTCAGAGAACTGCAGAAATTGAAAAGGAAATCAAAGAATTCTGCAAAAAGAACATTGCAAAGAATGCACAGTTCAAGGAAATTGAATTTACAGATGCATTACCCACAACAAAAATCGGTAAAGTTAACTACCGCATTTTTGAAAAATTAAAAGATAAAGAAAATGAAACAGAGGCTGTTGAAGAAAAAGAAACGGTAACAGCTGAAAAAGAATAAGCTTTAATTAAATACTCCCCAACAAGAAAAATTTTCTTGCTGGGGAGTATTGGTTTAATGTGTTGTTATTTTACAACTTTAAGTGTTTTATAACCGCTTAAGGTTTTTCCGTTAACTGCTCTAACACGATAAGAATATGTTGTGTTGCGTTTTAATGCTGTGTCCTTATAGGAAAGCTCAGTTGTTGTGGTGAGCTTTGTCCATTTGGATTCACCACTTGCTTTTCTGTAAACCGCATATTCCTTTGCGCCGGTGATTTCGTTCCAAGAGAATTTAACAGATTTTGTGTATTCTTTTACATTCACTTCAGGGGCATCGAGGTGCTTGATTTTAAGACCTGTTTTGTTATAGGAGCTGTTAGTTTTGCTCTTATATGCCTTAACTGTGTAGGTGTAAGTTGTGCCGGATTTTGCAGTTTTATCTATATAAGTAGTTTTAGAGGTTGTCCCTATATATTTATAGCTACCACTACCGGATTTTCTGTAAACCTTATAACCCTCTGCACTGTTTACCTTTTCCCAAGAAAATTTAACACCCAAAGTAGTGTTATGCACTGAAGAAAGCTTAGGAGCAGAAAGGAAATATTTGCTTACTACATTATAACCGCTCATTGTTTCGCCTTTACCTGCCATAACGCGATAATAATATTTCTTGCCGCTTTTTGCAGTTTTATCTGTAAAGGATGTGCCGGTTACTGTATCGATATAACTCCATTTTGATGAGCCTGAGGTCTGGCGATAAATTCTGTATTTTGTTGCACCGGCAATTTTTCCCCAGCTAAGATAAACACCTTTTGTTGTGCTTTTTATGCTGACATCGGGAGCAGAATAATATGTGTGAGTAACGCCTTTTGAATTGAATTCGCCCCAACCCACAAAATTATAGCCTTTTACTGTATAGATATATTTCTTGCCACTCTTTGCGGTTTTATCAATAAATGAGGTTTCATCTGCATCAATTGTGTCAAGTCGGGTCCAGTTTTTGGCGCCTTCAGCTTTTCTGTAGATTCTGTATTTATCTGCAACAGGATCGGCAGCCCACGAAACTTTTACGCCTTGATTAGTGCTTTTCGCAGTTATATTTTTGATTTTTTGGGGTTCAATAATTGAACCGCCGTTGTTGATTGTTACATCAGAATAAATAGACGCATTTGCAAAATCTTTTTCATCGATTTTAAGAGGCGTTAATCCGCTTAAAGAATTTTTGTTTTTGTCTTCAACAGCAATTATGCCGTAAGTTGGATGGTTAATTAAATTGTAAATATAAGTATCTGTTTCAAGTGTTCCGTCATCGTATTCGTATTCGTGCTGCCAGAAGCCATATTTTGTTCCCTTTTCATCTACGCAAAGGTCAAAAAATTCTTTTTCAGAGGGATCGAAAATGTATTTGTATGAGTCATTGGGTTCATCGGGATAATCTGTGTAACCAATATAGAAGCCTAAATTCTGATCGTATATGGGTTCATTTTCGGTTAAAACTGTAAAGCCATCAAGAGAAATCGCTTCACCGTCTGCGTATTCATTCGAAACATAGCAGTCAAGAATTTCGTCGTATGTAACGGAATAAACCCAGTATTTTCCTGTATAATTATAGGTTTCTTCATCAAGTTCTTCGTCGGCAACGTAATAAACGCCGTCTTTTATCAGACCGAATTCATACCAGTCATAACAGTTCCATTCTAAATCATATGCTTCAATTTGTTCGTAATAATCTACTGTGTATTTTTTAAACTCAAGGTTGTTGCCTTTAACAGTTCCGCCTAATTTTATGATTTCGGAAGAATCTAAGCACGCGGATGAATAAATATCAATTGCGGGAGTTTCAAACTCAGGGGCTGAATAAGCTTTGAGTTTAACAGTCTCTTCAACAGTCAGGGTTGAGTTGGTTTCGTTAGCATCAATTTGAATACCACTGAAATCTTTAGTTCTGTTAACAACCAATTCGCCGTTACCTGTAATTGTTACAGATCCGCCTCTTGTTCCTGCCAAGGAAGTGATTTCACCTAATTCGTTGTAACCAATAAGGTTGATTTTGAAATCGTCACCCATTTCCATAAGCATAAGAGATGCATTTTTAGCCGTGACATTATTAAGAGTAAGAGTATTGGTGTTAAGGTTATAAGAGGCACCTGTAAAAGGCTGCGATGGTTTATATCCGTCGATTTGCGGATATAAGATGGAGGTTTCTCCCATCATGGTGTCTTCCTCATCGTCTGTAATATAATTCATAAAGATGATTGCAGACATTTTTGAAAGCAGGATATCGGTAATATCTGTGTTTTCAGGGTCAAAAGGATGGGGTCCGTTTTCTGCAAAAACTGTTATGGGAGATATAACAGAGAAAACCAAAATCACCGTCAAAAATAAGCTTAAAAACTTTTTCATATTTTCCACTCCTTTTTGTTTGTTTTATCGTGGTTCAAGTTTAAAATATCACAAATCAAGGTCTATAACAATAGAATTTTGTCAATTGTATTAATTTTGTAACCTTAAAGTTCAAGTGACTTTCTTTTGCAATATAGGATAACTTGTGACATAGAACAATATACCTGTTCATTAATAAGTGTAAAAAAAGGAAAAACTTGACAAAAATTTCCTTTTTGTCAAGTTTTTTAAAACTATTTTTCGATTTTAACAGTTTTGATTTCCCAGGGCTTGAAGACTAATTTGTTATCGATTATCTCATTTGTTTCTTTACCCAGCAAGTCAGTTTCAAATGTTGTTTTTCCGATATTCATATTTAATTCTATTTTTTCTTCTGTGTCAGAGTAATTGCAGAAACGCGCTAAAATATGGTTATCTTCGGGGTAAAGAGCAGTAAGAATAACATTTTTATTATCAGTATTAATATTCGCAAAAGAACATTCTGTCATACTGCCGTTACCAATGGGTAAAGCCATAGCATTTGGTGCATAAGCATAAGAGAGAGCTTTTTTGTGAAGCTCTGCTTCGGAAAGCTCGCTTTCGAATGGGAATAAAGCAAATTCATTTTCAAAAACTCCGTTGAGAATTCTGTCACCGCAAAGATATTCGTTTGAATAAATGAGTGGAATATGAACTTTGTTTCCTGAAACTGCTGCACCCATACAGCCTTTATTGAAAATCCCAAGACCGTTTTGCTTATCTTTAAGAGAAACCCAATAAATACCGTGATAATAAGTTGTTGAATTAAAGGATTCTTCGGGAGTTACATCAATATCGAGGATGATTTTATCATCAGGATACCAGTATTCCTCAGTTTTTCTCAATGCACCGTTCCATTCTGAAATTGAATAGGGCAAATCTCTGAACATTTTTCTGTCTTTTGAAAGGCAAGGATTTATAACAAAGCAGATTTTATCCTCGTGATGATGTCCGTTAACGGTAAGGGGAACGGGCTTGCCGTGAGTGATATCAGTTCTGCCTACTTTCTGACCCTGAACGTCAAATTTTGTTTTGAAATCAATTCTTTTGCTGTTTCCGTTGAATTGCATCTGCACTTCATAGGGGATTGAACCGATTTTACCTTTCTGAATTGCCGTTGCAGAGCAAGCAGAGGTTTTTACTTCCCATACGCCATTTGAGGAATATTCTTCATCGTCAACAAAACCGGTAAAAAGAACACCGTTGCCGTTGTCACATAAGATTTTTCCGCTTTTTATGTCTTTAATGTATGAAATTCCGTCAGTTACAAGCTTGATTTCATAGTTGGGTGTTGTGAGAACGCCCTCTTTTTCAGACCAGCAGAAAGGCAACTTTGAAGAATTTACGACTTCTTTAAGAATATATGATTTAGCGGTGAATGGCGGCAACTGAATATGTGCTCGGAGAACTTTTTTATTTTTATCAATAACTATTTCACTTTCGATTTCTTTGTGACCATCAAAAGCACAATATTCTTTTTCAACATCAACCTGAACCCATTCATCAACGGGGAAAGAGTGAGTGTTTATAACTAAAAGGCTTTCGTAGTCTTTGTGAGCAAATTTTGAAGCAATAAACTTTAAAGACTCTTCTTTAACAGCTTTTGATGCTTCAAGAGATGTAGGAATAAATCTTCTTGAAAGGTCAAGAAGACCGCAAATTGTAACATCGTGGTGCTCTGCGGCAAGAATGTATTTCCAGGCATATTCTGATTTTTCCTGAAGAGATTTACCGCCCAACATAACTGAAAGAGCATTGAGTTTTTCGCCCTGAACGGCTTCAACCTCACCCTGACGGCAACCATTGAAAATTTCATTACCGCAATAACCCCAAGGCATCTGAACATGGAAATCGTTGTCGGTTGTGGGAAGCTCCTCATCAGCTTCTCCATAGATTTCGGGGATTTCTTCAAGAAGAACATACTGACAGTTTTCTTTTTTTACAGTATGGGCAATAACTGATTCAACGGGCTGTGTAAGGTCATCATACCTTGAAGCCAAAAGAGGTTCATGTTTTTGGAACATTTCGGCAAAATCCTCAGGAGAATAAAGCTCGGAATCAACGGGCCAACGGGAAAAAATCCAGTTATCAACTGTGGTACAGTTGAAGCCTCGTCCTTGCTTTTCGTATGTAGGAACTGCAGGGATAGAAGTGCCGTCTTTACCAATCCATTTGCCCCAGGCACAGTCAAAGGTTCTCGGGTAGCCGTAACCCATAACGTGAGAACGCAAAATTGCAGCGTCATAGCCACATTTTGAAATTAATTGAGGTGTCTGGTTGTGAAGTGCAAATTCTGAAATGGCGTATACGTTTGGAGTTTTGCCGAAATAAGCTAAATTTGTTCTTACTGCATAAAGAAGCTGACGGGCATTTGACTCTTCGGAAATGGTAAGAGCTAAAGGCTGACCGTAGGTAGTTGCACCTAAACCAACTCTGTCAGGGTATTTTCCCAAAAGCTCTCCTATAAGCTCAACAACCTCAGGGTCTTCCTTTGAAAACTCGTCAAAGGTAAAGGATTCATAATCAAGACCGATTTTTAAGGTCGGGTATTTTTCCAACCACTCAAAAAGCTTTTTTAAACGGGGCTTAACTTCATTTTTCCAAAGCACGTAACCGCCGTGCTCATAAGTAAGTATATATAATTTTTTATCACTCATAAAGTAACACCACCTATACTTTCAAGTATATATTTTGAAATGGGCATTGTCAATAAAAAAGCAACCCTCAATACGAGGATTGCTTAAAAATTCAGTCATTGTATAAGGGATATTTATCACAGATTCTTGCAACGTTTTCAATAATGTAGTCTTTACTGTTTTCAAAATCTGTTGCGGCAAGCTTGATATATTCTGCAATATCAATCATATCCTGAGCTTCAAAGCCTCTTGATGTAACTGCTGCTGTACCGATACGGATACCACTTGTAACGAAGGGCTTTTCAGGGTCGTTGGGGATAGCGTTTTTATTAACTGTAATGTGAACCTCGTCAAGACGGTGCTCAAGCTCTTTACCTGTAATTCCGAGGCTTCTTAAGTCAAGGAGTAAAAGGTGGTTATCAGAACCGCCTGAAACAATGTCAACACCCTGAGCAATGAGTGCATTTTCAAGAGCTTTACAGTTAGAAATAACTTTTTTACCGTATTCCTTGAATTCGGGCTTAAGTGCCTCGCCGAAGCAAATTGCTTTTGCGGCAATAATGTGCATAAGAGGACCGCCCTGAATACCGGGGAAAATTGCTTTGTTAACTTTCTTTGCAATTTCCTCATCATTTGTAAGAATAATACCGCCACGAGGACCGCGAAGAGTTTTATGGGTTGTGGAGGTTACAACGTGAGCATAGGGAACGGGGGAGGGGTGCATACCTGCGGCAACAAGACCTGCAATATGAGCCATATCGACCATAAAGAGTGCGCCGACTGAATCTGCAATTTCACGGATTTTTTTGAAATCAATAATTCTTGAATAAGCGGATGCGCCTGCAACGATAAGCTTGGGACTGCATTCTTTTGCTTTCTTTGCGAGAGCGTCATAATCAAGATAACCTTTTTCATCAACGCCGTAACTCTCAAAGTTGAAGTAAGAACCACTAACGTTTACGGGTGAACCGTGAGTAAGATGGCCACCGTCCGCAAGGCTCATACCGAGAACTGTATCACCGGGCTGAAGAAGTGCGAAATAAACTGCAAAGTTTGCCTGAGAGCCTGAATGAGGCTGAACATTTGCATATTCACAGCCAAAAAGCTTTTTAAGTCTTTCAATTGCAAGACCTTCTGCAATATCAACATATTCACAACCGCCGTAATATCTGCGAGAGGGATAACCCTCTGCATATTTATTTGTGAAAATGCTGCCGCTTGCAGCCATAACGGCGGCAGAGGTGTAGTTTTCACTTGCAATAAGCTCGATGTTTCTGCTCTGACGAACCTGCTCTTTTTCAAATGCCTCAAAAAGCTCACTGTCAGCATTTCTGAGCAACTCAAAATCTTTTTCAAGATAACTGTTCATTGGGGAAATCCTCCTCAAATTTAATTGGTTTAAGCTTGCTTATATAATACCTTAAAACAAAAAGTATTTCAACAAAAATAATTATTTAACAATAAGTTCTGTGATATTAACATAAACAAGGGCAAATTAAAGGTGTTTTTTAGAATTTTTTATATTGCCAAGTGGCAAAATAGTGGTATAATCATAATGAAGTAGTTTGATTATTCAAATTATATGAGGTGATGTAATGAACAAGCAGGAGCTTAAAAATAAAATTATTGAGGCAAAAAAGGCAACTGATACGGTAATACTTGCACACACATACCAAGACCCCGATATTATTGATATTGCAGATATCACGGGGGACAGCTTCTTTTTAAGCAAAAAAGCTGCAGAAATTAAAGCCAGAAGAGTTGTAATGTGCGGTGTTCGCTTTATGGCAGAAAGTGTTAAAATTCTTTCTCCTGAAACCGAAACGATTCTTCCCGTTGCAACTGCAACCTGCCCCATGGCAGAGCAGATTGCTCCTGAAAAAGTAAGAAAATTCAAGGAAGAAAACCCTGATACAGAGGTTGTTGCATATATTAATACAACTGCAGCACTTAAAGCGGAATGTGATGTTTGTGTAACAAGCTCTTCCGCAATTAAAATTGTTAAAAAGCTTCAGGGAGATGAGATTCTTTTCATTCCCGATCAGCATTTAGGCTCTTTTGTTCAGAAAAGTGTACCCGAAAAGAAGCTTATTTTGTGGGACGGTTACTGTCCCGTTCACGCTCAGCTTACTAAAGAAGATGTTTTAAAATGCAAAGCGGAGCATCCCGATGCAGTCTTTGCAGTTCATCCCGAATCACCCAAAGAGGTTGTTGAGCTTGCAGATATGGTGGGTGCAACAAGTGAAATTATAAGCTATGCAAAATCACAAAAAGGAAAAGTTATTATAGGAACAGAGAGGGGCGTTGTTGATTATCTTGCCATTAACGAAGAAAATGGTGAAAGATTTATTCAGCTTGCTCCCGAAAAGCTCTGTTGCGAGGATATGAAAAAAATCACTCTCGGGGACGTTTATAAAGCCATAATCGGTGAGGGTGGAGAAAAGGTAGAATTAGAAGAGGGTTTACGCAAAAAAGCACTTAAAAGCATAAACCGTATGCTTGAATTGGGGTAAGAAAATGAATCTTTCCGAATTAAAAAAACATTATAGTGTAGTCATTGTGGGAAGCGGACTTGCAGGGCTTTACGGAGCTCTCAATTTCCCTGAGGATATTGATGTTCTTATGCTTTCCAAAAAGGAACGGCACCAGTCCAACAGCTCCTTGGCACAAGGCGGTGTTGCTTGTGTGCTTGATTTGGAAAACGATAGCTATGACTTGCATATTGAAGATACACTTATTGCAGGTGGCAGAGTAAATGATATTGATGCAGTAACCCAGCTCGTTGAAGAGGGCCCCGGGGATGTTTTAAGAACAATAGACTACGGCGTTGAATATGACCGTGATGAAAATGGTGAGCTAATCAAAACCCTTGAGGGAGGGCATTGCAGAAGAAGAATTGTTCACCATAAGGATACATCGGGTAAAGAAATGGTGGACAAGTTAGTTCTTGCAGTTGAAAAGCTTCCTAATGTTACTCTTTCCGATGAAACAATGGTAACCTCAATGAGCCGTATAAAAAACGGTTTTAAGGTTGAAATAATGAGGGGTAATGAGTTCAGAACCGTTTATGCAGATTTTGTGCTTCTGGCATCGGGTGGCATCGGCAGAGTTTATAAATACACAACTAACCCGTCCGTTGCAACAGGGGACGGAATACGCCTTGCTTATGAAATGGGTGCTTCAATTAAAAACTTAAGCTATGTTCAGTTTCATCCAACAGCATTTAACGGCGCAAACAGAGAGCAGTTTTTAATCAGTGAAGCGGTAAGAGGTGAGGGCGCATATCTTCTTAATTGCAATAAAGAGCGATTTATGGACAGATATGACAGCCGTCTTGAGCTTGCACCCAGAGACGTAGTTTCCCGTTCGGTTATTATGGAATCAAGGCGTTTGGGAAGCAACAGCTTCTATCTTGATATCCGATATAAAGGTGAGGAATATCTTAAAAAGCGTTTCCCCGGTATTTATGCAGGATGCTTAAGTCAGGGTGTTGATATTTCAAAGGATTTAATTCCTGTTTTCCCCTGTCAGCATTATCTTATGGGTGGCATTGAGGTTGATTTGAATGCGAGAACAACCCTTCCACGACTTTATGCCGCAGGTGAATGTGCATGCACAGGTGTCCACGGCAAAAACCGCCTTGCCAGCAACTCTCTTTTAGAAGCACTTGTTTTCGGAAGAAAAGCGGCAGAGGATATTACCCGTTGCATAAGAGCAGGATTTTATAAATTAACCATTCCCGAGGAAAAGGAAGCGGACAGAACCGGTGCACCTCTTCCAAAAGGAACGAGAACTGAAATCCGGGATATTATGCAACGAGCATATTTCGTTATTCCCGATGAGGGTGCAATACCTCAAGGGAAAAAACGAATTGAAAATATACTTAACAGGCTTAAAAACGGTAAGTTTGCGGTAACAGCAGATTATTGTGAGGCTCTTTCCCTTGCTACCATAGCTTATATAATTCTTCAGGAGGTTGACAAATGATATTACCACAGTTTTATATTGATGATTTAATAAAAAATGCAATTACCGAGGATATAAACTACATTGATGTTGCAACTGATTATCTTTTAGATGAAGGTTCTGTCAGCGAGGCATATTTTGTTGCTAAAGCTGACGGTGTGCTTTGTGGTGCGGAAATTGCAATGAGAGTATTTGAGCTTCTTGATGAACAATTCTCATACACTCTTTATAAAAAAGACGGTGACGTGGTTAAGAACGGCGACCTTATTGCAGAATTCAAGGGCAGAACAGTTAAGCTTCTTAAAGGAGAAAGAACTGCACTTAATCTGATTCAGCATATGAGCGGAATTGCAACTCTCACAAATGAATGTGTAAAGCAGACCGAGGGAACAAGAGCAACAATTGCGGATACAAGAAAAACTCTTCCGGGTCTTCGCTCTCTTCAGAAATATGCAGTAACCTGCGGTGGCGGAAGAAACCATCGCTATAACCTTTCCGATTGTGCAATGCTTAAGGATAACCATGTTGATGCAAAAGGCGGAATTACTGCGGCGGTTATGGCTCTTCGTGAGAAAATCGGTCACACAGTAAAAATAGAGGTTGAAACAAGAACTCTTGCTGAGGTTGAAGAAGCAGTTTCTGTTGGCGCAGATATTATTATGCTCGATAATATGGATAACGAAACAATGAAACGTGCAGTTGAAATTGTTGACGGTAAAGCACTTCTTGAAGCTTCGGGTAATCTTACAAAAGAAAGAATTAAAAGCGTTGCAGAATTGGGCGTTGATATTCTTTCAATCGGCGCTCTTACTCATTCTGTTACAGCGTTCGATATATCAATGAAGATTAAGAAATAACAGGTGCTCTTTATGGACTATAAATACAAAAATTCTGCTCTTTCCCCCGAGGAAAGAGCAGAAGATTTACTTTCTTTAATGACTTTGGAAGAAAAGGTTGCTCAGATTGATATTCTTCGTGGTGTTGAATATGCAACTGTTCCCAGCACATTGAACCATTGTTGCATTCACGAGTCTTCCGATGTGGATTATGAAAAATTCCGTAAAACTGTTGGTGACAGAGGCATCGGCTTTATTCACGATTCTTATACAATTCCTGAGGTTTTCAACAAATTTCAGAAATATCTTGTAGAGAAAACAAGACTTGGTATTCCTTGTATTTTCACAGGTGAAGCTCTTCACGGAATTTCGTTTCCCGGTGCAACAATTTTCCCGGTTCCTCTCGGTCTTGGCGCAAGCTTCAACAGAGAACTTGTTAATAAAACAGGTAAGGCTATCGGTGCGGAAACCCGCGCTTTAGGTATGCAGGAAATTCTTGCTCCCAACCTTGATGTTGCAAGAGAGCCTCGTTGGGGAAGAGTTGAGGAAACCTTTGGCGAAGATACATATCTCTGCTCCGAAATGGGTTATTCCATTATTACAGGTGAACAGAAAAACGGCGATTTTGCAAGAAACGATGCAGTTTTAACTGAGCCCAAGCATTATTGTGTTCACGGTATGCCTGAAAACGGCATTAACTGTGCAAATGCAAGGGTTGGCAAAAGAGAAATCGAGCAATGCTACCTTCCTGTTTTTGAAAAAGCAATAACTAAAGCGGGGGCGTACAATGTAATGTCCTGCTATAACTGTATTGACGGCGAGGTTGTTGCAAGTTCAAAGCATTATTTAACAGATATTCTCCGTGGCAGATATGGTCTTAAAGGCTATGTCCGTGCGGACTGGGGTTCAATTACAAGACTTGTTACTGCTCACAGAACTGCCGCAAATCACGTTGATGCCATTTGTGATTCAGTTAATGCAGGTCTTGATATGCAGGGCTGCCTTGATTATACACCTGAATTCTGGGAAAGCACTCTTTTGAAGCTTATTAAAGAGGGAAGAGTTTCCGAAGAGCTTATAAATAATTCTGTAAAGAATGTGCTTAAGGTTAAATTTGAGCTTGGACTTTTTGAAAATCCTTATACAGACGAAGAGCATTATAAAGATGTTATCAGATGCGATGAGCACAAAAAAATTGCTCTTGACGGTGCTCGTCAGGCTATGACCTTGCTTGAAAATGACGGAATTCTTCCTCTTAAAAAGAAGTATAAAACTATTGCCGTTGTTGGTCCTTCTTCTGCAAGGCAGAGAGTGGGCGGTTATTCTTCCGTTCCCTATGGCTATACAGTGAAATCTGTTTATGAAGAGCTTAAGAATGCTTTGGGAGATGAATTTACCGTTCTTCAAAGCTCAGGTTGCGGAATTCCTAAAGGCGTTGAAGCGGTTGCTATGGAAGACGGTCAGCCCCATCTTATTGAGGTTTATGATGAGGATGAAAGCGGAAGCATTGAGGATGCAGTTAAGATTGCAGAGCAAAGCGATCTTGTTATCTTCGTTGGCGGTGATAACAACTTTACAAGTGGCGAGGGTCACGACCGTTCAAGCCTTGTGTTGCCGGGCAAACAGAGAGAGCTTATTCTTGAGGTTGCAAAAACAGGTAAACCTTTAATTCTTGTTTTTGAAAACGGCAGAGCAATAGATTTAAGTGAAGAGGTTAAGGTTTCGAACGCTATTCTCGTTTCCTGGTTCGGTGGCGAGTTTGGTGCAAAAGCAATTGTTGACACTCTTTTAGGTGAAAATAATCCTGCGGGTAGAGTGCCTGTTTCATTCCCTGCGGATTCCAACAGAATTCCTTGCTACTATTCAATTCTTCCCAATCACACAGAAATGATGTTTGAGGGAGAAAGAGGTCCCAGATATGCCTTTGGTTACGGACTTTCTTATACAGAGTTTGAATATAGCAATTTAAGAATTGAAAAGCAGGGTAGAACAGATTATACAGTTACATTTGACGTTAAAAATATCGGTTTTGTTGACGGTGACGAAGTTACGCAGCTTTATGTAAATGATGTTGTATCATCTGTTGTAACACCGCTTAAACTGCTGAAAGGCTTTGAAAGAATCAGCCTTAAAGCAGGAGAAAAGAAAACTGTAGAATTCAAGCTCGATTTTGAATCCTTCCGCCTTCTCAATAAAAATTTTGAATGGGTTGTTGAAGACGGTGAGTTTGAAATTATGGTAGGCGCTGCTTCAAATGATATAAAGCTTAAAGAAACAATAAAGATATAAAAATATGACTGCATCAAATTTTAAGAGAATTTGATGCAGTCATTTAGTTATTTTGTAATTGCTATTTTTTTTGCTTTTCTTTTATCTCGGAATTTTTTTAAAATCGGTACCTTTATCTGTGGTTCGTTGTCGTTACATTTTTCAACAACAATCATATAGATAATCACCAGAAGAAGATACGGCATAGGACATAAAATTCCGGGATTCACCAAGGACATAAGCTCAAGACTTATATAAGAAAGGAAGATTGTCATATTGAAAAGAGTTGCCCGTTTCCATATTAAAAGGTTTCGTTTGATGAATTGGTAAGTGAAAGCAATGATACCTATTATGCCGAAGCTGCCTGCAATCTGAATAGGTTCACAGTGATACCAGCAAAGAGAACCGGGCTTGTTTTTGAAAATATCGCGGTTTGTCATATTGCCCAGGCCTGTTCCGAATATTGGGTGGTTAAGGAAATCTTCAACGCCGCGGGCATAGTGGCGAACACGGGTTTCTGTATCTGCACCGCCCATCAGGAATTCATTAAGAACCTTAAAAACTCGCTGAATTGTGGTGTTTAAAAAGCTTGTGATTTCGGGAAGATAGGTAAGAGCAATGAACACAAAGCAACCGCAGATAATAAGGTATGCAAGTCTTCTGCGTTTGTCGTAGAGGATATACATAACAATACACATAACCATTTCAATAGAGCCGAAAATCATACCGCCTCTTGAACCGGTTAAAAGTGTTGCGATGAAGAATATGAATGCCAGAATTGCCGCAGAGGATTTGCGGTTTCCTAAAAGAAACGCAAAGGGCATTGCCATCATAAGCATTGTTGAAGCATTATTTCTCCATCTGATATAGAAAATACCACCTTCATCAATAACTGTGTTTATGTTGATAATATAGTGCATAAATACCATAAAAGATATAAACAAGCCTATGACTACCATAACATCAGTAAGCTTTTCTATTAATAAATAATCCTTATTTGTGTTGATTTTTGAATAGAAAAAGCAATATAAAAGAAGCATACCGAAGCCGATGCCAAGCATATTGTAAATAGCCGCACCGCCGAAGTAATCCTTGGCGGAAATAACTCCGACACCACCGATTGTTACCGCAAAGGAAACAAACAGCATGGGCAGGAATTGAGAACCTTTAATAGTAGGCTTTTTAAAATATGTGATTATATTGAATAAAACCATCGCAACCAAGGGTATTGCAAGCCACCATATTTCACCAAAGGTTGATAAAGAGTTATAGCACCGTATACCTATACAATAGGTAAACATTGCAGGAATGAGCATAGCAAAAATATCACCACTGAGAACAAAAACAACACCGGTGATATACGCTAAAACAACTGAACCCCATATATGATATTGGGCTTTGGGGAAATATGAATGTAAGCAAGCAAAAACACCTGCTATAACAAAAAGGATAGTCATCCATTTTTCGCTCAGCAGAAATTTGCGTATCTGCTCAAGCCTCTGCAAAGCTTTTTCTGATTTTAATATATATTCCATTATTATGTACCACGCAATAATAAGTTTCTATTGTATCTTCATCTTATCATTATATACTAATTTTGAAAAAACACAATAAATATTACAAAGTTGTAAAAAATCACTCACATAAAACTATGTGAGCGATTTTTCTGTTATTACGATAATTCAAACTGTCCGGTGTATAATTTATAGTATTTTCCTTTTTCTTCCAAGAGGGTGTCGTGGTCACCTTTCTCGATTATTTCACCATTTTCAAGCACCATAATTGCATTGGAGTTTCTTACTGTTGAAAGTCTGTGGGCAATAACAAAAACAGTTTTACCCTGCATAAGAGAATCCATACCCTTTTCGATAAGGCGTTCTGTTCGGGTGTCAATTGAGCTTGTTGCTTCATCAAGGATTAATACGGGCGGGTCTGCAACAGCTGCACGTGCGATGGCAAGCAATTGCCTCTGGCCTTGTGAAAGATTTGCGCCGTCACCTGTAAGCATAGTGTTATAGCCGTCGGGAAGACGGGTGATGAAGCTGTCTGCATTGGCAATTTTTGCAGCTTTCACAATATCCTCATGGGTTGCATCAAGCTTGCCGTAGCGGATATTTTCTTCAACCGTTCCTGTGAACAGATGAGTGTCCTGGAGCACCATTGCAAGAGAACGGCGTAAATCATCCTTTTTGATTTTCTTGATATTTATGCCGTCATAGGTAATTTTGCCTTCCTGAATATCATAAAAGCGATTAATAAGATTTGTGATAGTTGTTTTACCTGCACCCGTTGAGCCAACAAAGGCGATTTTCTGACCGGGTTTAGCATAAAGAGAAACATTTTTAAGAACTGTTTTCTTTCCGTCATAAGAGAAAGTAACATCGTGGAAACGCACATCACCTTTAAGAAGAGTGTAAGTAACGCTTCCGTCTGCTGAGTGGGGATGCTTCCAAGCCCAAGTACCTGTTCTGGTTTCGGATTCTGTAATATTTCCGTTTTCGTCAACATTTGCATAAACGAGTGTAACATATCCGTTATCCTCTTCAGGCGTTTCATCAATGATTTCAAAAATTCTTTCTGCACCTGCAAGGGCAGCAAGAATGCTGTTCATTTGTTGTGAAATCATGCTTATGGGGCGCGAAAACTGTCTGGTGTATTGGAGAAATGGTGCAAGAGAACCAACTGAGAGTACCCCTGCTGCACCGCCAAGGAACAATCCTGTTATACCCCCTACGGCAGTGTCACCGACTTTAAGTATTATGAAAGCACCCATAGCTGCAGTAGCAGCAAAATTGAAATATGAAAGGTTACCCATAATGGGCATTAAAATGCTGGCAAATGTATGTGCATTTGTTGCAGCTTTTCGATAATTTTCATTAATTTCATCAAAAGTCGTTTTTGCTTTTTCCTCACGACAGAAAACCTTAACAACCTTTGAGCCCTCAATGAGTTCTTCAATATAGCCGTTAACTGCACCAACAGCCATTTGCTGACGGCGGAAATAAACGGAAGAGCGGCCTCCGATAAGCTTGATAACAAAAAGCATCACAATAAGCATAGCTATAATAAGGCAAGTAAGAGCAGGGCTGATGTAGAGCATCATAAAGAAAATACCAACAACAGTTACAAGAGAGGACATTGTTTGCACAAGACCATTACTTATAGCTTCACGAATGGTGTCAACATCGTTAGTAAAACGGCTCATAAGCTCACCGTGGGTATGAGTATCAAAATATTTAATAGGTAAATCCTGCAGATGCTCAAAAAGGTCTTTTCTCAAAATGTTCAGAGTACCATGAGAAACATTGAGCATAAGGCGTGAATAGGTGTATTGAGCTACTGCACCTAAAATATAAATCATGCCTAAAACACAAAGATATTTCAGAATTACGGTGAAATCTCTATTGCCGGTTGAAACCATATTGCCGATTTCATTGATAATAGGTTTTAAAAGGTATGTTCCTGCGATGTCTGCGATAGAACTGAAAAGAACAAGGATAAAAACAACCACAAGTAAGGCTTTTTTCTGGGTGACATAAGAAAGAAGTCTTAAAAGAGTTTTTTTAGTGTTTTTCGGTTTTTCAAATTTCATTTTGCCTGCAGGTCCGGGTCCGTTGCCGTTGGGGCGTTTAATTTGTTTTTGTGCCATTTGACTTCCTCCTTCCTTATTGTTCCATTTTGCCTTCTTGCTGTGAAATATATACTTCTTTATATATTTCATTTCGTGAAAGCAATTCTTCGTGTGAACCAATATCGTTAATCTGACCGTCATCAATAACAATGATTCTGTCAGCGTGTTGAACAGAGTTGATTCTCTGAGCGATTATAATCTTTGTTGTATCGGGTAAAAGGTTTTTCATACCCTCACGGATTTTTCCGTCCGTTGCTGTATCAACTGCGCTCGTTGAGTCATCAAGAATAAGTATTTTAGGATTCTTGAGAATAGCACGGGCTATGCAAAGTCTTTGCTTCTGACCGCCGGAAACATTGACGCCGCCCTGACCTAAATCCGTCTGATAACCGTCGGGAAAGCTCATAACAAAATCATCTGCCTGAGCGATTTTTGCAGCGGCTCGGATTTCTTCAAAGCTTGCATTTTCATTACCCCAACGCAAGTTTTCTTCGATAGTGCCGGAGAATAGGATGTTGGTCTGAAGCACCATTGAAACATTGTCGCGGAGATTGTGGAGTTTGTAATCCTTAACATTTCTTCCGCCAACAAGAACTTCGCCTTCAGTTGTATCATAAAGTCTCGGAATAAGCTGAACGAGAGAGGATTTTGCACTACCTGTTGAGCCGATGATACCTATTGTTTCACCTGATTTGATTGCAAGATTTATATCTTTTAAAACTTCTCTTTTAGCATTTTTGCCGTATTTGAAGGAGACATTTTTAAACTCAATGCTTCCGTTCGCTACAAGAAGATTTTCATCTGCATCGTCATCATTAATATGGGGTTTCTCTGTAAGGACTTCATAAACACGGTCCATAGATGCTTTTGACATAACGGACATAACAAAAATCATTGAAATGAATGAAAGAGATATAAATATTTGCTGAATGTATGTTATGAAGCTCATAAGGTCGCCTAACTGCATATTTCCGCCTAAAATAAGCTTTGAACCTATCCAAAGAATGAGGATTATGCAAGTGTAAACAGAAACGGACATTATCGGACCATTTAAAATTATGAGCTTTTCTGCAAAGATTGAAGCATCCTTCAACTCATCGTTGGAGATTTTGAATTTATCTTTTTCGTGCCTTGCACGGACAAAGGCTTTAACAACTCTTGCGGCAATAAGATTTTCCTGAATGAATGTATTGAATTTATCATATTTTTTAAACATTCTCTTGAATCGCTTATGGGCTTTAACACCGATAAGAAGAATGAGGAAAAGCATAACGGGCGCCACACACATAAAAACAAGCGAAAGCTTTTTGTTTATGCTGAAAGCCATAACAATTGCCATTGAGAACATAAGAGGGGAGCGCACAAACATGCGAACTGCCATCATAAATGTGTTCTGAATCATTGTTATATCGGTTGTCATTCTTGTGATAAGTGAACCTGTTGAAAATTTATCAACATTGGAGAAAGAAAATTCCTGGATTTTTTGAAATATCCCGAAGCGCAACTCTGCACCAAAACCCATACCTGCTTTTGCAGCAAAAAATGCCGCCGCCGCACCGCAAACAAGAGAGATACAAGCCATACCAATCATAAGAGCGCCAAGTGAAATGATAAGGTCTGTGCCTGCTTTGTTACCGAAGCCCATTGAAATGAGAATTTCTGCTATAAAGCTATCCTTGCTTTCAAGAGGCTGACCGCTTATTCCGCAGTCGATAATTACGGACATAAGAAGAGGTATTATAACTTCAATAAGAACCTCCAGAACAATTGAAACAGGGGAGAGTATAGCGTAAATTTTATATTTGCCTACATAGCTCATAAGTTTTTTAATCATTTTTATCTTCCTCCTTTACTTTATTCTCGTTTTTCTGTATTTCTGCTTTCATCTGACAATTTGTGAGATTTTCCGTATGAAGATTGTTGTATAATCGCTGGAGATAATTGCACAACAGTTCGCATTCCTCTTCGGAAAAGCCTTTGAACATTTCTTCATCGGTTTCATCGCAGATGCTTCGGAATTCCATTAAAATATTCAAGCCTTCTTTAGTTAAAGAAAGACGGTTTTTCCTTACATCGTCTTTATCTGTTGTGCGCTTTACAAAGCCGCTTTTTTCCAGCCTTTTTATTGATGTTGCAACACTTGCAGGGGAAATATGCAAGCTGTCTGCAAGTGCCTTTTGTGTGCAAAGGTTATGTTCTTTTATATATTCCAATATCATCGGCTGGCCATAATATAATCCGACCTTTTGGGCAGCTTTTGTTATATGGTAGCGATGAATCAGAGATGTAGAAATGAGCTTGTGTACCATTTCTCTGTAATTCATTTATTTCTGACCTCCAAAATAGTTAAACGTTTAAGTATACAGTTGAATATAATACCATTTTTTATGTTTTTATTTTTCTGAAAAAGAAAAATAACGAAATAATTTATTCTTTTACAAATGGTTAATATTTACTTTTTTAAAGAATAAACAATAACCATTGCTTTTTTGATGACGATTTTCACAAAAACATTGTGCAAAACAGACAAAAAGAAATGGTAAAATTTAACTTTACTTTAACAAAATATATCAAAATTCCCTTGAAAAGAGGTTGGGAATTTGATATTATTACATTGATATAATGTAAGTTTGTGTTGTGAGGTGTGGAAGTGAAAAAAGAGAAAATTAATGATTACAATGATTTTCCTCTATATGTGTTCCATCAGGGGAAAAACTTTAAAGCACAAGAATTTTTAGGTGCTCATAAGGTAGAAGACGGAAAGTACGTTTTCAGAGTCTGGGCACCCAATGCGGAAAGTGTTTTTGTAACGGGCACCTTCAATGGTTGGAGCGAAGATGCCTCACCGATGTATCGCCTCAATGACGGCGGTGTATGGGAAGCTTATATTGACGGCGTAAAAAACTTTGACGCTTATAAGTACATTATATATACCCAAACCGGTAGAAAGCTTTATAAGGCAGACCCTTATGCAATTCACGCTGAAACACGTCCGGGTACAGCCTCAAAAATTTTCGAGGGTAATTATCAATGGAATGACAGCGCTTGGCTCAAAAAGAGAAAATCATCAAGTGTTTATTCCTCACCTGTGAATATATACGAGGTGCATTTAGGCTCTTGGAAGCGATATGATGACGGTAACACCTTAAGCTATCGTGATTTGGCAAAAGAGCTTGTGGAATATGTGAAGGATATGGGCTATACCCATATAGAGCTTCTTCCCGTAGCAGAATACCCATTTGACGGCTCCTGGGGTTATCAGGTAACAGGATATTTTGCGGTGACCTCCCGTTACGGTACACCCGATGATTTTAAATATTTTGTTGACCAATGTCATAAAGCAGGAATAGGCGTTATTGTGGATTGGGTTCCTGCCCATTTCCCTAAGGATGCCCACGGCCTTGCTGAGTTTGACGGAACTCCTTGCTACGAATACGCAGATATCCGAAAGGGTGAGCATCTCCAATGGGGAACAAAGGTTTTCGATTTTGGCAGGAACGAGGTTCAAAGCTTCCTTATTTCAAATGCTTGCTTCTGGTTTGATGAATACCATGTTGATGGTCTTCGTGTTGATGCGGTGGCATCTATGCTTTATCTTGATTATGGCAGAGATGACGGTCATTGGATTGCCAACGCCAACGGCGGAAATGAAAATTTAGAGGCAGTTGCTTTTCTTAAACAGCTTAACGAAACCGTTTTCACAGAGCACGGAGATGTTATGATGATGGCGGAGGAAAGCACCTCCTGGCCAATGGTTTCAAAGCCGGTTTATATGGGTGGACTTGGCTTCAACTTCAAGTGGAATATGGGATGGATGAATGATATTCTTCGCTATTTCTCCCTTGACGGTATATTCAGAAAGTTTAACCACGATTTAATAACCTTCTCGTTTTTCTATGCTTTCAGTGAAAATTTTGTGCTGCCGATTTCACACGATGAGGTTGTTCACGGAAAATGCTCCCTTATCAATAAAATGCCCGGTAACTATAACGAAAAATTTGCGGGGGTAAGAGCCTTCCTTGGTTATATGTATGCTCATCCCGGTAAAAAGCTTCTCTTTATGGGTAGCGAATTCGGTCAGTTTATTGAATGGGACTATAAAAAAGGTCTTGATTGGCTTCTTCTTGACTATGAAATGCACCGTTGGTTGCAGGACTATGCAAGAGAGCTTAACAAATTTTACAAAAAGAATTCTCCTCTTTGGGAAATTGATTACAGCTGGGAAGGCTTCAACTGGATTGTAAGCGATGATAATACGAACTCTGTTATTGCATTTGTAAGAACGGATAAAGAGGACGAAAAGATAATTTCAGTATGTAACTTTACTCCTGTTTTGAGAAAAGATTATAAAATAGGTGTTCCTGAGGGAGAAAGCTACGAGCTTGTTTTCAATTCCGATTCCGAAAAATTTGGCGGTACGGGTGAAAAAATAAAGAAAACCTATAAAACAAAAGATGGTGAAATGCACGGCTATAAGCAGTATATTGAACTGACTCTGCCACCTATGACAACCCTTTATTTCAAGCAGAAAAAAGTGAAAGCTTCTGAAGGAAAAAAGGTGGTCAAAAAACCATCAACTAAAAAAGCAAAAAAATAAAACTGTATATAGGAAAGGAATGTAACGACAATGGCAAAAAAGAATGAGTGTATTGCAATGCTTCTTGCAGGCGGTCAGGGCTCCCGTCTTGGCGTTCTTACAAAAAACATTGCGAAACCTGCCGTTCCCTACGGCGGAAAGTACAGAATTATTGATTTCCCTCTTTCAAACTGTGTGAACTCAGGTATTTATACCGTTGGTGTTCTTACACAGTATCAGCCCCTTGAGCTTAATGATTATATCGGTAACGGCGGTCCTTGGGACCTTGACCGTGCAAACGGCGGTGTTCATATTCTTTCACCCTATCAGCAGATTGAGGGAACAGAGTGGTATAAAGGTACTGCTAATGCGATTTACCAGAATATTCAGTTTATTGACAGATATGACCCTGAATATGTAGCAATTCTCTCAGGTGACCACATCTATAAAATGGACTATGCAAAAATGCTTCAATACCACAAAGAAAAGGATGCAGCTTGTACAATCGCTATGCTTGAGGTTCCGTGGGAAGAGGCTTCCCGCTTCGGTCTTATGTTTGTTGATGATGACGGAAGAATTACAGCATTTGAAGAAAAGCCAAAGAATCCCAAAAGCAACAAGGCTTCAATGGGTGTTTATATGTTTACTTGGGAAAAGCTTCGTAAATATCTTATTGATGATGAAGCTGATCCGGATTCATCAAATGACTTTGGTAAAAATGTTATTCCGGCAATGCACGAAGCAGGTGAACGACTTTTCGCTTACGGCTTTGACGGTTATTGGAAGGATGTTGGAACAATAGATTCTCTCTGGGAAGCAAACCTTGATTTGCTCAATCCCAAAGCAAACATCGATTTATCCGATAACAGCTGGAAAATTTACGGCAGAGGTGCTGTTACTGCTCCTCAGTATGTTTCCGATAAAGCTATAATTGAAAATTCGCTGGCTGCAGAGGGCTGTGAAATTGAAGGCAAGGTCGATTATTCGGTTCTCTTCTCCAATGTTACTGTTGAAGAAGGTGCATTTGTTGATTATTCAATTGTCATGCCCGGCGCAGTTATTAAAAAGGGCGCAGTAGTTCAGTATGCAATGGTTGCAGAAAATGCAGTTATTGAAGAAGGCGCAGTTGTAGGCGAAAACCCCGAGAAATGCGAAAACCTTGAAAATTGGGGTGTAAGCGTTGTTGGTGCAGGTGTAACAGTTGGTAAAAATGCGACTGTAAAAGCACAGTCAATGATTTCAGAAGATGTTAAGGAGGGCGAAACAGTATGATGCCGAAAAATGTTCTCGGAATTATTTATTCCAATTCTTACGATTCCTCTTTAGGTGCGCTCACAGCAAGGCGCACTATGGGTTCAGTGCCCTTCGGAGGCAGATACCGCCTTATAGATTTTGCTCTTTCTAACCTTGTTAACTGCGGTGTTACAAAGGTTGGCGTTATAGCAAACAGCAATTTCCATTCTCTTATGGACCACGTTGGAAGTGGCAGACCCTGGGACCTTTCAAGAAAGGTTGATGGTCTTTATATGCTCCCACCATTTACTCCCGGTGCTAAAGAGAGCGCAGACAGAATTGACACTCTTAACAGAATAATGGAGTTTATTGCAAACTCAAAGCAGGAATATGTTCTTCTTATGGATACAAATGTTGTTTGCAATATAGATTTATCAAGACTTTTCAGCTTCCATGCAGGAAAAAATGCAGACATTACCATTGCTTATGCAAACGGCAAAGCTCCTAAGCTTGAAAAAACAATGGCACTTACTCTCAATGAAGAGGGTAAGGTAACAAATGTTGGTATAGACGTTAAAACAGAAAGTGATATTAACTATTCCACCAACATTATTCTTATAAGAAAAGCGCTTCTCGAAAGACTTATCGGCGATGCGGAAAGCTATGCCTATACAAGCTTTGAAAAGGACCTTATTCAGAAAAATGTTTCTCACCTTAATATCTATGGCTATAAGGTTGATGAGTGGACTCGCACAATTGACAGTATGGAAAGCTATTTTGATGCAAATATGGCTCTTCTTGAAAAAAATTGCAGAAAAAATCTTTTCCGTGCAGATGCACCTGTTTATACAAAGGTTCGTAATGATATGCCCGTAATTTACGGTATTACTTCAAAATGCGAAAACTCTCTTATTGCTGATGGTTGCCAGATTGAAGGTACAGTTAAAAACAGTATCATTTTCCGTGGTGTAAGAGTTGCAAAGGGTGCAGTTGTTGAGAATTCAATTCTTATGCAGGATGCTTTTGTTGGCGAGGATGCAAAGCTTAATTGTGTGATTATGGATAAAAATACAGTTATCACTCCTAAGAAAACTCTTAGCGGTGATAAGAGCTATCCCTTATTTGTGGGCAAGGAAATTGTTATCTGATAAAAATTTGTTTTGATTGTGAGGTGTTGGTAATGGCAGTTTGTCCTATTTGCGGTTGCAAAACCGATGAGCTTGATTTTGTTGAAAGAAAGATAAGTGATGCGGATTGCAAGGTTTGTTCTTTTTGCAGTCGTCAGTTGAATGTTTTTGATACAACAGAAGAGCCTACTGAGGCACAGTTAAGGTGGCTGATTGCAGTAATTGGAAAAGATGTTCCTGAAAGGGCAGATAATATTTCAAGTGCATTGAAGGATATTCGTTCCCGTTATGCAGCAACGGAAATACCACAATCTGCTACACCTGTGCAACAAAATGTAAAAATTGTTCAGCAGAGCGGTTCAAATAAAAGCTCAAAACTCGATTACGAAACTGATGATGTTATCAATGAATTAAAAAATCGAGTGGTTGCCCTTGAAAATGAAATTCGAACAATGAAGAGAAAACAAATGATAAAAACAATAGTTGAGTTGGGTGCACCCGTGGTACTCCTTATACTGCTTATTATCATTGTTTTGTCTTCAGGTCTGATTGATAATATTAAAGCTATTTTTGATATGGCAGGGATAGTTATTTAAAATTAATACGGAGGTTTAATATATGAAGGTTTTATATGCTGCAAGTGAAGCCCTTCCCTTTATAGCAAGTGGCGGCTTGGCTGATGTTGCAGGTTCTCTTCCTCAGGCTTTAAGAAAAAGGCTTGTAGGCTGCAGAGTTGTTATGCCTCTTTATGATGGCATAAAGCAAGAGCTTAAGGATTCAATGAAATTTATAACAAGTATTTCCGTTCCTGTTGCATGGCGTAGGCAGTATTGCGGAATATTTGAAGCAAAAGCAGGGGGAGTAATTTACTATCTCCTTGATAATCAGTATTATTTCAAGAGAGATTCTCTTTATGGCTTCTATGATGATGCAGAAAGATTTGCATTTTTTGCAAGAGCAATTCTTGAAATAATTCCGCATATTGATTTCAAGCCCGATATTATTCATTGTAATGACTGGCAAACTGCCCTCACGCCTCTTTATTACAGCACAATGTATGCAAATCAGCCGGGCTATGAAAATATCAAAACAGTTCTCACAATCCACAACATTCAGTATCAGGGCGTTTACGGTGAAGAGCTTATTGATAATGTTGTTGGTATAGACCACGCCCATAAAAACCTTATTGAGTATGATGGCGCGGTAAACCTTATGAAAGCGGGTATTGAGTGTGCTAATGCGGTTACAACCGTTAGCCCCTCTTATGCTAAAGAAATTCTTGATCCATGGTATTCTCACGGTCTTGATATAATACTTCGTGAAAGAAGCTATAAATTGCGCGGTATTCTCAACGGTATTGATGTTGAAAACTATAATCCCGAAACAGATAAGGATGTTTTCAAAAATTATTCTGTTGAAAATATGCGCGGCAAAGCAGTAAATAAAAGAGAACTCCAGAAGCTTTTAGGGCTTCCGGAGAAGAAAGATACTCCCGTTATGGGTATGGTAACAAGGCTTGTTTCTCACAAGGGTCTTGACCTTTGCAAAGCAGTTCTTGATGAATTACTTGCCACAACAGATATTCAGTTGGTCGTTCTCGGTTCGGGAGATTACCAGTATGAAGAATTTTTCAGAGGTCTTGCACAGCGTTATCCCGATAAGGTAGGTCTGTGCCTTGGCTTTATTCCTGATTTGGCAAGAAAGATTTACGCAGGTAGCGATATGTTCCTTATGCCCTCGAAGAGTGAGCCTTGCGGACTTTCACAGATGGTTGCTCTTCGCTATGGTTCAATTCCGATTGTCCGTGAAACAGGCGGTCTTCGTGACTCTGTTACAGACAGTGGCGATAATATGGGGAATGGTTTCGTATTCTCATCATATAATGCTCACGATATGCTTCACGCTATCAAACGCGCTGTTGAAGGTTATCAGGATCAGAAGGGTTGGGCAATCCTTGTTAAACGCGCAATGGAAAGCGATAACTCTTGGGGTAAATCCGCAAATGAATACATTAAAATGTATAAAGAAGTTTTAAAGGGTTAATTTAATTTTCTTTTATAGAGCTTGCCATTTTACTTAACAGACTTTCAACTCCTTTTATGACGGCCTCGATACTCTTGGGTTCGGGGCCGCCGTAGCGTCTTGCATTTACGGTTTTTTCAGGAAAATCGTCAAGATACGCTTCTACTAATGAAAGGCAGGCTGCCTGGGCATATTTTGGTGGAAGAGAGAACCACCTTTTAGGAATGTATCCTTTTTGAGCAGCGGCAAAAAGGGTTCTGTAAATTGTTGCAGCATAGATAATATCAGCATATTCTCCGGCTTGAAATGAACCTGCGTTCATTCTTTCGTGAGTCATAATTGCTGCACGGTATATGGAATTTGTATTAAAAACCGAGTCTTCTTCTCTGTCTTCGAGAGCAGTTGAGTTAAGACCTGAGCGGCTGTCTGTAATACCTAAAATATAGTCAGTTGTAACGTTATAATATTCTGCTGCTTTACATAAAAAGGCGAGGCTGTATTCACGGATACCTTTCTCGTAGTGAGATAAAAGTGCTTGTGATACGCCTAAATCTGCAGCGGCATCTTTCTGGCTCAAGCCTTTTTCTGTTCGAAGTTCTACTAATCTTTTATTAAAATTTGTGTTCATATAACCACTTCCAAATTATACTATTTGTATAATACTATACACTATCTTATAGGAGAAATCAATGAAAACTTATACAATACATTTAATTCGCCATGCTCTAACACAAGGAAATATTGCAGGCAGATACATTGGTCAGACTGACGAGGAGCTTTGTCAGGAGGGTCTTCAACAGCTTGAAGTGATGAAAAGGGATTATAATTATCCTATAACTGATGTTGTATTTTCAAGCGGTTTAAAGCGTTGTGTTCAGACAGCAAAAATTCTTTATCCCGATAAAACCCCTATTGAAATGAGAGGCTTTGAAGAATGCGATTTCGGCGAGTTTGAGGGTCATACTGCTGATGAATTAGAGCGTTATGAGGAGTTTTCACAATGGCTTTCGGGCGGTGAAGATGCTCGCCCTCTTAATGGAGAGAGTAACTCTGAATTTGCAACAAGAGTTTGTGATTGCTTTGCAAAGACTGTTGACGGTATGATTAAAACCGGAACAAGAACCGCGGCAATTATTACTCATGGTGGTGTTATGATGAGTATCCTTGCGGCATTTGGTGTGCCTGAGCTTCCTATGACGGAATGGCTTTGCCCTTCTTGTTGTGGTTATACAATTCGTATAACTCCGTCTCTCTGGAGCGCAACAAAAAAGTTTGAAGTTATAAGCGAAATTCCTGCAGAACCCTTAACAGCAGAGCAGGAAGAACGTTTGTGGGATTATTATGCGGATATTCCCGAGGATGAAAATATCGATTGGGACAGTATGTCCGATGATGATTTTAAACTTGTGTAAATTGGGTGATTAAAATGTCTGAGTATAAAATTTTTGCTAACCACGCTCACCTTTTTCCGAAAAATACAAAGCCAAACGGCGATATTGACACATTAAAGTCCATTATGGATGAATGTGAAATCGAAGGTGCGGTTTGCTTTTCTCCTTTCTGGCATCAAATGGATATGTATGCTCACACAACAGGGCAGAACCCTTGTGAATGGGTGGCAGATGCCCTTAAAAATGAACCAAATCTTGTTGGATTCGGTACAATTGATTTTGACAGAACAGATTTGAAGGATCAAGTCAAGAGAATTAAAGATTTGGGACTTTACGGAATAAAAATTCACCCTGCCGCACAAGAGGTTAATGTGGCAGGAAAAGAGCTTTTTGAGGTTTATGAAGAAGCTGAAAAACAAGGACTTTTCTTGTCTTTCCACACAGGTCTGCATTGGCATAGAATTGCCGATTACCAAATGCTTTTATTTGATGAGGTGGCGTATAATTTCCCGAAGCTCCGTTTCAGTATGGAGCATATGGGTGGCTATAGCTTTTTCAGAGAGGCTTTGCTTGTTATGAACAATAATTCCCGTGGTGAAATCGACCATGTTTTTGCAGGGTGGACAAGTATTGCCATGGAAAAGGATGAGTTGGGTAACACCCGCAGAGGTGCCTGGTCAATTGCTGATGAGGAGCTTTGTGATTTGATTTATCAAACAGGCCCTAAGCGCAGTATTTTCGGGCTTGATACACCTTACAAAGACGCAAAAAAGATAAAAGAATCCATTGAAAGAATAAAAAACCTCCCCATAAGTGAGGAGGCGAAAAGAGGTATATTGGGAGAGAATTTAAAAGAAATTCTCTTTAGTTAATAGTTAAGAGTGAATAGTAAAAAGGTTCGGGGAAGCTTCGCTTCCAAACATAATTATAATGCTGACCGCAGGTCCCGAAATTTGCCACTTACCATTTTCAACTTGCAATTAAAAAAACGGCGGAAACGCCGTTTTTAATAAATCATATCAGCAGTTGTCCAGTTTTTGAGAACTTCAAACTGGTCGGCTGCTTCTTTTTTTGCACCTTCTAAATCGTGGTCGCGGTAGTTTCCGCATTCAATTGCACTTACACCGGGTACATCACCCTCAAATTTCGAAATGAAATCAAGAGCTTCCTGAGTAAGCTTGAGTGCATCAGCGTGGGTAATACCTGTTGTAAGGAAATAAAAGCCTGTTCTGCAGCCCATAGGTCCGAAATAAATTATGTTGTTTTTAAGAGCGCTATTGCGGACATAAGTTGCAAAAAGATGCTCTACTGTATGAATAGCGGCATTCTCCATAACCTCTTCCACATTGGGACGGCGGGTTCTTATATCATAAGTTACAACATCTCCGTCAATTCGTGAAATATACATACCCCTCAAGAGCTTTGTATGGTCAACATTAAAGCTGTCTATTCTTTCC
Organism: Oscillospiraceae bacterium; assembly: GCA_015066325.1. Lineage (GTDB taxonomy): Bacteria > Bacillota > Clostridia > Oscillospirales > Acutalibacteraceae > DTU089. Next base: position 66,906 of record SVOP01000001.1, read on the forward strand.
ATTTGATTATTCTCCTTAGTAAATTTAATGCTTTTGGTTTCCTTGTTTCTTAAATTTTTAAAAAAGTCTGTTAGAATATCGGCACAGTCTTTTTCCATAAATCCGCCGATATATTGAGGTTTAAAGCTGAAATCAGCATTGAAAAGATTAACAACGGAGCCACAAGCACCGTTCTTTTTATCATACGCTCCGAAAACAACTTTTTTAATTCGGGAATTGATTATGGCACCTGCGCACATAGGGCAGGGCTCAAGTGTAACATAAAGCTCACATTCCCAAAGACGCCAACCGCCCAGACGCTTACAGGCTTCGTTTATAGCTTCAATTTCAGCGTGGCAAAGAGCATTTTTGCCTTTTTCACGGCGGTTTCGACCTCTGCCGATTATTTTATTCCCGATTGTTACAACTGCACCAACGGGAACCTCGCCTTCTTTGGCAGCTTCTTTTGCAAGGCATAAAGCCTCGGTCATAAATTCTACATTTTCCATATCAATAAGTTAGTGGGGTTGTTGTTAATTGAGAAACTGCTTGAATTACATAAAGAATAATTGCAACTATCATAACGGGAGATGTATTGAATTTGATGAACTTTTCTCCCAGAGTCATATCACGATAACTGCCTGTGTTTTTTAGTGTTTCATCATTTTTATATCGGGTCATATAGATAATGAGTCCTACAATGCCCAGGGTTATACCAACAGCAGAGCCTATATAGAAGAAAGTGTTTGAAACATATTCATCAAAATAATAAACCAAGCCTGAAGAAATTGCTGACATTCCGTTCATAAGGGCGTGAATAATAACACCTGTCCATAAGCTTTCTGTAGCCAGAACAGCATAACCTATTACAAGTCCGCAAAGAAACGCAAAGGGCATCTGCACCGCATTTCCGTGGAAAACACCGAAAACAAAAGCGGAGGTTACAATTGCAAAAAGATTTCCGTATTTACGAAGGCTTTGCATAAGCACACCGCGTAAAGCAAATTCTTCAACGAGAGGTGGAATTAAAGAAGAACTGATGAAAATCATTACCACATCAAAAGTGCTTGAGGGCTCCTGCATAGCGGTATAGTCAGAATAAATGCCTAAGCCTTCACCAAAAGCTCTCAAAAAAACAGTGATATAGTTTGCAAGCAGACATCCGCCAAAGCCAATTAAAACAAGCAGAAGGGCTTTTGTTTTATCTTTCGGGGGATTATAGGGGATGCCTTTGAAAAGCTTCTGGCTTTTTAAAATTTTAGAGCCTATATAGAATGCACCCCCCACGCTTATTACGGAATAAAAAATTCCGAAAGCAGATGCAAAAGTAAGATTGCTTTCATAAAGCTTACTGAAAGTGGGGATTACCAGCAAGAACGAAAGCAAAAATGAGATGCCAAGCAAAATCAACAGAATTAAGCCTGTGGTTGTGCCTAAGGATTTTATTGTTTTTTCGTGGTGCCTGCGTTCAATAAGCTTTTTTCTTTGCTCCTCTAAATACTGAGGATTAAAAAAGCTTTGGGGTGCCCCATAATGATATTGAGGGCCGGTGGCAGTATTGTTTGCATTATATATTTCAGCAGGTGTGGGTGACTGGTGTGTGGCAGAATAAACATTGCCTTGAGGTGAATCGCCCATTTGCTGACTGCCTGTGTCAGGGGTATTGTTATTGGGAGTATAGTCCATAACTTTTCCTTTCAGTTATATTAGATTTATTAAATTATATCAACTATTAATTCAAATATCAACTCATAAATTGTGTACACACAATGAATTTTTACAATATGTAGTGTTGCGAAAAAAATAAAAACAATGTATAATTTTGTGGGATATGATTTCAACAAATTTAAGGATGATTACGATGAATAAAATAACTCACAGACTTAAAATAGCAGGAGAAGAATACAGAATTGTTTCTGATGAATCTGCTGAATATATGAATGAGCTTGCTCACGAAATTGATTTAAAAATGGCAGATATTCTTCGTGGTGCCCGTGTTTCCACAACTCAGGCGGCAGTTCTTGTTGCTTTGCAGTATGCTGATGAGGCAAAGAAGAACGGCGGAACAACAGATAATCTTCGTTTGCAGCTTAAAGAATATCTTGAGGATGCGGCAAAAGCGAAAAGCGAAAGAGATTTCTATAAAAGAGAGCTGGACAGAATTAAGGCTATAAGCAATACAGAAGATAAAACAGGCGGTCTCTGGAGATAATTATGGAAGTTTTAAAAATAAAAAAAGTAAGAGAAAATGCAAAATTACCCACAAGAGCAACAAGCGGTAGCGCAGGCCTTGATTTATACGCCTGTATTGACGAGCCCATAACTTTGAATAAGGGCGATAAAGCGGTTGTTCCCACAGGAATAGCTTTAGGTCTTGATGACCCTCATTATGCGGCGTTCATTCATTCAAGAAGCGGTCTTGCAATTAAGCATGGCTTGGCTCTTCTCAACTCTGTTGGTGTTATTGACAGTGATTACCGTGGAGAAGTTTGTGTCGGTATTGTTAAGCTTACAGAAGAACCTTATACAATTCAACCCTTTGAAAGAATTGCTCAGATGGTTATAAAACCCGTTGAATTACCTGAAATCGTTGAGGTAGAAGACCTTGATGATACTGAAAGAGGTGCAGGTGGCTTCGGGTCTACAGGCAGAAAATAAAATCAGACTTAGGAGAATGAAGTGTCAACTATTGCAGCAATTGCTACCGCTCAGGCGGCAGCAGGTTTAGGTACAGTCAGATTATCGGGAGAAAACGCTCTGTCAATTGCCGACAGAGTTTTTTCTGCTGTTTCAGGAAAAAAGTTAACAGATGCAAAGGGCTATACTGCATATTACGGCAAGGTTCACGATGGTGAGACCGAGCTTGATGATGCGGTTGCCCTTGTTTTCCGCGCTCCCAAAAGCTACACCGGCGAAGATGTTGTGGAATTAAGCTGTCATGGTGGACTTTTCATTCTTCAACGAGTGCTTCGTGCAGTTTTTAATGCAGGTGCGGTTGCCGCAGAGGGTGGCGAATTCACGAAAAGAGCTTTCCTCAACGGCAAAATGGATTTGTCTGAAGCGGAAGCGGTTATGTCGCTTATATCTGCATCGGGCGAAGAGGCGAGAGCGGCAACTCTGAACGCTCTTGACGGGGCTTTGAGCAAAGAAATCGGAGAATGCAGGGATGAGCTTGCAAGAACTGCCGCATTTTTGGCAGCGTGGGTTGATTATCCCGATGATGAAATCCCCGAGCTTTCTGACTCTCAGATGACTGAAACGCTTTCAACAGTCAAATATCGTCTCGAAAAGCTTCTTAGTGGCTTTGATGCAGGTCAGGCTATTCTTGAGGGTATTGATACTGCAATTGTTGGCAGACCAAATGTCGGTAAATCAACTCTTTTAAACGCCCTTTCCGGGAGGGAAAGAGCTATTGTTACATCTGTTGCAGGAACAACCCGTGATGTGCTTGAAGAAACAGTCAGGTTAGGTAATATCACTCTCCGCCTGGCAGATACAGCAGGTATAAGAACCGATACAGATGATGAGATTGAAAAAATCGGTGTTGTAAGGGCAAAAGAACGCTTTGACAGAGCAAGCCTTGTGCTTATGGTTCTTGATGCGGAGCAGGGTTTATCAGATGATGATAAAGAGCTTCTTGAGCTTTGTAAAAATAAAAATTCAATTATTGTTATTAACAAAACAGATAAAGAAAAAACGCTCTCACTTGATGAGGTGAAAGCGTTTATAAAAGATGAAAATATTGTTGAAATTTCCGCTAAAAACCGCAAAGGCTTGGATGAACTTACAGCTATGGTTGAAAAGGTTGTAGGCACAGCAGGCTTTGACCCTTCTGCACCCCTTATTACTACAGAAAGGCAACGCGGTTGTGTGGTAAAAGCCGTTGAGCATTTAACTGAAGCTTTAGATGGTCTTTCAATGGGTATAACCCCTGATGCTACTAATGTTTGCATCGATTGTGCGGTAGAAAATCTTTGCGTTTTAACAGGTGAAAAAGCTACTGAAACAATAGTTAATGAAGTTTTCAAAAATTTCTGTGTAGGTAAATGATTTGGTACAAGCTATTAGTTAAAAATTAGAATTTACAATCTCTTTTATGAACTTTTCGGTTGGGTAATCCATGATTATCCAACCATATTTTTTTTCTTTTTTGAGAGTTATACCAGAAAGCTTTTTGTTAATATATTTTGCACTTCTTTTAGGATTGTAAAACAAGCTTCCGCAAGAAAAAAAGGTGATTAAAATATCATCAGTTATTGGGGGCGCTTTAATGAACGGGCATACTGCCGAATTCCATTTTTTTTGCGGTGTTAAGCCATATAAATCCTGAACGGTAAAGGTTTTACCGCTTAATGCTCCGTTACGCTTCAAAATCTCCGCAGACTCATAAATTCTTTCGGTGTTTTCTTTTTGATAGACCCAGGTTGAAAGGTTTATTCCTGCGTTAAAATCTGTGTATTTTTCGTTGTTTTTATCAATATTATCTCGGTTTAAAAGGACTATTTTCCCACGAACTTCTTTAAGCAGCGGGATGCGGTTTTCTGTATACCAGACAGGGTCGTTTTTGAGATAACTCTCAAAAAGCGTATCGAATGTATCTTCTTGATTTGCGCCGTCATCTCTTTTGTAGCTTAACAAAATTGTTTCCGAGGGGTTCTGTGAAAGAAAGCTTTTGCAATCATCTATAACATCCTCAAAAAATAGCTTTTCTCTTTTGTTTTCAGGACTTTTACAGTCTGCAATATCATGAACAAGCTTTAATTTTTTTCCATCCTTTTCAACACGAATATCAAGAAAACGAATTCCGTTGTTTAACTGTTCGGTTATGGTTGTGCCCTGACATTTTGAAAGTAAGGGGAACTGAACCCGATAAGCACAACTATCGTGGGTTCCGGGTAAATTAATCTGTGATATATTAAGGCTGTCTTGTAAAGATTGCATCCATTTTTTCATAAAACCACCATAACAATGCTACCATATAAACGAAATAAATGCAATATTTGTTATTAATTACATTATTATGTAAAAATAATTCCCGTATTATGTTGCAAAAAGGTGGTGCGTGTGGTAGAATGTATAAGTTAAAATGGCTTAGTCTATACGAAAGAAGCGAATGAAAGAAGGATTGTTTTGAACGTTTTGATAGAAAAAGCAGTAACATTTGTAAAAAAACATACAAAAGGTGTGTTTGTGGTTTGTGATTTAATTTCGGTATGTGTTGCGTTTTTCTTTGCTACATACCTTAAGTTTGATGCGCCTATGTTTTTCCCCGAATGGTTTAGTAACAATATTCTGTTTATCGGTTTTGCAGATGTAGCAGTAACTGCCATCTGTTTTATCGCTTTTAAAATATATAGCAGAATGTGGCAATATTTTGTTGCAAAGGACTATACCACTTTGGTAAGAGCGTTCATACTCTCCAAGGTAATTGTTGTAATCCCGTTTGTATATATATGGTACACATATACACGCTCATTTTTAACTTTCATGGCTCTTTATTCTGTAATTCTTATGCTTCTGTTTTTGACCAGCAGAGCCTTGGTTTTTGTTTCATACAATTTATGGCGCACTAAAATCCTTGCTCCTAAAAACGCTGAGAACGGTAAAAGAAAAAGAATTATGATTATCGGAGCAGGAAGTGCTGCTATAAGGCTTATAAATGAACTCAGAGGTATAAGCAATGTGAATCGCTATCAAGTTGTAGCGCTTATTGACGATAACAAAAGAAAATTCGGCGAATATCTCAACGGTGTGAAGGTTTATGGCGGC
>SVOP01000144.1 GCA_015066325.1 Oscillospiraceae bacterium
TACTCCCGATAAAACCGTGCTTGTTTCAAGAGTTATCAGCCCTGATAAAAATATTTGCAAGGTAAATAATGCTTTAACAAATGTTTCAGCTTTACGAGAGATTGGTGCGGAGCTTATTTCCATTCACGGTCAGCAGGATAACAGGGAGCTTTTAAACAACGAAACTCATATTTCATATATCGACTCTATCGGTGATTTAACAGGCGTTGTAGGGGATTACAGTGCCCTTTATAACGAGCTTTTAACTCTTAAATCACAAATTAAAAAGCTATCAGGAAATAAAGAAGAAAAGGCAAGAAAAATTGATATTCTTTCCTATCAGATTGATGAGCTTGAAAAGGCAGAAATCAATCCGGGGGAATGGGAAAGCTTGAAAAACAGAAGAACAGAGCTTCAGAATTTTGAAAGAATTCAGGAAAGCCTTTCTGTTGCTTATGATGCTCTTTCGGGCGGTGATTCCTATAAGGGTGCAGTGGAAATGGTTTCGGGTGCTTTTAAAGAGCTATCTTCAATAGGTAAATTTTCAAATGAAATTCAAGAAATTTCTGAAAAATTAGGAGATTTATATTACGAACTTTCCGATGTTGCAGATACCGTTCGTGACAGTATTTCAGGGGATGGATATAATCCGCTTGAGCTTGAAGAAATTGAAAATCGCCTTGATTTGCTATATAAATTAAGCAAAAAATATGGTGAAACAGAGGAAGAAATGCTTGTTTTTCTTGAAAATGCCAAGAAAGAATTAAGCGGAATTTCGCTTTCCGATGAAGTTCTTGAGGAACTCAAAATTAAATATTCCGAAAAGCTTGCTGATGCTGAAAACCTTGCAAAAACACTTTCCGAAAAAAGAAAAAAAGAAGCTGGAATTTTCTGCGAGAAGGTTTGTGATGAGCTTCGTTTTCTTGATATGCCAAGCGTTCAGTTCCTCGTGGATTTCAAAGAGGTTGACCTTTGTGAGAATGGTATTGATAGCGTAGAATTTCTCATTTCTGCCAATGTGGGTGAAATTCCTAAGCCTATTGCAAAAATTGCAAGTGGCGGTGAGCTTTCAAGAATTATGCTGGCATTAAAAACAGTTCTTGCCCATAAGGATAAAATTCCCACAATGATTTTCGATGAAATCGATGCGGGTGTAAGCGGTAGAGCAGCCCTTAAGGTTGCTTCAAAGCTGAAAACAGTTTCCGAGGGTAAGCAGGTGCTTTGTGTTACCCATCTTGCACAGTTGATGTCTTATGCAGACAGTCATTATCTCATTGAAAAAGCAGTTCGTGACGGTAAAACATATACAGGTGTAACTCTTCTTGATTTAGAGGGCAGAAAAAAGGAAATAGCAAGAATTACAAGCGGTGGCGAAATCACTAAGACCCAGCTTGATAACGCATTGGAAATGATAAAAAATGCAAGGGGAGAGGTTTTGTAATGAAATTTGGTGTTTGCAGAGGTCTTGATGACTTTGAAAGTATAAAAATTGCATCTGGAATCGGTGTTGATTATTATGAGTGCGGTTTCGGAAGCCTTGCAAAATTTGATGATGACAAATTTAATAATTGCAAAGAGGTTTTAAATGAAAATAACTTACCCTGCCTTGTGGCAAACGGATTTTTGCCCGGTGAATTAAAGGTTGTTGGCGATAGCATTGATTATGGTGCATTAACCGAATATCTTGATAAAGGTTTTGAAAGAGCCAAAGCTCTCGGTGTTAAAAAGGTTGTTTTCGGTTCAGGTGCAGCAAGAAGCTTTCCCGAGGGTTATTCTCTGGAAAAAGCGAAGGAACAGCTTGCATTTTTTCTGAGGGAATATGCCTCACCAAAGGCTGAAAAAGCAGGCTGCATTATTGTAATGGAGCCTTTAAGATTCTCGGAAACATCAATGATTCACAGGGTTTTTGAGGGTGTTGAAATTGCCCGTAAGAGTGGGAAGAATAATGTTGCAGGACTTGCGGACCTCTACCATGTTTACGGCAACAATGACAGCATTGAGGGTATTGGTGAATTTAAAGGTGAGCTTTTACATTCTCATATTGCAGAGCCTGTAAAACGAGTTTACCCATCAGCAAAAGACAGTGAAGAGATAATCGGTATTTATAAAAAATTCTTTGCTTCCCTTAAAAAAGCAGGGTGTGAAACCTGTTCTGTTGAAGCTCATACAGATGATTTTAAAACGGATATTGCAGATGCACTTGCAATTCTTAAAGCATTGATATAAAATTAAGTTATAAAAACCGAAAGGATGTTAAATATGGGAAAAATCGTTATAATGGATCATCCGCTTATCCAGCATAAGCTTTCAATTCTCAGAGATGTTAATACAGGTTCTAAAGAATTCCGTGCTCTTATTTCTGAAATTGCCAACCTTATCTGCTATGAGGCAACAAGAGATTTGCCTCTTGAAGATGTTGAGGTTCAAACCCCTATCTGTACTATGACAGGTAAAACCCTTGCAGGTAAAAAGGTAGCAATTGTTCCTATTTTACGAGCAGGTCTCGGTATGGTTGAAGGTATGCTTGCTCTTGTACCCTCTGCAAAGGTTGGTCATATCGGTCTTTACAGAGACCCCGAAACAGTTCAGCCGGTTGAATATTACTGCAAGCTTCCTGCAGATATTGAGCAGAGAGATGTTTTTGTTGTTGATCCGATGCTTGCTACCGGTGGTTCTGCAATAGATGCTATTACTCAGATTAAAAAGCGCG
>SVOP01000041.1 GCA_015066325.1 Oscillospiraceae bacterium
ATTCGTCTATGCTTTCTGATGTAACAACGTCTTCCGTTGCTGATACAGGAATGCAGATTATTGATGATAGTAAAGATATGCATATAATAGTGCTTATTATTTTCTTCATTTGTTACTCCCTCTTTCGTAAATAATACCTTTCCAACTTTATGGTATTATTCTTCAGGTTTCATTTCAACGAATTTGCGTAAATATTCACTTGGATTTGTATCTATAAGAACTTTACCTAAATCAAAAATAACATTTTTAATCATTTCATTTGCACACCAATTCACGTACTAAAAAATTCTTAATTCTACATAATAATTTTACCATGGATATATGATAATTGCAATAAAATATTGATATTTGACTCTAAATGTGGTAAGATAATAAGCAAGATAATAAGCAAGTTAAATGGAGTGTTTTTATGTCAGGTTACACACCACCATATGAGATTACAGATAAAATTCTGAGCCTTGTTGCATCAATTTCAGAAAAGATCGGCAGAGTTACAGAACGCAGTAATCTTGATTCAAAGCCACATTTGAGAAAAAACAATAAAATCAAATCCATACATTCATCCCTTGCAATTGAGGCTAACTCTCTTTCTTTGGGTGAAGTTAAGGATGTTATCAACGGCAAAACAGTACTTGGTGCAGAAAAAGAAATCCAAGAAGTTAAAAATGCTTATGCCGCTTATGATGAAATATCAAGTGTTGATGTATATAGCATTAGAGAATTGAAACGCCTTCACGGGATTATGACAAAATATCTTGTGGATACGAGCGGTGATTTCCGTCTTGGTGAAGAGGGTGTTTTTGCAGGGGATAAATGCATATTTATGGCGCCACCTGCAAAATTTGTTCCTGAACAAATGGAAAGCTTGTTCAGTTGGATGAGAAAAAATAAAAATATAGTTCATCCTTTAATTCTTGCTGCAGTTTTTCATTATGAATTTGTTTTTATTCATCCCTTTACAGATGGTAACGGAAGAATGGCAAGGCTCTGGCATTCTGCAATTCTTACAAAATGGCAACCGATTTTTGAGTTCATCCCTATAGAAAGTCAGATAGAAAAATTCCAAAGCGGTTATTATGACGCTATTTCAAAATGCCATATAGACGGAACAAGTACGGTGTTTATTGAATTCATATTAGAACAGATAAATGCAATTCTTGATGAGGTTGGCAGTTCTATTACTTCACCGGGAAGCAACATTTCCGAATATGTTACAAGGCTTCTGAATGTAATGGAGTTTGACACACCATATACTGCAAATGAAATTTTATCTCTTTTAGGATTGAAATCAAAAGAAGCGTTGAGGAAGAATTACCTTAGTCCTGCAATCAATGATGGGTTTGTTATTATGACTCAACCCGATAAACCCAATAGCCGAAACCAACGATATATAAAAAAATAGCAAACTGTTGGGCATCAGAAATAATCTTATTATTATCTTGACAAAGCCATTTTTCTATATTATTATGCAAATAGTCAGAAAACTCTAAAAACCAAAAAGCCGAGAACCCTTGATTCTACTGGGTTTACGGCGTGTCATCCAGGTGCTGTTACCATTAGGTTCTTGTGCCGAGAGGTGTACAGGTTCGACCCCTGCTACCCGCACCAATAACGAAAGAGTCACTTTTGTGGCTCTTTTTTATTTATATATCCCCTTTATATTGCAAAGCAAGTCATTAGTTGCTATAATGTCACCAACAAATAAAATATCAAACGTTGGTGATTGATTTGACAGATTTAATTAATGAAATTTCTTTACTTGTAAAAGAATGCGGAAAGGTTATTCTTAATGCCGACAGAGAGAAAATGGCAATTGATATTAAATCAGGCGTTGCAGATTTGGTTACAGAATATGACAAAAATATTCAAGAGAAACTTCAACTTGGATTAAAAAAGCTTTTACCCGAAGCAAAATTCATTGGTGAAGAGGGTTCAAATGATAAATTAACCGATGATGGTTACGCTTTTATTGTTGACCCCATTGACGGAACAACTAATTTTATTAAGGATTATCATCATAGTGCTATATCTGTTGCATTATTAAAGGGAAAACAAGTTGTGGCAGGGGTTGTTTATAACCCTTATCTTGATGAAATGTTTTATGCAACAAAGGGGCAGGGTGCATTTTGCAACGGCAAAAAAATAGGTGTTTCTTCTCAACCCTTGAGCAATGCGATTGTTCTTTTTGGTTCATCACCCTATGACAAAAATCTCTTCCAAAAGACAATTGAAATACTTACTGAATATTTTTATAAAGCTCTGGATATAAGAAGAAGCGGTTCCGCTGCATTGGATTTATGCTCAGTAGCTTGTGGCAGAGCAGAGCTTTATTTCGAATTGCAGACTTCCCCTTGGGATTTTGCCGCAGGTAAGCTCATTGTTGAAGAAGCAGGTGGAGTTGTTACAACTCTTGATGGCGCTCCCCTTTCATTCGAAGGTAAATCATCAATTTTAGCAAAAAACAATGTAATATAAAGAATGTCGTTCAGGTTTTCATTTTCCTGAACGACATTCTTTTATCTTATGTTACACAACTGGAAATATCTTTCTTCCAACTCATCATAATGAGCATAATTTTCTGCCTGCTCCAAAAGATTTTTAGCATCTGTATAGGGCTTGGTTGCTTGCGAATAAACAGATACTGCTTTAAGATAGGCTTTTAGGTCTTTTCTGATTTTTATGCTGTCAAAGAAGGTTTTGGCTTCTCTGTTCATAATTTCTTCTTTAACTGCTTCATCGGGAGCTTTAATATTTTCTGCTCCGTATTTATTTATAAGAGCAGAAGCGCGTTTTTTCACTCTTGCATTTTTAACAGCATCGGAACGGATTTCCTTTTCATCCTCAGTCTTTTTCGGTAACGCTTTTGCTTTTTTTAATTCATCAAGAGCATTTTCATAGCAATAAACAGCACCCTTTGCAACATCGATTTGTGCTTGTTTAATTCTTGCTTTACCTGCAGCAGTTGAAAACTTATTAAGGTCCTGCATTATTATTGAGGCTCTTTCAATTGCGGCATTTTTTTCTTTAATTTCCTTTTTAGCAGTTTTGCTCAATGTCTTATTAACTGATGCTTTCTCATTACCCGAAAGTTCTTTTGCCTCTTCAATAATTTCCATAGCATCTTGAAGTTCATTATCTTCAAGCAAGCCTAAGGAATGATTTTCAAACATTGCACGGATTTTGAGAACACCAACATAAGCCTTGTGCTTATTTTCTGTTAAATCATAGAAGCAATATGGAATAAGGTTCAGGAATGCGCCGACTGCCGAACATACAATAAGAACTTCAAAAAGGTTGTTTCTGATATTATCGTCATAAAGAACATTATAATCATCAAGTAAGCCCATTTTTTCATAAATGGCGGGATAAACCATACCGGTAAAAAAGCTTATAACAGTACCTATCATCCCTAAGGGTCCAAAAAGCCCGTCAACACGAACTCCCGTTTTCCATTGGTGGTAATCCCTCATATCCGCACTGATATTGTGTTGAACAATATTCCAGAATGTGTTTATAAATGTGTTTATATACCAAAGAACACAAATCATAATCAAATTCTTATATGTAAAATACAGAACTGTAAGAATTACAATATTGATAGAGTTTGCAGTAATCAAAAGATTTCTTTTACCCATTTTCTTAATGGCAAGGGGGCAAAGAAGCATAGACCATAATCCTGCATTACCGATAATTGTATTAACAGTACCAAGCATTGCCTGATGCTCTCCGCCATGACCGTAAACAAATGACCATCCAAGCACAACACCATAGCCTGATTCAAGAAAAACAATCCAAGCCGCCGCTTGAATAATCCAATAATATTTATTCTTTGCAACCTCACGGATTGCATCAAGCATTCTTACAGGTTCGGGTTTTTTCTTAGGAAGAATAAGCCTTTCCTTAACCTTACGGAAGAAAATTGTTGAGATTATTAAACCAACAACAGTAAAAATAGGATGTATAATTCTGTAAGTCCAGATATTATTAAGGCCCCAGGTAAGACCTGCAATTGTAGGAACAGCGAACCCTGTTATTGTTGGAGCAAGTGAATAAACAACCTGAGAAATGCTCATTACATTTGCTCTTTCCTGGGAATTCGGAGTTATAATCTGCTGAAAATAGGTATAGCTTTCGTTGTAAAAACAAAGGAACACATTAAGAAGCATATACATAAACCAAACAACTACAGCTTTTGTAATGTATTCCATATTTTCATAAGGAAGCCAAACAAAAACAGTTGTTATAAGAACAATGGGAAGACCCGTTTTTTTGATAAAGGGAAGGAACTTACCACCCTCTAATTTATGGTTATCATAATACCAGCTACGAAAAACACCCAACGGAATACCCACAAGATTTGCAACAACAAGCATAACATACAAATCCATAGGCTTTAAGCCGATACTTGCACCAACAAGGAAGTTTGACGCATCAAGACCAATTGCAGATGCAAGCAAGGTCGTCCAATAGACACCGAAGCCTGCGCCGCTGATGCTTACAACCTCCTTGTAAGGAATGTAATTCCCTTTGGCAGGCTCGTGCCAATATTCCTTAACTGAAGAAATCAGACCCTTAGCCCTTGAAACGATACCAACCTTTTCCATTTTATTTCCCCCTTATCGATCCAAAATGTTCTTATCTATTTAATTATATGTTATCGGAGTTAAACTGTCAATAAGCCTAATCTTTTATATATTGAAATATGCAAGCATAGTATGGTATAATGTTATGAATTAATTCTCTGAATAGGTTGTGAAAATATGTCAACAAAGCTTTGGTATGATGAATTTATAAATGACTGGATGTGGGCATTACCTCTCGGTAACGGCAGAGTTGGTGCTATGCAATATGGCAACCCTGACTGCGAACAGATTGAAATAAACGAAGAGTCTCTTTGGAGTGGCAGGCAAATTCAGGAGAAATACCACGCTTCTCCCGAAGCACTTTCGGAAATTCGCCGTTTACTACACGAAGAGAAATTAAAAGAAGCAGCTCAGCTTGCAAGAGAAACCTTCTTATCAGACCCACCCGTTGTCCGTTCTTATGAAAGCTTCGGGGAAATTTTCATTGACTTTCTTGATAAATCGCCTTACTCAAGCTACCGCAAGGAGCTGGAATTAAGCGAAGCTGTTTGTCGTGTTTTCTGGACAAAAAGCAAGGTTAATTATAGAAGCGAATGCTTTATAAGTGAAGATTTTGATGGCTTTGTTTATAAGGTTGAAACCGACTGCAAGCCTTTCTCATGTAATGTAAGTATAAAAAGAAAGCAGGATGCCTATAGCTCCTGCATTGAAAATGACACTATCATTATGAACGGTAGAATTACATACGCTACTCATCACTATTATGGTAAGGGTGGCGAAGGTATGAGCTTTGGTGCAAAGCTTCGCATCAAAACCGATGGTGAGCTTTCAACCAACCACAGTACAATAACCGTTACAGATGCAACTTACCTTATTGTTTATTCTGCATTTGAAACTAACTATAATGCAGAAAAATTCGATATTGACGAAACCATTGATTTCAAGAGCAAATTAAATTCCACTATCGATAATCTCTATAATGCAGATTACGAAAAAATAAAAGAAAAGCACATTTCTGCTCATAAAGAATGGTTCGGTAATGTTGAATTTACTCTTCCCGAAAGTGAATTCAGTTCACTCCCCACAAGCCAAAGACTTAAAGAGCTTAAGTGGGACGAATATGACCCTGATTTATTCTCTCTTTACTATAATTTCGGCAGATACCTTTTAATTGAAAGCTCGGGCAAAAACGCTCGTCTCCCTGCAAACCTGCAGGGCATCTGGTGTCACTATTTCAATCCCCCTTGGGGAAGTGATTTCCACACTAATATTAATCTTCAGATGAACTATTGGCCTGCAGAAAACGCCAATCTTTCAAAAACCACCGCACCATTCATTCATTTTATGAAAATGGTAAGCAATTTCGGCTCTGAAACTGCAAAAGAGCTTTTCGGTGCAAGAGGCTGGGTTATTAACCATACTACAGATGCTTTCGGCAGAACCGGTGTCCATGATAGTGTTGACTGCGGATTTTTCCCAATGGCAGGTCCCTGGCTTTGTTTAAACCTCTGGGAGCATTATGAATACACCAACAGCAAAGAATATCTTGAAGATATTTACCCCATTTTAAAGGGCTCCTGCGAATTTGTTCAGGACTATTTAACAGAGGATGAAAAGGGGCAGCTTATTACATCTCCCTCTAACTCTCCCGAAAATGAGTTTTATTACACAGATGCTGACGGTGAAAAACAAGAGAGTATGTTCACCGAGGGCGCAACGATAGACTATCAGATTATTTATGCTCTTTTCACCCGCACTGCTCACGCCTGCAAGATTTTAGGTGTTGATGAAGAATTTTCAAAAACTCTTTTTGCAGTTCTCCAAAAGCTTCCCCCAATGGAAATAAGCGAGCGTTACGGAACAATCCGTGAATGGATTAAGGATTATGAAGAAACCGAGCCCGGTCATCGTCATATTTCTCACCTTTTCGGACTTTATCCTGCTGACCAAATAAACGAAAGCAACCCCGAAATCTATGAAGCTGCAAAAAGAACTATCGCAAGAAGAATTGAAAACGGCGGTGGTTCAACAGGTTGGTCAAGAGCCTGGACAATTTGCTTCTACACCCGTCTTAAAGACGGCAATAATGCTTACAATCACCTTAAATATCTTCTCAAAAAATGCACCGCTAATAACCTTTTTGATATTCACCCACCCTTCCAGATTGACGGTAACTTTGGTGGCGTGGCAGGTATTACTGAAATGCTTTTACAAAGCCACGAAGGCTCTTTAGATGAAAGAATTTCGGAGCTTTTACCTGCGCTACCTGATGAATGGGCAAACGGTTCAATAAAGGGCATCAAAGCAAGGGGTAATCTTACATTTGATTTAACTTGGGAAAAATCAGTTCTTAAAAATGCAAGCGTTACAGCTTCAAACAATACTACATTAAGAATAAAGCTGAATGATAAAACAAAACATCTTCAAGCAGATAAAACCTTCAAAATTGAGGGAAACTGTCTTATAGCAGAGCTTTCTGCAGGAGAAAAAATCACATTAACAAACTAACATTCGGAGGTTTTTTATGTCAGAGTTAAAAGACTTAATACATAAAATTTTCGAAAACGAAATAAAAAAAGCGGTTATCAGTAAACCTGCTTCCAAGCAAAGTGAATTTAAAAAAATCACCATAAGCAGAATGCCGAAGTTCTTTCAGATTGCAAAGCACACAGAAAAGCAGGTTTTCCACGAAAATGTGCAGTTTGACGAAGTGGCAAACCGTGCGAGTGACCTTATGGAAAATGATTTTTTGCAATTCAATGCGTGGGATAACGATAGAGAGTTTTATATAACATCTAAGAATGGAAAGTTTTTTTACAAAACAAGAAGTACGGGCAAAGAAACGCCCGTTGCCCCTGTTCAGCATAACCGACAAAAGCAATACCTGCTCCCCGAGGGTCAGGTTATTGAACCTTTAGTTGATATGGGTATCTTCACAAAAGACGGTAAGGTCATTAACTCTATGTATGATAAATACAAGCAGATTAACCGACTCATTGAAATAATTGATGACGGAGTTCGTCAGCAGAATTTAACGAAGCTTAATATTATTGACTTTGGTTGCGGTAAATCATATCTGACCTTTATCGTTTACTATTATTTAACCGAAATAAAGAAAATTGAAACTAATATAATCGGCTTGGATCTGAAAAAAGATGTTATTGAAAAATGCAATAAGGCAGCCAAAAAATACGGTTATAAAAATCTTCATTTCGAGCTTGGAGATATTAACGGCTATAAATGTCCCTTTAATGTGGATATGGTTATAACGCTCCATGCTTGCGATACTGCAACGGATTTTGCTCTTTACAATGCAGTTAACTGGGGTGCAAAAATGATTTTCTCAGTGCCCTGCTGTCAGCACGAATTAAACAGTCAGATTAAAACAGAGAATCTTTCAGTATTAACCCGTTACGGCATAATTCAGGATCGTTTTTCTGCTCTTCTAACAGACAGTATAAGAGGAAATCTCCTTGAATACTGCGGTTATAAAACTCAGCTTTTGGAGTTTATAGACTTCGACCACACTCCGAAAAACATTCTCATTCGTGCAGTTCTTAAAGGCTCTAATCCAAAAGCAGTTAAAGAAAAAACACTCCGCGAGGTAAAGAATGCAATAGAAGAATTCAATGTTCAACCAACCTTATACAAATTACTTATTGGTGATTAATTTATGAAAGAAAAAACCTCTTTAGTTTTCACAGGTGATATTGGCTTCGACCGTTATTTTTACGGTAAATGGGATGATGAAGATTTAATATCTAAAGAAATTCTTGATTTTCTTAACAGTGCAGACCACGTTATTCCCAATGTTGAAGGTCCTGTTGCAGAAGCAGAACAAAACACCACTCAGAGCGGTGTTCAGCAGTTGCTTCATACCATTAACCCCAAAGCTACAAGGGTGCTGAAAAAAATGGGTGCAGATATCTGGAACATCTGCAATAATCACATTATGGATGCAGGGCCTTACGGTATTGAAAGTACTCTCAATATAGCTAAAGAGCTTGGAGTGCAGACAATCGGTGCAGGAATGAATATTGATGAAGCGAGAAAGCCCGTTATCATTAACGAGGCAGGCGGAATCGGTATGTTCGGTGTTGGCTATCAGCGTGCCTGCAGAAAAGCTGATATTGACAAGCCCGGTTGCTATAGCTGGAGTGACTTAGACGCTATCCAAAAGACTATTGACGAAATAAAGTCGAAATGCCGTTGGTGTATTGTTGTTGCTCACGCAGGCGAGGAATTCACTCCTCTCCCCTCACCCTACACAAGAGAACGTTATCACAAATATCTTGAGATGGGCGCAGATATTGTTGTTGGCCATCACCCTCATGTTCCTATGAACTATGAAACTGTCGGAGATAAAATAATCTTCTATTCTCTCGGCAATTTTATTTTTGATACAGACTATCAGCGTTCACAGTTCAATACAGAGTTGGGTCTTATTGTTAAACTGAATTTTACCGAAAACGAATTTTCTTATGAGCCTATGGGCTTAAGAATTGTTCGTGGTGAAGAAAGAGTTGTTAAAGACGAGCTTCCGAGAATTTTTGTTGATGTGCAGGAAGAAGATTATAATTTACTCTCTCCCCTTTCTGCAAAAATGCACATTGAAGCAACAAAACGGCAAATGACCTACCTTAAGCCCGAAGAATTCAAAGGCGCAACAGAAGAAAAATGGAAAGAGCATTTTTCCGAAGAACTTAGAACAGGCAGAGTTCCCGGTGAAACTCTTGATTTCTTTATTCTTTGCCCATTAGCAGAAAAAGCCGAAAGTGGCGAATGGCAGAAAAGCAAATTAGACGATGTTAAGCAATATATATTGGAGCAGATGTAAAATGGCAGAATTAAAATTCAAAAACGGAAAACTTAAAATAATGCACATAACAGACACACATCTTGATGATGATAATATTGATATGTCTGTATGGCTGATTAATGAAGCTTGTAAAAAAGAATGTCCTGATATTGCTGTCATTACAGGCGATAATGTTGATAACGAGGATGACTCCAACAAAACAAAAAATCACATTGATAAGCTTATGAATGTTTTTGAAGTCTTAAACATTCCCGTTGCAATCACTTTTGGAAACCACGACTCCGAAAGAGGTTCAATGACAAGAGAAGAGCTTATGGAATATTATAATTCATTCTCCTGCTCCGTAAGCAGAGCGTATAAAAATCTGCCGGACTGTGCAACATATAATGTACCTGTTCTTTCTTCCAACGGAACAAAAATAAAATTCAATCTCTGGGTTTTTGACTCAAACGATTATGATGATGAAGGTCATTATGGTTGTGTTCTTCCCCCTCAGGTTGAGTGGTACAAAGAAAAATCTGATGAAATCACAAAGGAAAATGGCGGAGAAAAGGTATATTCTCTCGCTTTCCAGCATATGATTGTTGAAGATGTTTACAGAGCTCTTAAAAAGGTAAACAAAAGAAAGCTTTATTCCTTCGCTCATATGTATAACAAAAATGATTTTTATATGTTTGACCCCACCTTTAAGAATTTCGGAACACTTAACGAAACGCCCTGCAGTGGCTTTCATAACTACGGTCAGTTTGAAGCAATGGTCCAGAAAGGCGATGTTCTTGGTATTTTCAGCGGTCACGACCACACAAACGCTTTTGCAGTCAGACTTGACGGAATTGACATCGGCAACTCCTTGAGCACCCGTTATAATGATGACAGATTTTCTTCTCAATACGGCTACCGTATTTTTGAAGTTAATGAAAATGACACTTCAAAATATACAAGCCGAGTAGAGCGTTGGTATAAGATGTTTTCATTCAAGGACCTAAAAGAAATCAAAACAAAAGGTGACGATTTTGGTTATAAAACCGCTAAAAGCGTTACCCTCAAAGGTATTCCCCAAAGATTTATGACCAAAACAGGCAGAATTTTCTGTCACATTATAACAGGCAGAAAGAATACATATAATCATTGAAAGTGGCAAATTTATGAAAAAAATTCTTTTGATACTTGTTGGGGGAACAATTTGCACTTCTCTTAATGAGCACGGAACGTTGTCAATTTCCGAGGGTGCAGGAGTGAAGCTCATTGAAAATTTCCAAAACTCTGATTCACCTTTTAAAGATAAAGTTGAAATAGAACCAACTGAAAACCTCTTTATTTTAAGCGAGAATATGTCAATTCCTAATTGGAATCTGATGCTTGACACTTACAGAAAGTATATTAACACCAATAGCTTTGACGGCGTTATTTTCGCTCACGGCACGGATACCCTTGCATATTCAACCTCGCTTTTCTCCTTAATTCTTGCCAATACAGACATCCCCGTATTTTTTGTTTCAAGTAATGCAAGACTTGATTCAGAAAGAGCCAACGGCAACGCCAATTTCAGATATGCAGTTGAACTTATATGCAAGGGCATTGAACCAAATGTATATGCAACCTATAAAAACATTTCTGATGGGAGAATCTATCTTCATCTTGGTTCAAGATTGGAGCAATGCAAAAACTATTCCGAGGATTTTTTCAGTCAGGATGCAATTGATATAACAGATTTTAACGATGAAGTCTTGAAAGAAATCAAAAAGAAATACCCAAAAGAAGAAAAATTTCCACTTATAAATATAAATGGAGATTGGCATTTAAAAAGCTGTGTATTAATGATAACCCCTTATGTTGGGCTTGATTATGCTTCATTCAATTACAGTAAATTTTCTGCAATTCTTCACGGGACATACCATTCAGGAACTGCTTGCTCAGAGCCTCACGAAAATTCTGTTTTACATCTGATAGATTTGTGTGAAAAAGAAAACCCGGATATTGATATTTATCTTTCGCCCTCAAAAAACTCGGGTGAGATTTATGATACTGTAAGAGTTATCGGCGCACATAAGGAAAATAGAATCATATTTCTTTACGGTTGCACCAATGAAGTCGCCTATGCAAAGCTTGTTTTGGCATATTCGATTTTCAGAGATAAAAAAGATATTTCAAAATTTATAAATAGAAATATAAATTTTGAAATATTTCATAAATAAACACAGAACCTGAAGTTTTCAGAAAAACTTCAGGTTCTGTTCATTTTAATTATTTCTTTAATTTCTTTTCTAAGAGTTCTTTGATAACTGCAGGGTCACCTGCGCCACGAAGCTCCTTCATACAAGCACCAAAGAGTGCCTGAGCTGCTTTAACCTTACCATTGTTATAGTCTTCAACGGCTTTGGGATTTTCGCTGATAACCTTATCGATTACGCTATCAATTGCAGAAGAATCAAATTTCTTATCGAGACCTTGTTCCTTGCAGAAAGCCACAGGGTCAACATTCTCTTCAACAACTGCAATAAGAATTTTCTTACCTGCATTACGGTTAATGTCACCGCTATCAACCATTTTAATAATAGTTGAAAGTGTCTGAGCAGTAACCTCAAGCTCGTTAAGAGTTTTGCCATCCTTACGGAGAATACCTGCGCAGTCTGTAAGAATCCAGCTTGCAGTATCTTTAGCATTACAACCGAGAGCAACAGTATCATCAAGAAGGCTCATAAGCTTATGGTTAGAAAGAAGCATTGCAATTTCCTTATCGGAAATGCCTGCAGCTCTGTACTCTTCAGCCTTTTCATCAACTGCAGCAGGCTTATTTGCCTTGATTTCTTCAAGCCATTCATCATCAATGATAATTGGCATAAGGTTTGCATCAGGGAAATAACGATAATCTGCTTCAGTTTCCTTGTTACGCATAGCAAAGGTTTTTCCGCTTACATCATCAAAGCGTCGTGTTTCCTGAACAAGAACTTCTGTTTCATATTCGAGAGCATCCATATGACGCTGTGCTTCATATTTAATTGCTCTTTCAATAGCCTCAAAGGAGCTCATATTCTTGATTTCTGTACGAACACCAAACTCTTCGCTACCCTCGGGACGAACAGAAATGTTAACATCACAACGCATTGCGCCCTCTTCACATTCAGAAATACCACCTGAACGGAACATAGATTTAAGCTTGTTAAGATATACAACTACCTCTTCTGCGCTACGGAAATCGGGCTGAGTAACAATTTCAATAAGGGGTACGCTGGTACGGTTAAAGTCAACGAAGGAAGAATTACCTCCGTGAACAAGCTTACCTGCGTCCTCTTCCATATGAATCTGCTTAATGCGGATATCGCGAGTACCGGCAGAAGTTTTAATGGGAACGCAACCATTGGTACAAATGGGATGATTTAACTGTGTAATCTGATATGCGCAGGGCAAATCGGGATAATAATAGTTTTTCTTGTCAAAGGTTGTGTAACGGCTGATTTCGCAGTTGAGCATAAGACCTGCAGTAACTGCCAATTCAACAACCTTTTTGTTCATTACGGGCAACATACCCGGCATACCGCTACAAGCGGGGCAAACACAATCGTTAGGTTCGTTTGCCGCAGAATGTCCGCCGCAAGAACAGAATATTTTTGATTCGGTACTTAATTCCACATGAGTTTCAAGGCCGATGACGATTTCATAATTCATATTCATTCACCTTTCCTTTCAACACTGTTTGCAAGACTGAGAAGCACACTTTCACTGAAATGCTTACCCATAAGCTGAACACCGCCACTTACAAGAGCAGGTGTACCGATAAGGTTGGGAAGAGCGGTAAACACGCTTTCTTCGAAAACCTTTGTGAAAGCATCTTTAATATCATAAGCAGTATATTCAGTCTTACTGCAAACGGGAGCAAGAATTGCATCATATTTCCCGAGGAGCTCTTTTGTTGCATCTGCAACAACTCTGCGAACTCTCAAGGATTTATCATAACAATCCTTATAACGATTTTTTGATAAAACATCAGAACCATAGAGGATAACTGCTTTTGTAAGGAAGTTAAAGCCTTCTGTTCTGGTTTTTACATATAATTCATCAATGTTTCTGTACTGTTCTGTACGGTGGCCGTATTTAACACCGTCATAACGGGAAACATTGTTACAGGTTTCTGCGCACATAAGAATCTGCCAAGCAGTGTTTGCCAAATCAAAGAAATCCCATGAGATTTCTTCAACTTGGGCACCATTTGCTTTAAGTGCATCAGCATATTTCATTACATTTGCTTTTGTTTCATCGTCTGCTTTGTGGAGTAATTCTTTAACGATGCAAACTTTTTTGCCTGCTACGGCAATATCTGTTGAATAATCATATTCTTTCTGGGGTAAGCTTGTGCCGTCTTTATCATCGTGACCTGCAATAACGCTGATAATTTCCTTTACACCCTCAGCATTCGGTGCGAAAACCCCAACCTGCTCACCTGAAGCGGCACAGGAAATAACACCATAACGGGAAACTGTACCATAGGTTGGTTTAAGAAAATCTATTCCTGCGAGTGCAGCGGCACGTCTTGTTGAACCGTTCATATCAACGCCAAGGGCTGCCTTAACATCACCGTTTTTAACTAATGCTGCGGCTGCACCCTCAAGCTTTTCTTCCTGAGGAGCGTAATATGAAAATTCACCAACAAGGTCTAAACCGAATTCGCCTGTATGAGCCTTGCCTGAAACTGCATAGCCCTTTTCTTCAAGGCGAACAACTGCTTCTGCGCTGAAAAGAGGCTTGAAGCCATCAAGAATATGAGAACCTGCAGTTGCAAGAGCATCTTTTACAAGAATTGTATCATCTACTGCAATTGTTCCTTTATCGCAAATCTTAGTTGCATAATATTTCATTCTACACACCTCACTTTACTAATCTCGGAACTTGCCAGCTGTCATCACTGCGTTCGGGAGCGCCCTCAAGTAAGCTTTCTCTTGAGAAATTCTGCTTACGGACATCTTCACGCAAAACGTTCGTCATTGGCATAACGTGAACCATTTCTTCAACATTTTCGGTATCGCAAGTATTAAGTTTCTTTTCATTTTCGCTCATTGCGCTGAAAATGCCCTGCATAACTGTTTCTTCCTCTTCTGTGAGGGAAAGCTGATTCAACTGCTGAGCATTTGAGAATGTTGAGCGTTTACCCTGTGACTGTTTACCCGAAGCACCTGCGGAAGCAGAACGCTGGGCAAGTGCGCTACCATTACCGAGAAGATGAACATCTTCAAGCTGTTGGTTTGTAACATCGCCGGGAGCACCAAGCAACAAGTCCTGAGCATTACCGTTTAAGGGGAATGCAATTACATCAAGGATTTTTTCTTCATCAGTAAGAAGCATTACCATACGGTCAATACCG
>SVOP01000042.1 GCA_015066325.1 Oscillospiraceae bacterium
TGCGCTTATTATTGATAACCGCAAAATCGGCAAACGAGGTAAATTTATACCTATCGTAAATGGTGTTGCAATTCCTATAGGTATTGTTACAATTCTTTTGTTCTATACTCCCAAGGGTCTTACAGGCACTCTTCTTATGATTTACCTTATAACAATCGGTATGCTTCACGGTGCTTGCACAAGCTTCGGTAATGCAATTAACCTTGTGTCCTTTGTTATGACACCTAACAGCAAAGAACGAGATAAAATAATTTCCTTCCGCAGTATATCAAGTGCGGTTGGTAACTCTGCTCCTTTGGTTGTTGTTCTTGTTATTGGTGAAATTATTAAAGCAGTTTCACCCGATAATCCCAATAAAGAATATCTTGAATATATAATTGGCGCTTCTCTTATCAGCGTTGTGGGTACAATAATTACCCTTATGGGCATGCGGTTTATGAAAGAACGTATGGCATACAGCGAAGAAAAGAAAAATCCCTTTGTTGGTATTGCAGATGTTCTCAGAAATAAATTTGCTTGGATAATTATTATCAGCGAAACCCTTAAAAACTTCCGCGGAATTGCAAACTATATGGGTCCCTTCCTTGCAGCTGCGCTTTTAGGCGGTACAGATAAATTTCTTCTTTTCGGTCTTCCCACAGGTATCGGTACAGCAGTCGGAATGCTTATAATAAATGCACTTCTTAAAAAGTTCAATTCAAAACAGCTTTATATCGCGTCGGGTATTTATTCTATAATTGCAAATACCCTTGCATTTACAATCGGTTATACATATTTCAATTCACCTTCAAACATTTTGCAGGTACTCTTTATTGCTTGTTTGTTCCTTATCGGTCTTCAATTTGGTGCATCAAACCTTCTTCCATCAATGTTTCAGGCAGATGTTCTTGAGGTTATTGAGCTTAAAACAAGCAAGCGTCTTGATGCTACACTTCCCTTTGTTATCGGTATCGGTACAATGATAAGCGGTACTGTTGCGACATCGCTTTCTCCACAGATTCTTTACGGCGAAGATTCAATTATTCAGTACATTCAGCCCACAGAAATTGACCCGAATCCCGAGCAGACACTTAACACAAAAATTATGATGCTGTTCTTCTACACCATTTTCCACGGAATTATGATGTTCCTTGCAGGTGTTCCCTTCTTCTTCTATAAGCTTACCGGAAAAACAAAAGAAGATATTCACAATCAGGTTGTTGCAAAGCGTGAACAAATGTAAAAAAAGAAGCCCTTGCTTATTGAGCGAGGGCTTCTTTTTTGGTTGAAAGTGGCAAATGGCAAGTGGCAAGTTTAGGGGAAGCTTTGCTTCCAAACATTTTAAAATGTTGCAAACTGTCACATTTTCCCAATTGGAAGCTCTTTCTTTCAGGATTTCAGAATGATATAGTTTTAGTTTAATTAGTATAAATGCTGTGCGCAGCACCCGAAATTTGCCACTTTCAACTTGCAACTAAAAAACCCCTTGCTCTTTGGAGCAAGGGATTTTTTGAAACTTAATACATTCCGCCACCCTGAGCTGCTGCCATTGCTGCTGCTTGAGCTGCATCTGCTGCGGGGTCGGGTTTATCTGTAACAAGGCTCTCTGTTGTAAGAACCATTGCTGCAACGCTTGAAGCGTTCTGAAGAGCTGAACGGGTAACTTTAGTGGGATCAAGAATACCTGCTTTTGCCATATCTGTGTATTCTTCTTTTGCAAAGTCGAAACCGTAGCCAACCTTTTCTGAACGGAGGATACCATCGATGATAACTGAGCCTTCAAGACCTGCATTAGCTGCAATCTGACGAACGGGCTCTTCAATAGCCTTACGAACAATTTTTGCACCTGTTTTTACATCTGCATCTTCAAGAGAAGCGATGTAAGCATCAAGGGCAGGAATTGCATTGAGAAGAGCAACACCGCCACCTGCAACATAGCCTTCTTCAACTGCAGCCTTAGTTGCTGCGAGAGCATCTTCAATGCGAAGCTTCATTTCTTTCATTTCTGTTTCTGTTGCCGCACCAACGCGGATAACAGCAACACCGCCTGAAAGCTTTGCAAGTCTTTCCTGAAGCTTTTCTCTATCGAAATCAGAGGTTGTTGTTTCAATCTGTGCTTTAATCTGCTGAACTCTTGCGCTGATTTCGTTGTTGTCGCCTGCGCCGTCAACGATGATTGTGTTTTCCTTAGAAATTTTAATCTGACGAGCTCTACCAAGCTGAGTAACAGCTGCATCCTTAAGGTCAAGTCCAAGCTCTTCTGTGATAACCTCGCCACCTGTGAGAATAGCGATGTCGCGGAGCATTTCTTTTCTTCTGTCGCCAAATCCGGGAGCTTTAACACCAACGCAGGTGAATGTGCCACGGAGTTTGTTTACAAGAAGAGTTGCAAGAGCTTCGCCCTCAATATCTTCTGCAATAATAACAAGCTTTTTACCAGCCTGAACGATCTGTTCAAGGAGGGGAAGGATTTCCTGAATGTTAGAAATCTTTTTATCTGTGATAAGAATGAAGGGGTCGTCGATTACTGCTTCCATTTTATCGGTATCAGTTACCATATAGGGAGAAATGTAACCGCGGTCAAACTGCATACCCTCAACAACATCACAGCTTGTTTCTGCAGTTTTGCTTTCTTCAACTGTGATAACGCCGTCTGCAGTAACCTTTTCCATAGCTTCTGCAATAAGAGAACCGATGTTTTCATCAGCAGAAGAAACAGTTGCAATTCTTGCAATATCATCTGTGTTTTCAACGGGCTTTGAGTTTGCTTTGATTGCTTCAACAACATTGTCAACTGCAAGCTTGATGCCTTTTTTGAGAACCATGGGGTTTGCGCCTGCAACAACGTTTTTCATACCCTCGCGAACAAGTGCCTGAGCAAGAAGGGTAGCAGTTGTTGTGCCGTCGCCTGCAACATCGTTTGTTTTTGTTGAAACCTCTTTAACAAGCTGAGCACCCATATTTTCAAAGGGGTCGTCAAGCTCGATTTCCTTTGCAATTGTAACGCCGTCGTTTGTGATAAGGGGCGCACCGTATTTCTTGTCGAGAACAACGTTTCTGCCCTTGGGACCGAGTGTGATTTTAACAGTATCGCAAAGCTTATCGATACCTGCCTGAAGAGCTCTGCGAGCTTCTTCGCCGTAAATGATTTGTTTAGCCATAATTAGAGCCTCCTAAAAATCGTAAATTATTCTACAATAGCAAGAATATCGCCCTGACGAACAACGATAAGAGTTTCGCCATCGATTTTAACTTCTGTGCCTGAATATTTGCTGAGAATTACTTTATCGCCGACTTTAACTTCCATTTTAATTTCTTTGCCGTCAACAATTCCGCCGGGACCAACTGCAAGAATTTCAGCAGTCTGGGGTTTTTCCTGAGATGCGGCAGCAAGAATAATACCGCCTTTTGTGGTTTCTTCTGCTTCGCAGAATTTGAGAACAACTCTGTCGCCTAATGGTTTGAGTGTCATAGTATAGCCTCCTGTATATAAAGTTAATAATTTTTGTTTTAGCACTCTCTTCTGTTGAGTGCTAAACATATAATAACTCTTATTTATGAACAAATCAAGACTTTTTTGTAAATTCATCCATATTTTTCCACAGTTTTTGAGTTAATACTTTTACTTATCATAAATAATTATGCTGTGAAGAAATGATTAATGTATTAATAGTTGAA
The DNA here is from genome assembly GCA_015066325.1 of Oscillospiraceae bacterium. Taxonomy (GTDB): domain Bacteria; phylum Bacillota; class Clostridia; order Oscillospirales; family Acutalibacteraceae; genus DTU089. The sequence goes on from SVOP01000042.1 coordinate 3,658, forward strand.
AAAACACTTTGCATTTGATAAAATATTTTAAATATTGAATTTCAAAGGTGACAAAATGTTTAATTTTTTTGTTGATAAAGAAAAAAGGGTGGGCGACTGCTATTATATAACAGATGCTGATTATAACCATATTACGAATGTATTGCGTATGCAAAAGGGTGACAGTTTTCTTGTTAGTGAAGATGGTGTCAGCAATCTTTGCTTTATTGAGGCAATAAACAGTGATTCGGTTGTTGCAAAGATAATAAAAGAAAATTATCAGGATACAAACCTGCCCATAAAAATTATTCTTTTTCAAGGTCTTCCCAAAAGCGATAAAATGGAGCTTATAATTCAGAAATGTGTTGAATTGGGCGTGGATAGCATTGTTCCCGTTGAAATGAGCAGATGCGTTGTTAAAATTGAAGAAAAGAAAAAGAAAGGAAAACAAGCTCGTTGGCAGGCAATTTCCGAAAGTGCCGCAAAGCAAAGTAAAAGAAGCATTATTCCCGAAATTCAGGATATAGTTTCTTATAAACAAGCTTTAAAAATTGCAGAAGAGCTTGATATAATTCTCGTTCCTTATGAAAATAAAGATGGTATGAAAGCAACAAAAGAAGCTCTTTCGGGTATCAAGAGCGGTATGAGTGTTGGTATATTCATCGGTCCTGAGGGTGGTTTTGATGAAAAGGAAATTGAAACCGCTGTCGGAATAGGCGGAAAAACAATTTCTCTTGGTAAAAGAATACTCCGTACAGAAACTGCGGCAATTACTTCGGTTTCGATGTGTATGCTTTATGCAGAAACAGAATTGGGTGGAGAATAATGAAGAATTTGCCCGTTGAATTCATCGAGAGAATGAAAAAGCTTTTAGGCGAAGAGTATGAAAGCTACGAAAAAGCGTTAAATGAAAATCCCGTCAGAGCGTTCAGAGTTAATACTGATAAAATAAGTATTGAAGCTTTTGAGAAAATTAATACATTTTCTGAAGAAAAAATTCCCTATGTAGCAAACGGATTTTATTTTGATTACGATAAAATCGGTAATCACCCCTACCACCACGGAGGTTTAATTTATGTTCAGGAGCCCGGAGCAATGGCACCTGCTGAATGTATGGAAATAGAGCCCGACTGGACTGTCCTTGATATGTGTTCTGCCCCCGGAGGAAAAAGCAGTCAGTTGAGAAACAAGTTAGGAGAAAAAGGTGTTCTTGTTTCTAATGAGATTATACCGTCAAGATGCAAAATTCTCACAGGAAACATTGAAAGATTAGGTCTTAAAAATACAGTTACTACTTGCACTGATACAGGTAAGCTTGCAAAAATTTTCCCTGATACATTTGATTTGATAATGGTTGATGCTCCTTGCTCGGGAGAGGGTATGTTCCGTAAGGAAGATATTGCAATTGAGGAATGGAGCCCGGAAAATGTTATAAAATGTGCCGAAAGGCAAAAGGAAATATTAGAAAATGCGGCAATATGCCTTAAAAACGGCGGTTATATTATCTATGCTACCTGCACATTTTCTCTTGAAGAAAATGAAATGATGGTTGACAACTTCCTTTCGGACCACCCTGAATTTGAAATTGTGAGGGTGAGAAAAGTTGTTGAAGAGAATACCGAGGACGGAATTTTCTTTGAGGGTTGTAAGTGCGAAAATATTTCTTATGCCAGAAGATTTTACCCTCATAAAAACAGGGGAGAAGGTCAGTTTATGGCGGTTCTTCATAATAAAAATGATTACTATGGAGGTTTCGAAAAATCGAAAAAGAAAGCTGATAAAATTGATAAAACAGTTTTCGATTTCCTTGATGATACATTAACAGAATACAACAAAGAAAATGTTTTAATGCACAAGGGCACACCGATTTATTTTACTCCAGATTTTGATGTGAAAAATGTTACTGCTTTTTCTGTTGGTGTAACAATTGGTGAAATTAAAAAGAATTATATTCAGCCCCATCATCAGTTTTTTATGGCTATGGGTGAATGCTTTAAACGAAAAATTCAGCTTACCGCAGATAGTGAGGATGTAAAAAAATATCTCCACGGAGAAGAAATTTCTGTAAACTGCGAAAATGGTTGGGCAGTTATTATGGTTGACGGTTGCGCTTTGGGTGGGGCAAAGGTTTCAAACGGCAGAGCAAAAAACCATTACCCCAAAGGGTTGAGGACGAAATGAAAAAATTGAGTTTGAGTTTTATGTTAATCGTACTTTATTGTATGTAAGGAGCAGGGTTTATGAAGAAATCAAAGAAAGTTTTATTTTTTGTGGTTATGATCGCCTTATTTTTAGGTGTTTATGCTATCAGTAATGTAGTGTTAGATGATTATATAAGTGGGCCACAATATAAAATTTTAAAATATAAAGTTAACAACTCTACAGAAAATTTAATAGATGTTTGTAATACTTTAATTGTTGGAGGAAATGACGAGTTTTTAGATTATGCTGATGTTCTTTTAGCCAGACCGGATTTTAAAGAGGTGTATACCAAAGGTGATACAAGTTTATCTTGGGAAAGATATAACGATTTATTAATATTACAGGCATTTAAATGTATTGCCAAATCCGATGAAACAACTGCATTAGAGGATTCAATAATTAAGTATTTCCCTATGGTGAAAATGTCTGAACCATTGGCTCATTTATCATATGCATTAGGCGAAAACACGAAATTCGCAAATGAAAATAAAGAACTTATTTTAAACACCATAATTCAATTATTTAACACATCAGCAGAAGACAAAAAACAAACATACTTGGAATATATTGTGGCATATTATAACTACTTTAATATAAATAATGAGTCATCTCAAAAGTATATAGACATATTAAATGACTTAATTAAAAATATGGAAAATTACGAAAAAAAGTTTTGCTATAGTGATATTGAATTTGCAAAATCTTGTTGGAGTTGTATGTTTACCGGAGTGTATAACGAAGAAATAAACGATTATTATAATTTTATGTTTTTAGAAGAGGTGGCAGAGCCAAAAGCCACTATCCCAAAGGGTTAAGGACAAAATAAGAAAACATCGTAAAAGGTTTTGCCTTTTACGATGTTTTTTATATCTCAAATTCTGCAATAATAGGCAGATGGTCTGAAAATATTTCTTCAATAGTTTCAGCCTTTAAGCATTTTAAATCTCTATAAAATATGTAATCAATTTTTTCGTTTGGCTTGTCCGAAGGGTAAGTTCCGTGATTTTTAACGGGGTTAAAATCATCGGTATCCTTCATAACTTTTCTGATAGGTTTTAAGATCTTGTTATGGGGAGTTGTGTTAAAATCACCCATTAAAATAACGGGAATATCAATTTCATTAAGCAAATCGCAAATTGTTTCAACAGCATTTTTCTGCTCACTTAAATTTAACCCCATGTGACAAACAAGAAAACAAACTTCTTTTCCGTCGATATCTGCAATTGCTTTTATAACACATCTGCTTTCAAAGCGGTGATTAGGTTTTTTGTTTTCAGGGTCAGGAATTTTTATTGTCTCAACTGATTTAAAAGGATAGCGACTTACAATTGCGTTTCCGTAAGGGCTTGTTCCTTTAACCTTTATAGCCTCACCAAAATAGGAATTAAAGCCTAAACCATCGGCAATTGTACTTGTCTGGTCGGTATAATCTTCCTCAGGTCCTTCACCACGAACCTCATTCAGACCGCAAACATCTGCATTATATTTTTTAATTGCGTTAATAAACAAATCAAAATCAATGGCTTGTTTTTGATAATCCAGAGCATGTTGAATATTGAAAGTCATTACTTTAAACATCAGTATCATTCCTTTGAGCTTTGTAAACCACAACAGTATCCGTTATTCTATTTCCTAAAGATTCACCTGTAGCAAGTAAAATAACTCCGTCAATAGGATAAATGAAAAGAAAAATATTCTTTAATATTAATTGCCGATTTTTAGGCGTAGATAAAGTATCTTTATCTAAAATAGTTAAGCCGAAAATTTTCTTACCCAAGCTCTGACCTTTAAAAATATAATCTCTCAAAACAAAAAGAGTAAAACTGCCAAAAATACCTATAAAACAAGGTATCATAATCAGCGGAGAAACATTTTCGTTTTCGACGCCTTGATTCATAGAAAACATAAACAATATTAAACCGGGAAGAAAGGATATATACCAATCAATTATAAAAGCAACCATTCTCTTTAAACGAATAGCCATTATTTACCCTCCATATCAGCGGCTTTCCTTAAAATTTCAATAGACGGACCGGGGATTCTTCCCAAATGGTCGGGTCCCACATTAACAAGATAATTTATTCCTAATTCGTTAAGATGCCTTTTGTTTTTATAAAGCTCCTCGGGAGATTTCCAGTTATGGTCTCTGTAAGAGAAACCCCAGGAATTGTTAAGTGTGCAGGCGGATTCATACAAGCCGTATGGACTTGGCTTAAATCCGTCAATGCTCTGATAATTTATGTTTTGCGGGTCAACCTTTGAAAGCTTTTTCCATTCTTCCTTTGTTTTGGGAATTTCGTTGTCGCCCAAGGAAACATAGTCATACATACCGTTACCCAAACGGGAGTTAATAAGGCAGTCGGGCTGTAAAGCTTTAACTGTATCGTAAATAATCTTACTTTGCTTATCGCTTAAGGTCATTGGCACATCAAACCAGGCAAGGAAAATGTCACCGTAGTTTGACATAATCTCTTTAATCTGCGGAAGAATTTTATTCTCAAAGCAAATGTCAAAATTCTTTTCTTCAGGATTAGGGAAATCCCAGCTGTTGTCCCATGTAACACCTGAGCAACCCATGTGGTTTGAAAGATAACCGCCACCGTGCTTTTCGTGCCAGTCAAGGTCTTGGGAATAGTAGAAACCAAGCTTAACATCGTGCTTTGCACAAGCGTTTGCAAGCTCTTCTATTATATCTCTGCCGTAGGGCGTTGCATCAACAACATTGTATTTATCCACCTTGGAATGAAAAAGAGCAAAACCGTCGTGGTGCTTTGTGGTCACAACAAAATATTTCATTCCGCAGTCCTTTGCAAGCTTGATTATTTCATCTGCATTAAAATAAATTGGATTAAAGGCAGTTGCCAATTGTTCATATTCCTTAATCGGAATTGCAAAGTGAGAGCCAATCCATTCTGCATAATTATCACCGAATTTGCCCTTGTATTCACCGCCAAGAAGAGAATAAAGACCGAAATGCATCATCATACCGTAGCCTGCATTTTTAAAAAATTCAACATTGTTCATAGCGTCACCTCATTTATGTTTTAGTATATAAAAAACTCATATTAAAAGCAAGAAGAAGTCAGCTAAAAGAGAAAATCTTTTAACTGACTTTTTGTTTATTTGTATTCTATAAAATTATATTTCTCTAAAGTTTTGAAATACCGGGAGAGTCTTTCGTAAAGTGGGTTTGCTTTTTCGCCGAAATGCTCTTCAACATATTTCCCGATTTCAAGTATATCTTTTTCACCGTCCATAAGAGGCCAAATGAAGCTACCCATTTCGTCAAGGTGAATATAACTTATTTTCGGTTTTTTTATGAGCTTTTGCATTATTCTGTTGGCGACGCCCTTGTTCTCCATTTCGAGAGTTACGTTGCCGTTTTCGTCTTTAGACCAGTTAAGCCCATCTTTGCAGATGGGCTTTTTTTCAAGATAATTTTCGTTTGTTACTTTATCTTTTTTCATGCTTTTTTATCACGCTTTTTCCAAACTGTGAATTTAAGAACTGTGAGAATAATCAAAGCGAAGAGAAGTAAACCGCCAAGGTCTGAAACTGCTGTGGGGATGCCAAGCTTTGCGGAAAGATTAAGTGCCTTGTCAACGCCGAATACAGCGAGAAGAGCAAGAACAATACCCACAAGACCTTCACCTGCAATCATACCTGAACAGAAAAGAATACCATCGTTAACGATTTCTTCTTTGTGCTCTGCTTTTTTGCCTTTAAGTTTATCAAGAGCAAGTCTGATAAGACCGCCCACCATAATACAAGCGTTAAGCTGAACGGGGAGATAAACACCGATTGCAAAGGGGAGAACGGGAATACCGATGAGCTCGACTGCAACGGCAATAAACACACCGATAAACACGAGAACCCAGGGTAAATCGCCACCCATAACACCTTCAACAATAAGCTTCATAAGTGTTGCCTGAGGAGCACCGAGCTCGTCTGAGCCAAAGCCCCAAGCAGAATCGAGGAGGTAAAGTGTACCGCCGATAGCAAGAGCGGATGCGATAACACCGATTAACTCGCCGGTCTGCTGTTTTTTGGGCGTTGCACCTAAAATGTAGCCGGTTTTAAGGTCCTGAGATGTGTCACCTGCAATAGCGGAAACAATACAGATAACTGAACCGATTGCAATTGCACTGCACATTCCGTCAACACCGTCTGCACCTGTAACCTTAAGAATGAGAGTTGCAATAAGAAGTGTGGCAATAGCCATACCTGAAACAGGGTTATTACTGCTACCAACAAGGCCAACCATTCTTGAAGAAACGGTTGCAAAGAAGAAGCCGAATATAACAATGATAATTGCACCCACGGGTGAAACGGGGATAGCAGGAATTAACCAGATAAGGAATGCAAGAATGATAATAGCGATAATAACTATTTTAAGATTAATATCTCTTGCAGTACGTTCTGTTGAGGAAGCACCTGCACCCTTCATACTCTTCAAAGCACCTGTAAAGGTTTTAACAATAAGGGGAAGAGATTTAATAAGACTGATAATACCGCCTGCTGCGAGGGCACCTGCACCGATATAACGGATGTATGTGCTCCAGATAGCACTTGCGCCACCCTCTGCGAAAACCTCACCTATGGGAGCAGTTCCGGGATAAAGAATCATTTCTGAACCGAAAAGCACAATCATAGGAATAAGAACAAGCCAGCTGAGAATACCGCCTGCGAACATATATGAAGAAATTCTTGCACCGCAGATATAACCAACGCTCATAACAGCAGGATAAATCTGTGTTCCTATTTCGCCTGCAAAGCCTTTAACTCTGAAAGAGATTTCACCTGAAACAAGCTTAAGACCGTCAATAATAAATTTGAAAAGTGCTGCAAAGCCCATACCTGCAAAAACGGTAGAGGCACTTGAACCGCCCTTTTCACCTGCAAGAAGAACCTCTGCACAAGCAGTTCCTTCGGGGTAGGGAAGTGTTCCGTGCTCTTTAACAATAAGAGCGTTACGAAGGGGAATCATAAAGAAAACACCCAAAAGACCGCCGATAAGGGCAATAAGAGTAATTTCAACAAGGTCGGGCTTTTCCATTTTGCCCTCTGCTGCCCAAAGGAAAAGAGCAGGAAGAGTGAAAATTGCACCTGCCGCAAGGGATTCGCCTGCAGAACCGATTGTCTGAACTACGTTACTTTCGAGAATTGAGTTTCTGCGCATAACAATGCGGATAACACCCATAGCAATAACCGCCGCAGGAATTGAAGCAGAAACAGTCATACCCACTCTAAGTCCCAGATAGGCGTTTGCTGCGCCGAAAACAACCGCCAGAATAATACCCATAACAATGGAGGTAACCGTAATTTCGGGAGTTACCTTTTCTGCCGGTACATACGGCTTAAAATTGTTTTTGTTGTCCATATTTTCTCCAATCTGTATGAGTTTTTTCAAACAAGAATGTGCTCATACCAAAATAATCGGTTTATTTTATCATAGAAATATAATAATTACAATATAATAATTATTTCAATTTCTCCAAAATTTTCAAGAGAATATTAAATACATTTTCAGTTGAAGAAATGCTTAATTTTTCATTTGCTGTGTGAACATCGTATAGAGCAGGACCGATTGAAATGCAATCAATACCCTCAATAGCATCTGCAAAAACCCCACACTCAAGACCTGCGTGGATAGCCTCTACCTTTGGTGCTTTTCCGAAATAATCTGCATAAACTGCTTTATAAATCTCTCTTAGCTGAGAATTGTCCTTGTATTCCCAAGGGGGATAATGACCGTTGGTATCGGTTTCCCAATTGACAGAGCCAAAAAATGCCTGCAACTTTTCTATGAGGAAGGAAAGGCCTGATTTTTTATTGCTTCTCAAGCCAAAATGAAGAGATAAAGCTTCATTTTCAATTTTCAAAACACCGAGATTCAAGGATGTCTGAACAAGTCCTGCTATATCTGCGCTCATTTCAAGAACACCATTGGGAACACAGGTTAAAGCAAAAATAAGTTTTTCTTTTATGTCATCGCACAAAACCTTGAATAAAGAGGTTTCTCCTTTGCTAAAAGTAAAAGTGAATCCGCTTTCTCTGTCAGCTATTTCTGCTTTTATAATTTCGAGATAAGCCTCTGCAGTTTTAATAAACAAATCGGCATCATCAACGCAAAGCTCAATTGTGCATTTGTTGGGGATGGCATTGTCCTTATCGCCACCATTAATATTGATAATGTCAAAGTTAAATGTCTTTTTTATATGATTTAAAAATCTTCCTGCAAGGGCGTCAGCATTTACGCGGTTGTTATTTATTTCAACACCGGAGTGACCGCCTTTAAGACCTTTCAGGGTAACTGTAATTTTTGTGCCGTTTTTCTCTTGGAAATCTAAGGGTGTCTTAGCAAGGAAATGACATCCGCCTGCACAGGAAACAGTAACAGTATCATCCTCTTCGGAGTCAAGGTTAATCATTTTTTTAGCAGAAAGAATGCTTTTATCAAGCTTTCCTGCACCTATAAGACCGATTTCTTCATCAGAGGTGAAAACCGCTTCAATAGGCGGGTGAGGAATATTGTCGCTTTCAAGAATTGCAAGAATCATTGCAACGGCAATACCATTGTCAGCACCCAGGGTTGTTTCTTTTGCTTTAAGAAAATCTCCATCAACAAAAAGCTCTATGCCACGATTTATAAAATCAGTAGTTGCTCCTTCAGTTTTTTGGCAAACCATATCGATGTGCCCCTGAAGAATAACGGGCTCGCTGTTTTCAAAACCCGGCGTGCCGTCTTTGAAAATAACAACATTATCTGCATCGTCTTTTACATATTTTAAATTATGGTTTATTGCAAAGTTTTTGCAGTAACGAGCCATACCGCCACAGTTACCTGAACCGCGGGGCACATCGCTTATTTGCTTGAAATAATAAAAAACTCTTTCGGGTTTTAGATTAGTCATTGTTTTTCTCCTCAGCTTTTTCTGAAATTTGTTTTGAATATACACAACCGCAATAGTTTTGTCGGTAAAGATTGTATTTTCGGGAAAGTTCGCAGGACCGTTTATAACCCTCTTTCTTTTTGAAATCTGAATAAAGATATGGTGTTCCATATTCTTTTTCCAGGTCTCCACCGATTTCATTGAGTAATTGCGCATTTTTATAGGGACTTACGGAAAGAGTGGTGGTGAAATAATCGAAACCATTTTCTTTAGCGTATTCTGCCGTTTTCATAAGTCGCAAACGGTAACATTTTTTGCATCGCTTATCACCTTCGGGTAAATCTTCAAGCCCTTTTGCAAGAGCTTCAAACTCATTGTTATCATAATCAGGCACAACTATTTCAATATCATTAAAATTCATTTCAATGATAAGTCTTTTCAATTCCTCAAGGCGATAAGTGAATTCGCTTTCGGGAGAAATATTTGGGTTATAAAAGAACAATGTAATATTAAAATGCTCATATAAATATTCAAGCACGGCACTGGAACACGGAGCACAACAAGCGTGGAGCAAGAGAGCGGGTTTTATATTTTGTTTTTCGTTTTTCTCGATTATTTCATCGAGCATTTTTTGATAATTTATTTTCATTTTATACACCTAAAATATTTCTCAAAGGAATCCAAAGAACAACAATGATAAGAATTATAATATCAAGCACCTGACAAGGTGGCTTGTAGTTGAATTTACCATTTTTTATATAGCTTATAGAAGAGTTCATATATACCCAGAAAATATAGAAAATTTCAAGAGGGTAAATGTAATTATATGAAAAAGAACTGAGAATATCAAGCTTTAAAAGACATTCAAGGGCGTGAGTATTTCCGCAACCTGCACATTTAAAGCCGGTAATTTCAAAAACAGGGCATTTAAAGCCGACACCTGAAAAGTGATAAATCAAATATATTAAAAAAATGCCGACCAAAGCAAGAACTGTGAATGCAACAAGACGAATAACACGGCTTTTTGTTGTTTTATCCATTGTCACACCGCCTTTTAATGCATAATACAATAATAATATAGCAGAAATGTAATAAATGCAAGGTGATAATATAGTCAATTTTTTACTCGGTTGCCATTTTTGCACAAAATTATGAACAATTTCCACCAAAATTTGTAGAATTTTGTTGAATTAGAAAAAATGTTATGATATAATCAACTCAAATCAAAAGAAAGGGGTTGTTTTTATGCAACTTGAAAACAGAAATATAGTTAAATGTATACTTTTAACTCTTGTAACCTGCGGTATTTACGGTATCGTTTGGGGCGTAAAGCTCGCAAGAGATGCAGTTAAGGTTAAAGATGTTAATGATGACGGTCTTGTAGAGATTCTTCTTGTTCTATTCTTACCTTTTGTTGGCTTCTTCCTTGCTGAAAGAAAACTTAACGAAGGCTGTCAGGCTTGCGGAATAGAGCATAAAGATAATTCTGTATTGTATCTCGTTCTTGGCATTCTCGGTCTTGGTATCGTTGACTATTGCTTAATGCAGAGCGACCTTAACAAAATTGCAGATGCAGGTTATGTTTTTGCAGCAGCTCCTGCAGGTGCACCTTATGCTCCCGAAGCACCCGTTGCTCCCGCTCAGGAAGTTCCCTTTGAAAATGTAGAAGAAAAAACTGAAGAATAAGCTTTAATTTTTAATCCGCCGTGGGTGTATCTCGGCGGATTTTTTCTTTTTAAAAAACTTTTTTAAAAAAATAAAAAATTCTCTTGACAATAAAAATCTTTTGTGATATAGTAGTCAAGCATTAAGTTGCTGGTGTAGCTCAGTTGGTAGAGCAGCTGATTTGTAATCAGCAGGTCGGGGGTTCGAGTCCGTCCACCAGCTCCATTTTTTTGAATAGTGAACATGGGAGTGTTCCCGAGTGGCCAAAGGGGGCAGACTGTAAATCTGTTGGCACCGCCTTCG